>NZ_JBIVPK010000053.1:0-45418 GCF_044754605.1 Streptomyces sp. NPDC093064
GCTCGACGCCACTCTCGCGGACCTCGTCCGGATTGCCGGGTGCCGCTGGAAGATCGAAGAGTGCTTCCAGACCGCCAAGAACGAATGCGGCCTCGACGAGTACGAGGTTCGCCGTTACACCAGCTGGTACCGGCACATCACCCTCGCCATGCTCGCCCATGCCTTCCTCGCCGCTATGGCCACCCTGGAGCGCGAAAAGGGGGTCGTGACAACGACACTCCCGACCTCGTGGACCTCACACCGGCCGAGATCCGCCGTCTTCTGGCAACTGGCCGTCCGCCCCGAGAACACCGTGATCACGCCGTGAACTGGTCACGGTGGAGGCGACGTCACCAGGCACGCGCCCGCCACTACCACTACATGCGACGCGGCTACCTGTTCGCCGGCACCAGATGGAAAAAGCCCTCACACGCACGTGACACCCCGGCTAAACTCCCCGCCACCAGGCCGCTGATCAGCACAAATACCGAAGTCCGGCTGGAGTACTAGGGCCTGTTCCAGGTTCGGATCATTGGTTTTGGGATTCGCCGGTGGCGGGCGGCTGGGCCTGGTAGTTGTCGGGGGTGGCGCGTGGTGATCTCTCTGATGCCGAGTGGGAGTTGGTCGAGCCATTCTTGCCGGTGGGCGAGCACGGCCCGGTTCCTGACCTGCGGCGGCTGTTCAACGCCGTGATGTGGCGGTTCAGGGCTGGGTGCCCGTGGCGGGACGTGCCGCAGGAGTACGGCTCCTGGTCGACCGTTTACGGCGCGTTCCAGCGTTGGGCTCTGGCCGGGACCTTCCAGACGCTGATGGAGGGAATGATCGCCGAGGCGGCGGCCCGTGGACAGGTCGATCTCGACCTGGTCAGCGTGGATTCCACGGTCGCGCGCGCTCATCATCACGCGGCGGGTATGGCCGTCGAGCCCGAACTGCTGGACGAGCTGGAGAAGGCTGTCACCGAGGAAAAAGGGCTTCTCGAAAGGGGCAAAGCACACCGGTAACTCCGTCGGACGAGGACGGCGACGACGTGGTGCGTGAGGAACGGCGGCGTTTACGGCGGAGGCGCAGAGCCCGGCTCCGTGCGGCTGAACTGGGCCGTTCCCGGGGTGGACTGACCACCAAGACCCACCTCGCGGCCGAACGCCGGTGCCGGCCGCTGTCGTTCGTCCTCACTCCGGGACAGGCCGCTGACAGCCCACGCTTCGTCCCGGTACTGGAGGGCATCAAGGTGCGTGGCCCGGCCGGCCGCCCGCGCACCCGGCCCGGCGCCGTCGCCGCGGACAAGGCGTACTCCTCCCGCGCCAACCGCGCCTACCTGCGGCGACGCCGCATCCGCGGTGTCATCCCGGAGAAGGCCGACCAGGCCGCCAACCGCAAGAAGAGCGGCCCAAGGCGGGCCGGGACGGGCTGATGCGGGCCGAAGCGGTGGTAGTTTCCGCAGGTCGGAGGGAAACCACAGGTCAGAGCACGTGTGAGGAACCCCCGGAGGGGCGGTTCCGGTGACGTGCATGGGTGGTGCGCCTCTCTTCGAACTGGTGCCCGGGATGGCCGGGACGGACCCCATGGTCGGCCATGGTCGGACACGTCACCAAATCGCACCTTTTTGTTCTGTATCAACCTGTGCGGCACCGCAAAAGATGAGCCACCGAGCGTCCTTGGCCGCCAATCGTCCTGCGTCGTCTCCGCGGTCCGGCCGGACCGCTGCCCCCGGTCCGGCCGGACCGCGGAACCCCTGTCCGAGGCCGCCGCCCCAACTGACCGTCACGATCCCATCACAGAGCCGACATCACCTCCACCGTTGTTGTTAACCAGCCAGATGATGTTGTTTTCAGCCCCACGACATGTCCAAGGGGGACCATGCGCATCCGTGTCACCGCCGTTGCGGCCGCAGTCTTCGGTTGTCTCACCCTGACCGGCTGCACCGGCGGCACCGGCACAGCCGACCGCAACACCACTGAAAACGCCCAGCCCGCCACCACCCAGGGCGACGGCGACTCGACGGGCTACGTCACCGAACGGACCATCACCCCCTGGCCGTTCACCGTCGCCTCCGGCAACCTCGCCTGCGCCGGCGAGGCCGTCACCTTCATCACCGCCGAAGGCACCTACGGCCTCAACAGCCGCGCCCGGCAGAAGCACCCCGGCCCCGACCCCATCTGGGCCGGCGACCCCAACAACCCCGGCAAGAACATCTCCCTCGGCGCGGTCATCAGCCGCGGCCTGGAACTCTGCAAGTAGTCCGGCCCCGCCTTCCGCTCCGGGCGCCCCATCCCTGGCGCCCGTGGCGGTGGCCCGGGCTTGCCGGTCCCTGCCGCGCGGGCCGGCCGAAGTCCGGGCGGATCACCCCACGACGACCGTCGCCCCGGCCCGGGTGAGGGCGGTGCGCAGATCGGCCGGGCAGGGCCGGTCGGTGACGAGGGTGTCGAAGCCGTCCAGCTCGCATACGCGGTGGGCGGCCGTGCGGCCGAACTTGCTCGAGTCGGCCAGCACATAGCGGTGGGAGGCGTTGGCGAGCATGGCCCGCTTGGTGGCGACCTCGTCGAGGTGGAAGTCGGTGAGGCCGTAGGGGGCTATCCCGCCCGACCCGAGGAAGACGGCGTCCGCGCGCAGGTTGCCGAAAAACTCCACCGCCTGGGCGTTGGAGCAGGCGAGGTCGCCCGGCCTGAGCCGCCCCCCGCTGACCAGGACCTCCACCCGGGGGCGTGTGCTGACCTCCGCGGCCACGAGCAGGGACGGGGTGGCGATGACCCCGGCGTGGTCGGCGGGCAGTGCGCGGGCCACCTCCAGAGCCGTGGTGCCGACGTCGATGACGATGGTCTGGTTCGGCTCGATGAGTGCCGCCGCCGCCCGGCCGATGGTCTCCTTCTCCGCCGCGAGGCTGCCGCTGCGTTCGCTGAAGGGCGCCTCCTCCCCGACCGGTGCCTGGGCGCTGGTGGCGCCGCCGTGCACCCGGGAGAGCTCGCCGCGCCGCTCGAGCAGGGCGAGGTCCCTGCGGATCGTTTCGTGGGAGACGCCGAGCAACGTGGTCAGGTCGTCGGTGGTGACGAACTTCAGCCGGGCGATCTCGGCGACGATTCTGCGGTGGCGCTCGGCGGCGAGCACATCCCACCTCCTGGGGCAAGTGACCGTTTCTGTGGACCTGTGACTGCATTCTACGGTCGGCCGCTGCCGTGTCCGGGCCAAGCTTCCTCGCCTTCGCATACGCCCCTTGGCCGCCGTGCACGGTGAACGGCCCTTGACGACTGTCGGGCAAGGGTCCACACTTCCGGTAACACACGGTCAATGATCCACAGAAACGGTCATGCAGTGGGTTGCCGAGACCGCTTCGGCCACGGCCCTGTGCACCATCGCGGGCCCCGCCGCCCCTCAGGCGGACAGGCCCCGGCAGACCCCGGGCGGGGCGTGCCCGCACAGCCGACCGGGTTCGGTTGCTCACGTTCACTGGCTCTCGCACTCCACGGCGGGGCACTCTGAAGCAGGGAAAAGAGTCATGGCACACGCAGAATCAGGTCCCCACAGATCAGGAACAGGCGCCCCGGGCGAGGGTGAGCCCAAGCCGCGGATGGCGCGGGAGCTCGGCTGGTACGCCTCGTTCTCCGTGGCCTTCGGGTTCGTCTCCATCGCCACCGGCATCTTCACCACCTACGGCTCGGTGCTCGCGACCTCCGGCCCACGGGGCATCTGGGCCTGGCCGATCTCCGTGATCGGCCAGCTCTCCATCGCGCTGGTCTTCGGCGCCCTCGCCGCACGCATCCCGATCAGCGGCTACTCGTACCAGTGGGTGTCACGGATCGTGGGCCCGGTATGGGGCTGGATCATGGGATGGATCTCGTTCGCCTTCCTGGGCGTGGTCCTGGTCGCCGTCGACTACACGATCGCCTCCACCATCCTTCCGGAGCTGTTCCGCTATGTCGGCACCACGCAGAACGCCTGGGTGATCACCGCCGGCGTCGTACTGCTCCAGGCCCTCCTCGTCGCCGCCTCCACCCGCACCACCCACCGGGTCAACAGCGTGGCCGTGACCGTGCAGCTCGTCGGCATGATCGCCCTGACCGTGCTGCTGTTCGCGGTGGGCGCCTTCACCGGCAAGCTCGACTTCGGGCACCTCTTCGACACCGGGACCGTCCCCGAGAGCGGCTACTACGCCCTGGGCGGCGGCACAACGGCCGGACCGTTCGCCCTGGCGTTCCTGCTCGGCGCGTTCACCATCGTCGGCTTCGAGTCGGCGGCCAACCTGGCCGAGGAGACCAAGAACCCGGCCCGGGTCATCCCCAAGGCCATGGTCCAGGCCGTGCTCTCGCTGGGCGTGCTCGGCTTCCTGTTCCTGGTGGCGGTCACCGCGGCGGCCGGCCGGGTCGACGGTGTCGGCGCGTCGGCCACTCCCGTGGCCACCGTCATCACCGCCGTGCTCGGCTCGGTCGTCGGCAAGATCCTGCTGGTCCTGGTCGTCGTGTCGATCTTCTCCTGCGGACTGGTGATCACCCTCAGCGGCACTCGCCTGGTCTACGCGATGTCCCGCGACGAGCGCTTCCCCGGCTGGCGGCTCCTCAAGCGCCTCGACCGGCGCACCGCCACGCCCCTGTACGCCTCGGTGTTCATGATGCTCATCGCGCAGATCATCCTCGCGGTCTTCTCCCACTCCACCGACGCGCTCTTCCAGCTGTTCTCCGCCGGAACCCTGCTGCCCGCCCTCATCTACGCCGGAACCGTCGCGATGTACGCCATCAAGCGCCGCTCCCTGCCCGCGTCCCAGGGCTTCTCGCTGGGCCGCTGGGAGGTGCCGGTGCTGGTCGTCGCGGGCGTCTGGCTGGTGTACGAGCTGCTGATCTTCCGGGATGCTTCCTTCCGTGCCCCGTGGACCTACGTCCTCGTCCTGGTCGCGATCGGTGCCGTCTACTTCACCGGTCTGCTGATCCGGCGCGGGCGCGAGGGGCTGACCATGCCGGACATGGCTGACGTCGACCGCGCCCTGGACACCGCCGACGGCACGTCCGCGGGCGCCGTCGGGGAAGGGAGCGCACGATGACCGCGATCCTCGCCATCGACCAGGGCACCTCGGGCACGAAGGCCATCGTGGTCGACCCCGAGGAGGGAACCGTCGCCATCGCCGAGGAGACCGTCCGCCCCACCTACCTGAACGGCGGCGGGGTCGAGCAGAACCCGCACGAACTGCTCGACTCCGTCCTCAACGCCGGCCGCCGCGCGGTGAGCGCGGCCGGCCGTCCCATCGCCTGCATCGCCCTCGCCAACCAGGGCGAGACGGTCCTGGCCTGGGACCCGGCCACCGGAACACCCCTGACCCAGGCGCTCGTGTGGCAGGACCGGCGCGCGCAGAGCGTCTGCGACGAACTGGCCGAGCACGCCGAGAGTGTCGCCCGGCGCACCGGCCTCGTCCTCGACCCGTACTTCTCCGCGCCCAAGATGGCCTGGCTGCGGCGCAACCTCACCCGCGACGGGGTGGTGACGACCACCGACACCTGGCTGGTGCACCACCTCACGGGGGAGTTCGTCACCGACGCCGTCACCGCCAGCCGCTCACTCGTCCTCGACCTGGACACCGCCGCCTGGGACGAGGGACTCCTGGACCTGTTCGGTCTCGGCGGCGAACGGCTGCCCCGCATCGCCGCCTGCGACGAGGTCGTCGGCACCACCCGGGCCTTCGGCCAGGAGATGCCGGTGGCCGGGCTGATCGTCGACCAGCAGGCGGCCCTGGTCGCGGAGCGCTGCCTGGAGCCGGGCACCGCGAAATGCACGTACGGCACCGGCGCGTTCCTGCTGGCGAACACCGGCCTGAACCCGGTGCGCTCCAGCGCGGGACTGACCACCTCGGTGGCCTGGCGGGCGGCCGGCCGGACGCCGTACTGCGTGGACGGCCAGGTCTACACCGTCGCCTCGGCGGTGCGCTGGCTCCAGGACCTCGGCCTCATCCAGTCCGCGACCGACCTGGACACGCTGGCGGCGGCCGACGCCGAAGGGGTGCTGTGCGTGCCCGCGTTCGCCGGCCTCGCCGCCCCCTGGTGGGCACCGGAGGCCACCGCCTCCTTCACCGGCATGACCCTGGCCAGCCGACGCGAACACCTCGTCCTCGCCGTGCTCCAGGGAATCGCCGCGCAGGTCGCCGAACTGGGCGCCCTGGTCGCCAAGGACCTCGGCCGGCCCCTGACCCAGCTGCGCGCTGACGGCGGACTGACCAACTCCGCCGTCCTCATGCAGGCCCAGGCCGACATCGCGCAGATGCCGGTCGACATCTACCCCCACGCCCACGCCACCCCTCTGGGGGCGGCCGCACTGGCCCGCTGCGCCCTCGATCCGGTGCTCGGGCTCGAAGAAGCCGTCGGCGACTGGCAGCCGAGCACCGTTTACGAACCCCGCTGGTCCGCCGACCGGGCCGAGGAGTTCCGCACCGCATGGGCGCAGGCCGCGACGGCCCGCGCCACCGAGGGAGACCATTCATGACCGCCACCCCGCACCGCCCGCACGACGACGTCTACGACGTCGCGGTGATCGGCGGAGGCATCGTCGGCGCGGCGATCGCACGCGAACTGTCCGGCTACGACGTCCGCGTCGCGCTGCTCGACGCCCGCGACGACGTCGGCGACGCCACCAGCAAGGCGAACACCGCGATCCTGCACACCGGCTTCGACGCCAAACCCGGCACGCTCGAATCCCGCCTGGTCGCGCGCGGCTACCACCTGCTGAGCGCCTACGCCGAAGCCACCGCCATCCCCGTCGAACACACCGGTGCCGTGCTGGTGGCCTGGACCGACGAGGAACTCGGCGCGCTGCCCGGACTGAAGGAGAAGGCCGAGGCCAACGGCTACCCGCACTGCCGGATCATCGACGCCGACGACGTCTACCGACTGGTCCCCGACCTCGGCGAGGGAGTGCTGGGCGGCCTGACCGTGCCGGACGAGTCCATCATCTGCACCTGGACCACGAACCTCGCCCTGGCCACCGACGCGCGGCAGCGCGGCACAGCGATCCTGCTCGAACACGCCGTGACCGGCGTCGACGCAGGGGACGAGGAGACCACCCTGCACACCTCGGCCGGTGACGTACGGGCCCGCTGGGTCGTGAACGCCGCCGGTCTCGGCGCCGACCACATCGACCGGCTCTTCGGCCACGACCGCTTCACCGTCACCCCCCGCCGCGGTGAACTCTTCGTCTTCGACAAGCTCACCCGCCCCATGGTGAACAAGATCGTGCTGCCGGTGCCCTCTTCCCGGGGCAAGGGCGTACTGATCTCCCCGACCATCTACGGCAACGTCATGCTCGGCCCCACCGCCGAGGACCTCTCCGACCGCACCGACACCGCCACCTCCGAAGACGGCTTCGACTTCCTGCTCACCAAGGGCGAACGCCTCATGCCGCGTCTGCTGGCCGAAGAGGTCACCGCCAGCTACGCCGGGCTGCGCGCCGCGATCGACCACCCCGACTACCTCATCGAGGCCGGTCCGGAGCAGCGGTACCTCCTCGTCGGCGGGATCCGCTCCACCGGCCTGACCGCAGGCATCGCCATCGCCGAACACGCCCGCACCCTGCTGGAGGAGGCCGGCCTGACCCTGCGCCCGCGCGCCGACCTGCCCGAGCCGCCGCGGATGCCCAACATCGGCGAAGCCACCCAGCGCCCCTACCAGGACGCCGACCTCATCGCCCGCGACCCCGCCTACGGCACCATCGTCTGCTTCTGCGAACGGGTCACCGAGGGCGAGATCCGCGACGCCTGCCACGCCCCGGTACCCGCCCGCAGCCTGGAGGGACTGCGCCGCCGCACCCGCGCGATGAACGGCCGCTGCCAGGGCTTCTTCTGCGGCGCGGCCGTCGCCGCCCTGCGCGAGAAGCACCACACCCACGACGGCTGCCGCAGCCAGCACAAGGACAACCGATGACCCACCAGCCGCCCCTGACCACGCCCGACGTCCTCATCATCGGCGGCGGGCCCGCGGGCCTGACCGCCGCCGCCGAACTGGCCGGACTCCGGGCCGGCCGTGTCCTGGTCGTCGACCGGGAGCAGGACGCCGGCGGCATCCCCCGGCACAGCGACCACACCGGCTACGGTCTGCGCGACCTGCGCCGCGTGATGACCGGACCCGCCTACGCCCGCCACCTCGTGCGGCAGGCCACCCGGGCCGGAGCGGAGATCCGCACCCGCACCATGGTCACCGGCTGGGCCGACGAGGACACCGTCGACGTCACCAGCCCCGACGGGCGCTACCGCATCCGGCCGCGCGCCATCGTGCTGGCCACCGGCGCCCGCGAACGGCCCCGCACCGCACGCCGCATCCCCGGCGACCGCCCCCACGGCGTCTACACCACCGGCCAGTTGCAGAACCTCGTCCATCTGCACCACCAGCCCGTCGGCAAGCGGGCCGTCATCGTCGGCGGCGAACTCGTCAGCTGGTCCGCGGCCGTCACCCTGCGCGAGGCCGGCTGCACCCCCGCCCTCATGGTCAGCCAGTACCCGAAGGCGGAGTCCTACGCCGCCTTCAACGCGGCCGGTCGCACCGTGCTGCGCGTGCCCGTCGCCACCCGCACCCGCGTCACCCGGGTCATCGGCAAGGGCCGCTGCCAGGCCGTGGAGATCGAGCACCTCGACACCGGCCGGCGCCGCACGGTCGCCTGCGACACCGTCGTCTTCACCGGCGACTGGATCCCCGACCACGAACTCGCCCGCGCCGCCGGCATCACCCTCGACGAAGGCACCCTCGGCCCCCTCACCGACACGGCGCTGCGCACCAGCCGCCCCGGCGTCTTCGCCGCCGGCAATCTGCTGCACCCCGTCGACACCGCCGACGTCGCCGCCCTCGACGGCAGGCACGTCGCCCAGCAGGTCGTCCGCCACCTGAACGGCGAGGACCGGCCGGCCGAGGGCGTCCGACTGACCGCCGACGCCCCCTTCCGCTGGGTCGCCCCGCAGATCCTGCGGCCGAACGACCCCGCACCCGCCCGGGGGCGCCTGCTGCTGTGGACCGACGAGTTCGTCCGCTTCCCCAAGGTGACCGTCCGTCAGGACGGACGCACCCTCGCCCGCCGCACCCTCGCCTGGCCGGCCGCCCCCGGTCGCGTCTTCCGTGTCCCCGCCGGCCTGCTCGACGACGTCTCGCCCACCGGCGGCCCGGTCCACATCGGTCTGCACTGACCCCCGGACGGCCGCTCGCGGGCACATCCGGTGCCCGTGTGGGGAATGTCGCTTGTCGGACCGGATGGGGTACTCCGAGACGCACGGCCTGCTGATCCTGATCGCCACCATGGTGGTGCTGATGCTGCTGATCAACCAGGTCGGCAAGCTGTCCGACCGGCTCGGCCGGAAACCGGTCCTGATGACCGGCATGCTCGGCTTCCTGCTGCTCTCCGTACCGGCGTTCCTGCTGGTCGAGCAGGGCTGCCTGGTCGCGGTGTCCGCGGGGATACTGATGCTCGGGCTGTCGCTGGTGTGCCTGCTCGGGACGATGTCCGCGGCGCTGCCCGCCCTGTTCCCCACCCAGGTGCGCTACGGCTCGCTGTCCATCGGCTACAACCTCTCCGCCTCCCTCTTCGGCGGGACGACCCCGCTGGTGATCACCGCGCTGATCTCGGTCACGGGCAGCGACCTGATGCCCGCGTACTACTCCATGGCCGCGGCGCGCGTCGGCGTGATCTCGGTGGCGTGCATGAAGGAGACGGCCCGCCGACCTCTGGACGGCTCCCCGCCGTCCGTCGCGACCCCGGAGGAGGCCGCGGAACTGGTCGGGAGCCAGGCCTCGTTGCCCAAGTTCTGACCGGCCGACGGGAGAGTGCGGGCGGGCAGTCGGACCCGGCCCGTCGGACCCGGGCCCCTCCGCGTACCATCAGCGGGCCCGTTCCGTCAGCAAGGAGTGCTGAGTTCGTGACCTCCGTCGTCGCGCCGTTCACAACTGCCGGTCTGCCGGCCCCGCGGTGGCTGACCCGCACCGAGGACGGACTGCGGCTGCCCGCGCTGGTGTGGCATGTCGGTCCGGGGTGGCGGATGGTCAGCAACGCCGTGCTCGGCGGCGGTATCGGAGAGCGCGCCTGGGTCCTCAACGCGCAGGTGGCCCACGGCTATCGGCGCACCGACCCCGAACGGCACCTCGCCGAGCTGGCCGGGGCGGCCGGGCTGGACGGCGCGGGGGTGGGTCTGATGACCGCCGCCGACGTCACGGCTCACGGCAGCGCGGAGGACGGCGGTGCCACCGCGGTCGCCACCGCGGGCATCCGGGTGCGCGGATGGGCCGCTTCCCCGGCACCGGGGACGGATGGCCCTGGCGCGCCCGGCACCATCAACGTCGTCGCCGCGCTCCCGGCCGCCCTGTCGGACGCCGCACTGGTCAACGCCGTGGTCACCGCGACCGAGGCCAAGGTCCAGGCGCTGCTGGAGGCGGGCTACGACTGCTCCGGCACCCCCACCGACGCCGTGTGCGTGGCCGCCCGTACCCCGGGCGACGGCGACGAACTCCACACCTTCGCCGGACCGCGCTCGCTGTGGGGCGCGCGCCTGGCCCGCGCCGTTCACGGGGCGGTGCGTACGGCCCTGCCCGTTCCCGGGGAGTGAGGAGCGCATCCAGCCGGCAGGCCGCCGCCACCGCCGAGCGCCGCCCTCACGTGGGCCTCAGCTGTCGAAGTCGACGGTCAGGGAGTCGGACACGGGGAACGTCTGGCAGGTCAGGACGTAGCCGGCGTCGACCTCGGAGGGCTCCAGCGCGTAGTTGCGGCGCATGTCGGCCTCGCCGTCGGTGACCAGGGCGCGGCAGGTGCCGCACACGCCGCCCTTGCAGGCGAAGGGCATGTCCGGGCGTACCCGCGTCGCCCCGTCCAGGATCGTCGTCTCGCGGGAGAGCGGGGACGTGGTGGAGCGGCCGTCGAGCGTGATGGTGACCTGGCTGACCGGGCCGTCGCCCGTGGCGTCCTCGTGGCGGACCGTGCGGATCGGCTCGTCGTCGGCGAAGAACAGTTCCTGGTGGACGCGGTCCGCCGGTACACCGAGGTCCCCGAGCAGCTTCTGCGCGTCGCGGACCATGCCGTGCGGGCCGCACAGCCACCAGTGGTCGGCGCTCTTCACGTCGACGAGCCCGTCGATGAGCGCGGCCAGGCGCTCGGAGTCCAGGCGCCCCGAGAGGAGTTCGGCCTCGCGCGGTTCGCGGGACAGGACGTGCCCGAGCTGGAAGCGGGTGGGGTAGAGGTCCTTCAGGTCGGCGAGCTCGTCGGCGAACATCACCGTGTCGGTACGGCGGTTGCCGTAGAAGAGGGTGACCCGTGAGCGGGAGTCGGCGGCCAGGACGGACTCGGCGATGGACATCATCGGGGTGATGCCGGAGCCGGCGGCGATCAGGACGTGATGGCCCGGTTCGGCGAGGTCGGGGGTGAAGGCGCCGGTGGGGGCCATCACCTCGATGGTGTCGCCGGGGCGGACGTCCTCCACCAGCCAGGAGGAGAACAGGCCGCCGGGCACCACGCGCACGCCGATGCGGGGGCGGGCGCCGACGGGGGAGCAGATGGAGTACGACCGGCGCTCGTCGCGCCCGTCGACCTCGCGGCGCAGCGTGAGCGACTGGCCGGGACGGTAGGCGAACTCCTGCGCCAGCTCCTCGGGTACGTCGAAGCTGACGGCGGCCGCGTCCGAGCACAGCGGCTGCACCGCGGCGACCCGCAGCGGGTGGAAGGCCGGACGGCGGCGCCGCCGCGCGGGGGCGGCGGACACGTCGGTCTCCGTCGTCGTGGTGGTCGGGGCCATCAGATCTCCTTGACGTACTCGAACGGCTCAAGACAGCTGCGGCAGCGCCACAGTGCCTTGCAGGAGGTGGCGGCGAAGCGGGACGTCTCCTCGGTGTCCGACGACCCGCAGCGGGGGCACGCCACCGCGCGCCGGATGGCGGACAGCTCCAGCGGCACGGGTCCGCCGGCGCGCCGGGGCGCGCTGCCGGGAGGCGCGATGCCCGCCTCGGTGAGCTTGCGCCGGCCCTCGGCCGTGATCCAGTCCGTCGTCCACGGCGGGTCGAGGACGGTACGGATCTCCACCTGTGAGAAGCCGGCCGCGCGCAGTCGCGCGGCCACGTCGGCGCGCATCTCCGCCATCGCGGGACAGCCGGAGTAGGTGGGGGTCAGCCCGGCGACGACCGTGCCGTCCGGCCGCAGCTCGACGGTGCGCAGCACGCCGAGGTCGGCCAGGGTGAGCATGGGCAGCTCCGGGTCCGGGACCTGCTCGGCCACGTGCCGCGCACGCCGCTCGTCCAGTGCGCTCACCATGTCGCCTCCGGGTGCGCGCGGGCCACGCTCTGCAACTCCTCCAGCAGCGGGGCCAGATGCTCGGTGTGGTCGCCTTCCCTGCCCTGACCGGGCAGCGCCTCGGCCTCGGGTGACTCAAGACCGGCGGCGTCGAGGACCTGCCCGAGCACGGCCGTCGTCTCCTCCCGCACGTCCGCCGGGTCGACGCCGAAGCCCGGTCGCGGCGCGAAGAGTTCGGCCGTGTACGGGGCCACGGCGGCCAGCGCCGCCCGCATCCGCCGGTGGGACTCCTCCGTGCCGTCGCCCAGGCGCACCACCCAGTCCGCCGCGAACTGCCGGTGGTAGGCCAGCTCGTTGACGCCCTTGGCGGCGATCGCCTTCAGGACCGGGTCCTGCGTGGTGGCGGCGAGCCGCTGGAAGACGGCCAGGCGCCAGCAGGACAGGACCAGCAGCCGGGTGACGGAGAACGCGAAGTCCCCGTTGGGGAGTTCGGCGAGACGGACGTTGCGGAAGTCCGCCGGGTCCCGGAAGTAGGCGTAGGCGTCCTCGTCCCGGCCGGTGCCGTCGACCTGGCCGGCGCGGGCGTACAGCAGCCGTGCCTGGCCGAGCAGGTCGAGGCCGATGTTGGCCAGGGCGACCTCCTCCTCCAGTTCCGGCGCCCGGGTGCACCACTGGGATAGGCGCTGCGCGCCGACCAGGGCGTCGTCCCCGAGGGCGAGGCAGTACGCGGCCAGCTCGGCGGGCTCGACCGTGTCCGGCACGGTGGTGTCGACGCCGTGCAGCGGGTCCTCGAAACCGGTGCCGAAGGCCCAGCGGGCGTCCGACTCCCCGTGCTCCTCGGCCAGGGACAGGTAGACGTGGTCGTCGCTCATGTCCGTCCTGCTCCTAGATGTGAGGGACATCGTCGGGGATGTCGTAGAAGGTGGGGTGCCGGTAGACCTTGTCGGCGCTGGGCGCGAAGAAGGGGTCCTTCTCGTCGCGGGTGGAGGCGGCTATGTGCTCCGAGCGCACCACCCAGATGCTCACGCCCTCGTTGCGCCGGGTGTACAGGTCGCGGGCGTGGGTGAGCGCCATGGCGTCGTCGGCCGCGTGCAGCGAGCCGACGTGCACGTGGTTCAGGCCGCGCTTGCCGCGGACGAACACCTCGTACAGCGGCCAGCTGTCCTTCTTCCCCTCGGTGTTGCTCATGCCGCCGTTCCTTCCTCGTTGTTCCCGGCGTCCCGGGTGGCCCCGGACCGGGCGGCCCGCTTGGCCGCGTGGGCGGACGCCGCCTCGCGCACCCAGGCACCGTCCTCGTGCGCGGCCTTCCGCCGTGCCATGCGCTCCTCGTTGCACGGCCCGTCGCCGCTGATCACGCGCTTGAGCTCGGACCAGTCGGGGGTGCCGAAGTCGTGGTGGCCGCGCTCCTCGTTCCAGCGCAGCTCGGGGTCGGGCAGGGTGACGCCCAGCTTGGCGGCCTGCGGGACGGTCATGTCGACGAAGCGCCGGCGCAGCTCGTCGTTGCTGTGCCGCTTGATTTTCCAGGCCATCGAGGCGGCGGAGTTGGGGGAGTCGCCGTCGGGCGGGCCGAACATCATCAGGGACGGCCACCACCAGCGGTTCACCGCGTCCTGCACCATCTCGCGCTGGGCGTCGGTGCCGCGCATCATCGTCATCAGCAGCTCGTAGCCCTGCCGCTGGTGGAACGACTCCTCCTTGCAGATCCGCACCATGGAGCGGGCGTAGGGGCCGTACGAACTGCGGCACAGCGGCACCTGGTTGCAGATCGCCGCGCCGTCGACGAACCAGCCGATCACGCCGACGTCCGCGAAGGTCGGCGTCGGGTAGTTGAAGATCGACGAGTACTTCTGCCGGCCCTCGATGAGGCGCTCGGTGAGGTCAGCGCGGTCGGCGCCCAGGGTCTCGGCCGCCGAGTACAGGTACAGGCCGTGCCCGGCCTCGTCCTGGACCTTCGCGAGGAGGATGGCCTTGCGGCGCAGCGAGGGGGCCCTGGTGATCCATTCACCCTCGGGCTGCATCCCGATGATCTCCGAGTGGGCGTGCTGCGCGATCTGCCGGATCAGCGTCTTGCGGTAGCCCTCGGGCATCCAGTCCCGGGGCTCGATCCGCTGGTCCTTCGCGATCGTCGCGTCGAACTGCTCCTGGAGCCGCTGCTCCGCGCTGTCGCCGCTCGACACTGCGCCGTGTGACGTGGTCATCGATACCAGCTTCCCTACCGACCATTCGTTCGGGTAATAGTCTGTCGAATTTTCCCGGCCCCGGCAACCCCTGATCCGGGATCGCCCCGACCGCACGCGGCCGCCGGGCGGTACGAGGGCCGCCGCCGCGTGCGGCGCCCCTCGCTTCAGAGGCCTACTGCTCAGCGGCCCTCGAAGGACGGCTTCTCCTTGGCGAGGAAGGACCGCACGGCGCCGCGGTGGTCGTCGGTGGCGCCGAGGCGCTCCTGGGCCGCCGCCTCACGCTCCAGCACCCCGCTCAGCGCCGCCCCGGCCGCCGCGTACCGCAGCAGTGCCTTGACCTCGCCGTACGCGGCGGTGGGTCCCGCCGCCAGCCGCCGGGCCAGCGCCAGCCCCTCGGCCGCCGCCTGCCCGTCGGGCACGATCCGGTGCACCAGCCCCGACTGCCGTGCGTCCTCGGCGTCGAAGCGGTCGCCGAGCAGCATGAGGGCGGCGGCACGCGACGGGCCGACCGCCTGGGCCAGCGACAGGCTCAGACCGCTGTCGGCGGCCAGCCCGATCCCGGTGAACGCGGTCGAGAAGCGCGCGCCCTGCGACGCCACCCGCACATCGGCGCACAGAGCGAGACCCAGCCCGGCCCCGACACACGCGCCCTCGACCGCCACGACCACCGGCACAGGCAGCGCGTGCAGCGCTTCCACCAGCGGGTTGTACTCGGCGCGCACCACGGCGAACGCCGACGCCGGGCCGCGCTCCAGGGCCTCGGCGTGCTCCTTGAGGTCCTGTCCGACGCAGAAGTTCCGGCCCTGGGCGGTCAGCAGCACCGCGCGGACCGGCTCGCCGTCCCCGTCGCCGGCCACCCGGCGGACGGCGGCCAGCAGCCCGGACCGCAGGGCCGCGTCGAGCGCGTTGCCCGCGGCGGGCCTGCACAGTTCGACGACCGCGACGCCGTCCTCGACGCGGTAGCCGACACCCTGCCCCGCCGCGTCGGGGGAGGCCGCTTCCGGCGGCGTCACCGGTAACCTCCGAGGACGCCCCCGGCTTCAGCCGGGGGATGAATGGGACTCCTGCGGAGCAGGGCAGGGAGCGGAGTTTCGCCCAAAAGGCGAAAGATCGCCCGGGCGGTCGGGTAGCCTGGCTGTCGGGCGTTGCGAGAGCCAAGCACGCGCAACTCCTTTGTCTTGACGGGCAACCGGGCAGGTTCCGTCCCGGCTGGTGCTGAGAGCGTCAGACTCGTTCGCTCGCTGAGCGAACGAGCTGCTTGAGCCAGAAATCCCCCTGCTTCAGCTGGGGGAGGGTTCAATGCCATGTGTAGAACCCCTGTCCCGACTTGCGGCCCAGTTCGCCTCGGGCGACCTTGTCGCGCAGCAACTGCGGCGGGGCGAACCGCTCCCCGAGCGTGGCGTGCAGATACTCGGCGATGGCCAGGCGCACGTCGAGCCCGACCAGGTCGGTCAGGCGCAGCGGGCCCATGGGGTGCCTGTAGCCGAGGCTCATCGCGTCGTCGATCGCCTCCGGCTCCGCCACCCCCTCCTCGACCATGCGGATCGCCTCCAGGCCGAGCGCCAGGCCGAGACGGCTGCTGGCGAAGCCGGGGGAGTCGTTGACGACGACGTCCTTCTTGCCCAGCGCCCGGGTCCAGTCCAGGGCGGCCCGTACGACCTCGGGCGAGGTCTCCGGCGCCACGACGATCTCGATCAGTTCGGAGGCGGGCACGGGGTTGAAGAAGTGCATGCCCAGGAAGCGGCCCGGCACCTTCAGCGCCGCGGCCAGGTCGGTGACCGACAGGGAGCTGGTGTTGGTGGCCAGCACGGTCGTGTCGTCCACCGCCGCCTCGGCCGCGGCGAGCAGCCCGGCCTTCAGTGCCGCGTTCTCGGGCACGGCCTCGACGACCAGCTCGGTGCCCGGCGCCAGCCCCTCCACGGACTCGGCGGTCGTGACCCGGGCGAGCACCCGCTCGGCGGGCTCGGCCAGGCGGCCGCGCTCGGCGGCCCGCCGCAGCCCGGTGGCGATCCGGTCCACGGCGGCGGCCGCGGCCTGCGCGCTGCTCTCCACGACGGTCACCGACGAGCCGGCGGCCGCGAACGACTGTGCGATGCCGGCCCCCATCCGGCCGCCGCCGATCACACCGACGACGGCGGGCACGCTCGGACTGCTCATGCCTTGCTCCTGTTCTTCTTCGCCAGAAAACGCGTCATGCGGTCCTGCTTGTCCTGGCCCTCGAAGAGCACGGCCTGCGCCAGGTCGTCGGCGACCGGGTGCGCGCCCGGCGCGTCGACGACGAGCTTGGTCAGGCGCAGCGCGGTGGCCGAGGACCGCGCCATGCGGTCCAGCAGCGCGTGCGCCTCGTCCAGCAGCCTCTCCGCCGGTACGACGTCGATGACCAGACCCGCGGCCAGGGCCGCCGGGGCGTCCAGGTTCCGCCCGGCGAGCAGCACCTGCTTGGCGACCGACTCGCCGACCAGCTCGGGAAGCCGCCAGCACGCCCCGGCCGCCGCCAGGATGCCGAGCCCCGGCTCCGGATTGCCGAAGACGGCGTCGGGTCCCGCGATACGGATGTCGCAGGCGTAGGACAGCTCCGCCCCGCCGCCCAGCGCCCAGCCGTCGACGGCCGCCACGGTCGGCATGGGCAGCCTGCGCACCCGCTCGAACAGGCGGCTGTTGATCCCCTGAAGCGCCTCGTCCCGGCCCCGCCGCAGCAGCTCCGCGATGTCCGCGCCGCCCGCGAACACGTTGCCGTGGCCGGTGAGCAGGAGCAGCTTCGGATCGTCCTCCAACAGGTCGCACACCGCGTGCAGTTCGCGGATCATGAGCCCGCTGATCGCGTTGCGCGCCTCGGGGCGGTGCAGGGTCACCACGACCCGGTCCTCGCGCTCCTCGACGAGCAGCGTCTCGTACGCGTCCCGGCTCACACCCGCTCCACCAGCATCGCCATGCCCTGTCCCACGCCCACGCACAGCGTCGCCAGGCCCCGGCGCGCGTCCTCGCGCTCCAGGCGGCCGAGCAGCGTGAGCAGGATGCGGGCGCCCGAGCAGCCCAGCGGGTGGCCGAGCGCGATGGCGCCGCCGTCGGCGTTGACCTTGTCCTCGTCGAGCTTGAGCCGGCGTACGACGGCCAGCGCCTGCGCGGCGAAGGCCTCGTTGAGCTCGACGGCGTCCAGGTCGGCGGTCTGCCAGCCGGCCCGGCCCAGCGCCTTCTGCGTGGCGGGAACCGGGCCCAGGCCCATGAGGTTGGGCTGCACGCCGGCCGAGGCGGAGGTGACGACACGGGCGCGCGGGGTGAGCCCGTACCGGTCGACGGCCGCCGCGCTCGCCACGACCAGGGCCGCCGCGCCGTCGGACAGCGGGGAGGCCGAGCCCGCGGTGACGATGCCGTCCTTGCGGAAGATGGTGCGCAGGGAGCCCAGCTTCTCCAGCGTCGTCGACGGGCGCGGCCCCTCGTCGCGCTCCACCAGGCCGTCCTTCACCGGGACCGGGACGATCTCGCGGTCGAAGTGCCCGGCCTCCTGCGCGGCGACGGCCCGCCGGTGGCTGCGCAGCGCGAAGGCGTCGGAGTCGGCGCGGGTGATGCCGTCGAGCGCGGCGACCTCCTCGGCCGTCTCACCCATGGACAGGGTCGTCTTCACCGTCTCCGGACCGGCCCCGGCGGGCACCGCGCGGTCGGCGGCGGCGAAACGCGGGTTGGTGAAGCGCCAGCCCAGGGACGTGTCGTGCAGCTCGCCCGGTTTGGCCCACGGGGTGCCCGGCTTCTCCATCACCCACGGGGCGCGGGTCATCGACTCCACGCCGCCCGCGACGACGAGGTCGGCCTCGCCGGACCGGATCGCCTGGGCGGCCGAGGCGACCGCGGTCAGGCCCGAGGCGCACAGCCGGTTGACGGTGTAGCCGGGCACGGTGTGCGGGAGCCCGGCGAGCAGGACGGCCATGCGCGCCACGTCGCGGTTGTCCTCACCCGCCTGGTTGGCCGCGCCCAGGATCACCTCGTCCACGGCCTCGGCCGGGATCGCGGCGCGGCGCACGGCCTCACCGACCACCAGCGCCGCCAGGTCGTCGGGGCGTACGGAGGCCAGGGCGCCGCCATAGCGGCCCTGCGGGGTGCGGGCCCCGTCGATCAGATAGACCTCGTCAGGCATGGGTGCTCTCCTCGATGGCGACGGGGCGGCGCGACTGGAGCGTCGCGAAGCGGCCGGTGACGAACGCGGGGTCGGACAGGGTGGCGCTGGCCGCGGGGTTGGCGGCGCTGCCGTGGAAGTCGCTGAACGCGGCGGACTGGTTGACGAAGACCTGGCCGGTGAGGTTCTCCGACAGGTGCACTCCCGCCTCCAGGGCCGCCGACTCGGCGGCGGCGAGGACCTCTTCGCTCGTGGAGTGCACGGCGGCGGTCAGCGCGCCGTGGGCGCGCACCGTCTCACGGAAGATCCGCAGGCTGTGCTCGGTGGAGTCGGTGGCGATGACGAAGGAGACGGGCCCGAACCACTCGCGGGTGTACGTCTCCTCGTCCGCCCCCGCGTCCAGGCGCGCCACCAGCGGCGTACGGACGGTGGCCGCCGAGTGCTCGGGGTGCTCCACCGGCTGCGAGGCGTGCACGATGGTGCCCAGCGCCGCCGCCTTCTCCAGCCGGTCGAGCACACCGTCGTTGACGATGGCGCCGAGCGTGCCGGCCGCCCGCTCCGGGTCGCCGAGCAGCTTGTCCAGCGCGGCGCCCAAATCCGCGGCGAACTCGTCGGCGGTCCTGACGCCCTGGTCGGTGGCGATGCCGGCGCGGGGGATCAGCAGGTTCTGCGGGGTGGTGCACATCTGGCCGCTGTAGAGGGACAGCGAGAAGGCGAGATTGCGCAGCAGCCCGCGGTAGTCGTCGGTGGAGTCCAGGACGACCGTGTTCAGGCCCGCCTTCTCGGTGTACACGGCGGCCTGGCGGGCGTTGGTCTCCAGCCAGTCGCCGAACTCCGTGGAGCCGGTGAAGTCGATGATGCGGACGTCCGGGTGGAGCGCGAGGAAGCCCGCGGTGCGCTCGCCGGGCTCCTCGGCGGCCAGGACCACGAGATTGGGGTCGAAACCCGCCTCGGCCAGGACCTCGCGGGCGGTGCGCACGGTGAGCGCCAGCGGCAGCACGGCGCCCGGGTGCGGCTTGATCACCACGGGGTTGCCGGTGACCAGACTGGCGAACAGGCCCGGATAGCCGTTCCAGGTGGGGAAGGTGTTGCAGGCGATCAGCAGGGAGACACCGCGTCCGACGGACGTGAACTTCTTGTCCATCACCAGCGCCCCGCCCTTGCGCTGGGGCTTGGTCCAGCGCGCCGAGCGCGGGTGCCGCTTCTGCTCCGCCCAGGCGTAGGCGACGGCCTCCAGACCGCGGTCCTGCGCGTGCGGGCCGCCCGCCTGGAACGCCATGACGAAGGCCTGTCCTGTGGTGTGCTGCACGGCGTGCGCGTTCTCGAAACTGGCCGCGTTCAGCCGGGCCAGGATCTCGGCGGCGACGCCGGCGCGTACATCGGGGCCCGCGTCGCGCCAGGGGCCCGTGGCGGCCTTGGCGGCGGCCACCGCCTCCTCGGGCGAGACCCGGGGGTAGCCGATGCCGAGGCCGAAGCCGTAGGGGGAGGTCTCGGCGGCCTGCACGGTCCCCTCCCCGGGGTGCCCGGGCAGCGCGAACGGCTTGCCCAACTGGTCCCGGAAAGCGGCCTCACCGAGCTTCGGGGCCTCCTCGCCGTACACCGACTTGCTGGGCGACTCCGGGTACGGAGTCCAGTGGTCCCGGCTCTCGGTGGCCGCGACCGCCGCCTCCAGCAGCTCACGGTGGCGGGCGAAGAAGTCGACGGGCTCGGGAGTGGTGCGGGGCATGCGGTCCACCTCTTGACAGGCAGTGGTGATGCTTGATTACTTGGCTTTGCCGACGCTAACCGAATGTTCGGTCGGTACACAAGGTGGTGGAAAACGTGACGCAGGCCACTGACGTCGATCCCGGTCCGGTCGAGACGATGTTCGCCGCGGACCTGGCTTCCCGGAATCTCGGCATCGAGCTGACGCACCACGGCGAAGGGACCGCCGAGGTGCGGATGACCGTGACGCCGGCGATGGTCAACGGGCATCGGATCGCCCACGGCGGCTTTCTCTTCCTGCTCGCCGACACCGCGTTCGCCTGCGCCTGCAACAGCCACGGACCCGTGACGGTCGCGGCGGCGGCCGACATCGACTTCATCGCCCCGGCCCATGAGGGCGACGTCCTCGTGGCAACGGCCTGCGAGCGCACCCGGTACGGCCGCAGCGGGATCTACGACGTGAGCGTGCGGCGCGGCGACGAGGTGATCGCGGAGTTCCGCGGGCGCAGCCGCAGCCTACGAAGCGAGAAGACGAAGGAGTCGCAATGAGCAGCGAAGTGACGGCCCCGGTGGATCAGGGGCCCCGGCTGGGACAGCCCCTCCCGGACGAGCTGCTGGACAGCGGCGAGCGCATGACCCGCGAGCAGCTCCGCGATGTGCAGCTCAGCCGGCTCCGCGCGACCCTCCGCCACGCCTACGACAACGTCGAGCTGTACCGCAGGAAGTTCGACGGGGCCGGCGTGACCCCCGACGACTGCCGTTCCCTCGAGGACCTGGCCCGCTTCCCCTTCACCACCAAGGCCGACCTGCGCGAGACCTACCCCTTCGGCATGTTCGCCGTCCCCATGTCCGAGGTCCGGCGCATCCACGCCTCCAGCGGCACCACCGGCCGCCCCACCGTGGTCGGCTACACCGAGAACGACCTGTCGACCTGGGCCGACCTCATCGCCCGCTCCATCCGTGCCGCGGGCGGCCGGCGCGGCCACAAGGTCCACATCTCCTACGGCTACGGCCTGTTCACCGGCGGCCTCGGCGCGCACTACGGAGCCGAGCGCGCCGGATGCACCGTGATCCCCGCCTCCGGCGGCATGACCGCGCGCCAGGTGCAGATCATCCGGGACTTCGAGCCCGAGATCATCATGGTCACGCCCTCCTACATGCTGACCCTGCTCGACGAGTTCGAGCGGCAGGGCGTGGACCCGCGCACCAGCTCCCTGAAGGTCGGCATCTTCGGCGCCGAGCCCTGGACGGAGGCCATGCGCCGGGAAATAGAGGAGCGCATGGACATCCACGCCGTCGACATCTACGGACTGTCGGAGGTCATGGGCCCGGGTGTGGCGCAGGAGTGCGTGGAGACCAAGGACGGACTGCACGTCTGGGAGGACCACTTCTGTCCCGAGGTCGTCGACCCGATCACCGGTGAGGTGCTGCCCGACGGCGAGAGCGGCGAGCTGGTGTTCACCTCGCTGACGAAGGAAGCCCTGCCGATCATCCGCTATCGCACGCGTGACCTCACCCGCCTGCTGCCCGGCACCGCACGGCCCGCCTTCCGCCGTATCGAGAAGATCACCGGCCGCAGCGACGACATGATCATCCTGCGGGGTGTGAACGTCTTCCCGAGCCAGATCGAGGAGGTCGTGCTGCGGGTGCCCGACGTCGCGCCGCACTTCCAGATCCAGTTGACCCAGCGCGGCCGCATGGACCACATGACGGTCCACATCGAGGCCCGTCCCGGCGCCGGGACGGAGCAGCGCGAGGCGGCCGCCAGGACGATCACCAAGGGGGTGAAGGACTCGGTCGGCATCAGCGTCGAGGTGTGCGTAGTCGATCCGGAGAGCCTGGAGCGCTCGGTGGGCAAGATCCGCCGGGTCCGGGATCTGCGCCGGGGATGAGGCCCGGCCCTGGCCGCCGCGACCGGTGGACACGACCACCGATCGCGGCGTGACGGTCAGGGCGCCAGGTTCTGCCCGAGGTGGGCGCCGGCGGGTGTGCCCAGGACGGTGTCGCGCAGGGCGACGGTCCGGGCGAGACCGAAGCCGGTGCCGCTGACGGGCGTGTACAGCAGCAGGCCGTTGCCAGCGTCCTCTCCTTCCGCGCCGAAGACGAGCCCCGCGCGTCCGTGGCCGGTCATGTCCGTCAGGGCGACGGAGGAACCGAACCGGTCGCCCGTCTCCGCCGCGTCCAGGATCCCGGGGGTGTCCTGGTTGAGGGCGAAGGAGCCGGTGGTCGTCAGACCGGACGCGGAGCCCCGGAGCAGGGTCGCCTGCCCGGCGTCGCGGTGGTGGACGCCGTCGCGGGTGAGGCCTTCTCCGGGGGCGCCGACGAGGACGTCCGCGTAGCCGTCCGCGTCGTGGTCCCCGACGGAGACCGCCTCGCCGAAGCCGTCACCGGCCCGGTCGGTGCCCGCCACGCCCACACCGTCCTGGTGGACGACCTTCATACCGTTGGTCGTGAGCCCGGTCGCCGCACCGCGGACCACGGTGACCTGGCCCCCTGCCGCACCGCCCGATTCCGGGGCGTGGGGCTGGCCGATGACGAGGTCGTCGTAGCCGTCGCCGTCGATGTCTCCCGCGGCGACGTAGCGGCCGCCCCGCACCGGGAGGACTCCCCGCTCGGTCAGCCCGTGCGCGGAGCCGGCGAACCACACCACGCGCCCGGTGCCGCCGCTGTCGGTGTAATTGAGGGCGACGTCCGCGTAGCCGTCCCCGTTGAAGTCGCCGGTCGTGGCGTCCAGGTGGGAGACCGGGCCCTTGGTGTTGGTCAGCGGCCCGGCGGTGGTGGCGCCCGCGGTCAGCCGTACGCTCCAGGTGCCGCCGTTGCCGGTACCGGCCGCGAACACGTCCGCCCGGCCGTCGCCGTCGAAGTCGCCGACGGCGACCGCCGAGCCGAACCGCGACCCGGCCGGCTCGACGCCGGAGGTGGTGTACGAGAACCCGGAGTTCAGACCGGGTCCGAACAGGACGGTGACCGCGCCCCGGTCCGCGTGCCCGTGGCCGTCGTCCTTGCCGGGCACACCGATCGCGAGGTCGGCGTAGCCGTCGCCGTTGACGTCGCCCCACGCGGTCGCGGCGCCGAAGTTGTCGCCGGGCGCGGAGGAGCCGGGGACCCCGGTGCTGTCCTGGGTGATCGTCACCTTCGAGGCTGCGGCCGGGCCGTCGAGGCCGCCCGGGATCACCGTCACGCCGCCGGCGCCGCCCGACGCCCTGGGCATGCCGGCTGCCAGGTCGCCGGTGCCGTCGCGGTTGAAGTCGGAGGTGGGCGGCGCGTGCGAGATCCCCGGTGTCCCGGCCAGCTCGGCGATCCGGGCGGCCTCCCCGGCGGTCCCGCCGCCGTCGGCACGGGCACCGCTGCCGGTGCCCAGCGCGACCTTGCCGGCCGGGTCGATGCCGTACATCCCGAACTTCCACGCCACGATCCGCGCGATGGCGTCCCGCGCGACCGGGCTCGGCTTTGCGGTCGTGAAGTCGCCGATGAAGGAGATGCCGACCGTGCCGGTGTTGGAACCGCGCTCGTGCGCGCCGACCACCGGCAGGTCCGTGCCGCCACCACGGCCCTCGAAGACCTGACCGCAGCGGTCGACGACGAAGTTGTAGCCGATGTCGTCGTAGCCGCGCGCGAGGTGACCCTGCTGGAGGGTGCGCAGCCGTGCGCCGGACTGGGCGCAGGAGAGCTCGTTGTCGCTGCCGGCCCCGGTGTCGTGGACGACCGCGGCCTCGATCCGCGTTCCGTATCTCGGTGTGCTGCCGTGTCCGGTCCAGGCTCCCCACTGCGCCTGAGTGATGACCGGCGGCCGCACCACCGTCGACGGACGCGCGGCCGGGACGGTGCGCGGTGCGCCGCCCGGCGCGGACCCGGTGGCCTGAGCGGACCCGGTGGACGAGGCGGGCGCGGACCCGGGCGCGTCCTCGGACCCAGTCGTGCCCCTGGACCCCGTGCCGGGGTCCAGCAGCTTCACGTCCAGCCCCGCGGGCAGACCCGTGGCGGGCGTGCCGTCGCCCCTGAGAACGCGCACCTCCACACCGTCCGCGTCACCGGTCCACACGGAAGCGGTGCCGCCCCGGACCCCGGCCCGCTGGGCCTCCGCCCCGTCGGCGGACAACGGGTCGTCCGGCAGGCTCCGCCAGTCCGACCACTCGCCGGTCGCCACCGAGCGGGAGCGCAACTCGGCGGTCCCGCCCAGCTCGGCACGCGGGTCGTCCCAGGTCAGCAGCGCGGCACTGAACCTGTCCGTGTCCCACTGAGGCAGCGCCCAGTGCCCCTCGCCCTGGTCTGCCGGCCGCAGCGTCCGCACAGCCGGTATCCGCTCGTGGCCCCGCGGCTGTTCGGGCGGAGACGCCATCGCGTAGGTGACGACTCCGGCCCCCGTCAGCACGGCGGCCCCACCCGTCAGCCACACTCGCCGGTTCAGGCTCCGTAACGCGTTCGCCCGCCCAGTTCGGCGACCCACCATCCCACCCCAAGAAAGTCCGACGCTCGGCACGCGTGTCACAGGTGCCACTAGCCAAGCGCACGGACCTCACCAGGTGTCACACCCGCGGGTGCCGCCGGCTCAGTCCTTGTGCTTGCCCAGCTTGTCCACGGCGTCCTGCGCCTTGTCGACGACGGTGTCGATCGTGCTGCTGTGCTTGCCGCCCGTCTTGCCGTCGATGAAGTCGCCGGCCTTCTCCAGTCCGTCGGAGATCTTGTCGCCGTGGGCTTCGGCGATGTCCTCGACCTTGCCCTTCAGGTGCTTCAGCTGGTCGAACATGCGCGTGCGACTCCTCTACGGGGCTGTAGTAGCTCGGGACGCCATGATCTCACGACGCGGGCCCGGCGGAGTTTTGAAAAAAGACGCGACTGAACTGTGGGAGGTGACACGGGACTCGTGGGTCGGCAGGGAAAGATGCGCGCGTAGATTGCCCGCAATGGGATGCAGGACCGCCCAAGCGGCAAGCGCTGGGGCCGGCCAGGCCCAGATGCACGACCGTGCACGCTGCGGAAGGATCGGTACTGGGGGCGGAGCGGACGCGCGCCGCCGCGCGGCTCACCCCCGACCGGTGCCTCGGCCTGCCCGAGCTGGGGGCAACGCCCGTTCCGGCGTTCTTACCGGAGCACTCCCATGTTGTCGAAGCGCATTCTGTACCGACCCACTCGTTCCACGGATCGTTCCACCGAGCCGGTGGCACGGCACGCCGCCGCGGTCACGGTGACCGCCGCCGACTGCGGTCTGCTGCTCATCAGGCTCACCTTCGGCCTGCTGATGGCCGGGCACGGCGCGCAGAAGCTGTTCGGGCTCTTCGGGGGCGCGGCCTGACCGCGACCGGTCAGGGGTTCGCGGCCCTCGGCTACTGCCCGGGAAGGCTGTTCGCCGCGATCGGCGGTCTGTCGGAGTTCCTGGGCGGCCTCGGTCTCGCCTTCGGGCTGCTGACCCCGCTCGCGGCCGCCGCCCTGATCGGAGTCATGATCAACGCGATGGCGACCGTCACCGGCGTCCACGGCCTGTGGGAGACGGACGGCGGAGTGGAATACAACGTGTGTATCGCCGTCGTCGCCCTGGGGATCGCCGCCATCGGCCCAGGGCGGCTGGCCGTCGACCGGTTCTTCCGATGGGGCGCGGGCGGCTGGAGCGAGGCGGCCCTCGCCCTGGGCCTGGGCGGCGCGGGCGCCGCGGTCACGCTCAGTCTCTAGTGCTGCGACCGGACACAGCACTGGCCCGCGGCGCCGGGGACACGCCGAGAACTGCGCGGTGCGCGGAGCCGTAGGATCCTGGGTCGCCTGCGCGCCGCGGAACTGACGGTCTGTGAGGCGTCTGTGGGGCGTCGCCGCCCACCCTCGCACGACCAGTCCGCGACACCGGGCAGAATGGGGGTGATCACCAACCCCCAGGAGACGAACGACCCATGGAATTCCGCGATGACGTGGATCTTGATGCTTCTCAGGTCGAAGACCGCGGCAGCGGCGGCGGTGGCATTCCCGGAGGCGGGCTCACCATTGGCGGCGGCGTCATCGGCGTCGTCGTCCTGGTCGTCGCACTGCTCCTGGGTGTCAACCCGGCGGGTCTCCTGAACGGCGGCGGCTCGAACTCCGCGACGCAGCAGCAGGGAGAGGACCTGAGCGCGAAGTGCCGGAAGGGCAGCGACGCCAACCAGTCGGAGAAGTGCCGTGTGGTGGGCGTGGTCAACAGCATCCAGCGCTACTGGCAGGGCGCTCTCCCCGAGCACTACCAGCAGTCCTACAGCAAGGCCGGAACCCACCTGGTCTCCGGCACCTGGAGCACGGGGTGCGGCCGGGCCTCCTCGGCCATGGGCCCGTTCTACTGCCCGGCCGACCGCGGTGTCTACCTCGACCTCGGTTTCTTCCGTGACCTGGAGGACAGGTTCGGCGCCAAGGGCGGCCCCTTCGCGCAGGCGTACATCATCGGCCACGAGTACGGGCATCACGTGCAGAACCTGCTGGGCACCATGAACCGCGCCGGCCGGGACAGCACGGGAGCCGACAGCGGCTCGGTCCGGCTGGAGCTCCAGGCCGACTGCTACGCCGGGGTCTGGGCCAAGAACGCCGTCACCACCGGCTTCTTCGACAAGCCGTTCACCGACTCCGACATCCGCGAAGCCCTCGACGCCGCGGAAGCCGTCGGCGACGACCGCATCCAGGAACGCACCCAGGGCCGCGTCGACCCGGAAGGCTGGACCCACGGCAGCTCGCAGCAGCGGGTCCACTGGTTCACCACCGGGTACACCACGGGCTCCCCGGCCCGTTGCGACACCTTCACCGGCGCCATCTGACCACGTGAAGGCCCCGGCCGGGTCACCCGGTCGGGGCCTTCGCCGTCCGTACGGTCCTTGCTGTCAGCGCCGGTCCAGCAGGAAGTCGAACACCGCCTGGCGGCCCCTGCCGTCGGCCGCCCTGCTCTGCACCGAGTGCGCCGCACCCGGCACCACCACGACCTGGGCCCGCGGCGTCAGCCTCTTCTGGTCGTAGAGCCATTCCAGCGGGGTCGACAGGTCCCGGTCACCGCCGAGCAGCAGGACCGGTACGCCCGGCAGCCTGCGGTGCTCCGGAGGCAGCGGCGGCACCGGCGTGCGCGGCCAGTGCAGACAGCTCAGCATCGAGCCGAGGCCGGTCGCCGTGGCGGCGTCGAAGGGGCCGTAGTCGGCCGGTGTCAGCTCCGCACCGGCCTTCTCCAGCGCCTCCCGGCGTCCGGCCGGCGGAGCGTCCGCCCTGCCCCAGGGGTAACGTCCGTCCAGGCACAGCGTGGAGGCGTGCAGCCCCTGGCTGAGCTCCTCGGCGCTCGCCGCGCTTCCCTCCCGCACACCCGCGATCAGGCCCCGCAGCAGCCCGGGGTCGCCGTTCGCGGCCTTGTGCAGCGCGTCGATCATCTCCGCGTAGTCGGGGTCCACGAACTCCCAGGTGGTCAGCGCGTCGATCACGTCGACGCCGTTGCCGTACCGGGCGACCACCTCGGCCAGGTCAGCCGCCGGGTCCGTGGCGCAGCCCGTCGCCCGGCAGGCAGCCGTCAGCACGCGCGGCGCGGCGCGCAGGGCGGCGCGGTCCATCGGGTCGTAACCGGTCTGCGGCACCACCGAGTCAAGGACCAGCCGAGCCACGTGCTGCGGGTGGGCCAGGGCGTACCGTTGCGCGGTGTACGTGCCGTACGAGACGCCGTCGAGCGTCATCCTGCGCACGCCCAGGGCCCGGCGCAGCAGATCCAGGTCCGCGACCGTGTCACCGGTGCCGTAGAAGCGGCGGTCGGGACCGATGGCCGCGGCGCAGTCCGTCACCGCCCGGGCCGTGGGCGGGGTCAGGTCGGACGACCCCATCTCCTCCTGCAACTGCGGGCACCGCAAGGCGGCTTCGCCGGTGCCGCGCTGGTCGATCATGACGAGCCGGTAGTCCTTCAGGACCGGCGTCAGCCTCTGGCTCAGCCGCTCGACGAAGGGCACGCCCGGCTGCCCCGGACCGCCCGTGAGGAAGAGCAGGACGCCCTTCGGGGCCTTGGCGTTGTCCGCCATCGCGACCCTCAGGCCCAGCCGGCCCGGCACGCCGCCGCCGTGGTCGAGCGGGACGGTCAGCGTGGCGCAGGTGAAGCCCTTCAGGCCCGGGCAGGCGGCGGCGCCGGAGAGTCCCCCGCTCTCCCCGGCCGGCGCCGCGGCTGCCCGGTCCTGTGCCGCGGACGTGCACGTTCCCGACAGCATCAGCAGGCTGACGGCGGCCAGTAGGGCCGTCCCCAGCCTCGCGGGTCTCCCGCTCCCGCGCCCCCTCGGGACCTTCCGCATCCCCCGCCAACCCCGCATTCCCCGCACCCCCGTGTCGTCGGCCCGTGTCGTCGGCGTCCCCGGCGTCCCCCGTGTTTCCGGCATCCCCGTTTCCTCCGCATCCCGGTGTCCGGCCTTCGGCGCCGCACCAGCCTGCGCCGAACAGGCCTGCCGGCGCGAGCTTCCGTGCGACGATTCGAGCACGTTCGAAGCAGAGCAAGAGCGGAACAAGAGCAGAACCGAAGCGGAACGAGGCGGCGGCAGGGGGACGGGCCGTGATCGAACTCATCGTGGACGCCGGGGGGTTGGCCCGCACCCGATTCGCCGTCTCGCCGCTGCACGAGGTCGCGGCGACGCTGCTCCCGTGGGGCCTGCGCCCGGCCACGGACACCGATCCGTGGGTCGCGCGTGCCCGACGCGGGCTGCGCCGGGCACGGCTGCCCCTGCTGTCGGAACTGGCCCTGGACGGCGGCGGCTACGTGCCGGACTTCCTCAGCCCGCACCCCACCGGACCCTCGCCCACCGTCGAGGAGGAACTGGAACAGGTCCGGAACACCCCTCCCGACCGGGTCCTGTTCGAGCTGGAGGCGCTGCGCGACGGCCGCCCGCACAACGGCCTGGCCGGTGCGGAGGTGCCCCCGAGGGTGAGCCGGGCCATGGACCGCGGCGGCGGGTACGTCGCCCGGCAGGTCGCGGAGGAACTGGGGCGCTACTGGGACCTGGCCTTCGCCCCGTACTGGGAGGCCGCACGGGCGGTCCTCGAAGCGGAGGTCGACCGCTGCGCCGGTGTGCTGGCCCGGCACGGCGCGGCCGCGCTCTTCAACTCCCTGCATCCCGGCATCGCGTGGTCCGACGGCACGCTGCGCGTCGACAGCCGGTTCACCGTGGAACTGGCCGTGCCCCTGCTCATCGTGGTGCCGTCACTGGTGGTGCCACGGCCGGCCGTGGCCGTGGACCCGGTGCGCGGTGGACGCAGGCCGCCCATGGTCGCCTGTCCCGTGCGCGACCGGGCCGCCGTTCCGCGGCCTCCGTCCGACGAGTTGGCGAGACTGCTCGGTCCCACCCGGGCCGGACTGCTCACCGCGCTGGCGCGCCCGGCCTCCACCACCGAACTGGCACGACATCACTTCCTCAGTCCCGCCACGGTCTCGTACCACCTGGGCGTACTGCACAAATCGGGTCTCGTCACCCGCGCCCGCTCCGGCCGCGCGGTGCTCTACCACCGCACCCCGGCGGGTACCCGGCTGACGGGCACCCGATAGGCCCGGGAGCCGGCCGTCATGCGAGCACCGTGTGCCCTCGACTCCGGAAGTGGCTTGTTCCGCTCGGTCCGACGGCGCCGGCGCGAGTGCCGAAACCTCAGGTGGCCCCGTGCCACGTCCGGGTGCCGCCTGCCGTACCCGCCGTTGTCACCAGCCGTTCCCACCGTGTTGGCGGCAGGGGCCCAGCATGGGCGCCGCTCGAACACGCTTTTAACGTACAGACGGCAGGAGTTCGGACATGGGCCACGGCCACAGTCACGCCCACGGGCACCACCACCACCACGACCACGGGCACGGCACGGGCGGCGGTTCCCTGCCGCCGGCGCTCGACCTGGAGGTCCCCGACACCGAGTTGACGCCCGATCAGTTGTCCCGCAGGTCCATGCTGCGCCGCACCGGCCTGCTCGGTGCCGGACTGGCGGCGGGCAGCGTGCTCGCCGGCGCCGGACAGGCGGCCGCGTCCCAGGGCCAGGACCAGGGTCAGAACCAGAGCCAGCAGTCCGCGGAATCCTCCCGTTCCGGGGGATACCTGTGGCTGGCCGGCGACCACCACATCCACACCCAGTACAGCTCCGACGGCAAGTACCGGGTCGTCGACCACGTGCGCCAGGCCAACGCGCACGGCCTGGACTGGATGGTCATCACCGACCACGGCAGCGAGCAGCACGCCAAGATCGGTGTGGAGAAGGTCAACCCGGACATCGTCGCCGCCCGCGGGCAGATCTCCGACACGCTGGTCTTCCAGGGCCTGGAGTGGAACATCCCGGCCGCCGAGCACGGCACCGTCTTCGTCCACCCCGGCTCGAACGAGGTCGCCGTGCTGAAGGAGTTCGAGAACTCCTTCGACGGGGCCGTGAAGAAGGCCACCGCCAACACCCCCGCCAACGAGGCACTCGCCATCGCGGGCGTCAACTTCCTCGCCGAGCAGGTCCAGCGCCGCAAGGTCAAGGACGCCCTGTTCCTGGCCAACCACCCCGCCCGCAAGGGCATCGACTCCCCGCACGAGATCCGTGCCTGGCGCGACGCGCAGCCGAGGATCGCCGTCGGCATGGAGGGCGCACCCGGCCACCAGGCCGCCGGCCTGCGCGCGCCGGGCGGCCCCGGCTCGGGCCGGGGTTACTACGACGGCAGCCCCGGCGCCGACTCCTTCTCCGGCTACCCGCTGGAGAGCTACCGTACCTGGGGCGGCTTCGACTGGATGACCGCGACCGTGGGCGGTCTCTGGGACAGCCTGCTGGCCGAGGGCAAGCCCTGGTGGATCACCGCCAACTCCGACTCCCACAGCGTCTACGCCGACTCCTCCGTCCGCGGGCCGGGCAGCGACTTCAACGCCAACGGCCACTACGAGGACCCCGTCCACGGCGGCGCGCTGAACCTGGGCGACGGCGACTTCTGGCCCGGCCAGTACTCCCGCACCCACGTCGGTGCCGCCTCCTTCTCCTACCAGGCGGTCATGGAGGGCATCCGCGCCGGCCGCGTCTGGGTCGACCACGGCGGGCTGATCAGCGGCCTCAACGCCCAGCTGCGCTCCGGCGGCAAGGCCGTCACCCTCGGCGACGTGCTGCACGTGCGCCGCGGCAGCCAGGTCGACCTGGTCGTCGAGATCAGCCTCGCCAACGGCCCGAACTGGGCGCAGTTCGTGCCGAAGCTGGCCCGGGTCGACGTGATCCAGGGCGACGTCACCGGCCGGGTCTCCGACAAGGACGCCTTCATCACCCCGGACACCAAGGTCGTGAAGTCCTTCGAGGTGGACAAGTCCACCGGCTCGGTGCGTCTGACGTACTCCCTCGGCCCCGTGGACAAGCCGGTGTACGTGCGGCTGCGCGGCACGGACGGCAACCGCACGGCGGTCGGGCTGCGCGGTGCCTCCGTGGACCCGGCCGGACCGGCGATGGACGTGGTCGGCGACGCCGACCCGTGGAAGGACCTGTGGTTCTACTCCAACCCGATGTGGGTCCTGCCCGCATGACCGGTACGCCCGGCGGACCCGGCGTCCCCACCGTGATCGGTGTGGACGCCGGGTCGGCGGACCTGCGCGGCGCCGACCACCTCGCCGAGGAACTGGTGGCGCGGCTCGGCCTGCCGGATGCCACCGTCGCCTGCACGCACCCGGTCCGCAGCGGCGAGCGGCCGCACATCGCCGTCTCCCTGGCGCTGCCGGACGCGGACACCGCGGCCTCGGTGTGGCCCCGGCTCGTCGCCCTCCTCGCGGTCCTCGCGGACGAGGACCGGCCGCCGTCCGGCGCGGCCTTCGGCGAGCTGCGGCACGGCCCGGCGCCGTACGCGGACGGCGCCGCCCTGGCCGCGGCCGAGCAGCAGACCCGCGAGCAGGGGCGTGCCGTCGTCTACCCCGGTGTCCAGCGTCTCGTCGGCACGGTCCCGCTGAGCTTCCTCGTCCAGCACACCGCGATCGACCGGGTCACCGTCATCGGGGCGCCGTCCGGCCCGGGCGGCGGCCCGGAACCGGACACCTCGGTGACGACGCGCGATCACGTGCGCCCTCTGTGGCAGGACGGACAGCTCGTGCTGCCGCTCGTGCCCGCCGCGGGCGGCGTCCTCGCCCCCTTCGAGGTGCCCGACCCCACGCCCTGCTGCGTCGATCACGGCTGACGCCCGTCCCGGCCGGCGGCATGCCCCGGAAGAAGTCCTTCCGCCTCGCGGTCCCAGCAGGTCACAACGGGTCCGCGGGGCAGTAGGGTCCGATCCATCGAGCCCCGTGTCGTGGTCGAAGGAGGGGCAACCGTGGATCTCGAGGCGCTTCGTTCGTTCCTGGCCGTGGCCAAGCACCGCAGTATCTCCAAGGCCGCCGCCGGCTCGTACGTCACGCAGCCGACGATGAGCCAGCGGTTGCGGCGGCTGGAGGAGAGTCTTGGTTTCGCGCTGTTCGAGCGGGGGTGGAAGGGCGCGGTGCTGACCCCGCAGGGCGCGTACTTCCTGCCGTACGCCGCCCAGCTCATCCGGGATCTGTCCAACGCCTCCGCGGTCCTGGGCAAGAAGGACCCGTCCCGGCCACGGAGCTTCGCCGAGGTGGCCGGCCATCCGCACAAGGTCGTCTTCGGCGTGGACAACTGGCTGTCGCAGCGGTCCGTGCGGGCCGTGGTGAGCAGCGCGCTGGACGTGTACGGGGCGGACGAGTTCCGGGTGACCAGCCGGCCGGCCACGACAGTGATCGACCTGCTGGAACTCAACCAGCTGGACGCCGGGCTGTTCTACTCCACGGAAGCGGACCACCCGTTCCACACCGACGTCGTCGGCATCGAGGACATGGCGCTCGTCCATCCGCCGGGGACGGTTCTGGAGGAGGTCAGCGCCCCGGCACTGAAGGAGCTGCTGTCCCGCTACCGGTTCGTGCTCTTCGACAATCCGGTGCTGACGCACCATGCGAGGATCACGACCACGCTGATCGAGAGGTACGAGATCTCCCGCTTCCACGTGGTCGACGACTACCGGACCATGCACGCGCTGATCCGGCTGGGGGAGTGCATCACCGTGGTTCCGGCCGGTGTCGTCCTCGGCGACCGGGTGCAGCGGGCGACGGACCTGCCCTCGGCCCGGCTGCCCGGACTGCTTCCGCAGATCAACGTCACGGTGGGGATCAGCGACGAGGGCCGGGACCACGGGGTGACCGAGGCGTTCGCGGCGTCCGTCGCGCGGTTCCTCGACGAGGACCCGCCCGGCGCCCCGGACGGCGGCGGTCTGCCCGGGACGGGGTGACCCGCGCCGACGCGCGGGTCCTCCGCTGCCCGGGCAGGTCTTCAGCGCGTCGCGGGACCGGGTTCCGGCCGGATGCCCGCGGCCGTCGTGACGGCGGCGTCCTCGTCGCCGGTACGGCCGGTCTTCTTCGGCGCCGTCTCCTGGAGGAAGGAGGCGGCCACCACGCACAGCAGCAGTCCGCCGAGCGCCAGGTAGAGGACGGTGTGGATGCCGTGGTGCTGGGCCAGGTATCCGGCGACGGACGGGGCCACGCCGCCGCCGAAGATCTCCGCGACACCCATCACGGTGCCCGCCGCGGCGGCCATCAGACCGGCGGGGACGGACTCCACGGTAACGGTTCCGGCGAGCAGGGCCAGACAGCCGTTGGCGCCGAAGGCGACGAAGAACAGCAGCAGGAACAGCAGCGGCACCACCGGCCCCTGGAGGATGAAGCCGACCAGGATGCACATCGCCATCAGCAGCGCGACGACGACCACGGGCTTGCGGCCGAACCTGTCGGACAGCCCCGGAATGACCAACTGGCCCACGAAGGCGCCGAACCCGATGCCGGAGGCGATGACACCCATCTGACTGGTCCCGATGCCCTGGTGGTCGACCAGGTAGCTCGGCACCATCGCGCTCAGCACGAAGATGCACGTCATCGCGCCGCACAGGGCGAGGATGGCCAGCCGGATGTTCCGGTAGCGGAAGACGTCCAGCCAGCGGGTCTTGTCCTCGGCGGCGGGAGCGACGGCGGATTCGAAGGCCGGCAGCTGGTGGGGCTCGCGCACGGTCCGGAAGACGAACCAGGCCAGGACCAGGCCGGGAATCAGCATGAGACCGAAGACCCAGTGCCAGCTCGGCAGGACCCGCAGCAGCTGGGTGGCGATGATCGGGCCGAGGCCGATGCCGAACAGGGCGAAGGTGCTCTGCTGCATGCCCATGTTCAGTCCGCGGCGCTCCGGCCGGGACGCCTCCGCCGTGGCGGCCACCGCGGTCGGGGTGAAGGCGCCTTCGGTGACGCCCATGATGATCCGCACCATCAGGAGGCTGACGAGCCCGCCGACGAGCCCCGTCAGCAGTGAGCAGACCGAGAAGAACACGATCGAGCCGACCAGGATCCTGCGCCGGCCCAGCCGGTCGGAGAGGCCGCCTATGAGAAGGGAGGAACATCCCCAGGCCAGACCGAGAACTCCGATGATGTTCCCGAGGTCCTGGTAGTCGAGCCCGAGTTCCTTCATCATCGAGGGGAACAGCGGGCTGATGATCCAGCGGTCCAGACCGACGAGGCCGAATCCGAGGGAGAGCAGCACGACCGCCGAGCGTTCGTAGCGGACGTCGTATTCTCTTGGTCTCATGCCGCTCTCCCCTCGCGGTTCGCGCGGATTTCCGCGACCAGTTCCCCGGTGGTGAGCACCCGGCCGAAGAATGTGCCGATGGTCTTCTCCGTGGCCGCCTGGGCTTCATCGCTGAGCGCCCCGGTGGCGTCGCCGACGAATGCCACCTTGAAGTCCCGCATGTACGCCCCGCGCGCGGTGGAGTCGCAGCAGACCTCGGTGAGGGTGCCGATGATGATCACGGTGTCCACCTCGCGCAGGCCGGAGATGCTGGTCAGCACGTTCTCCAGCCGCGTGTTGTGGAACGCGTCGTAGCGGTGCTTGACGACGACGACGTCGTGGGTCTCCGGCTTCAGGTCGTCGACGACCTGCGCACCGAAAGTGCCCTCGCGCATTCCCGCGCTCAGCAGCGCCGGGTTGTAGGTGGATTCCAGCGGAGACACATCGAATGTGTCCAGCAGAATGTGCTGGGTGTAGACGACCGGAATACCGGCCGCCCGGCACTCGGCGACGACCTCCTGCATCCGGGGTATCCGATGGCGTGCCATCGGCACTTCCATCGGATATCCCTCGAGGACAAAGTCGTTCTGCATGTCGATCACGAGCAGAGCCGTCTTCTGCGGATTCACGCGCCACATCGCGTTCAACGGATGAACTCCTCTTGCGTTTCGAATACGGAAGGCCGGAGAACATGGCCCGAGGATTGGGCCAGAGCCTAACCGTGAAACGCGCCCTGCCAGTCATAGGAATTCTTTATACCGTCGTGGTGCGGCACCGAGCGTCCGCGGTCCGATCAGCCGAGGCCGTGCGGCGTGCGCGTTGCCCTGCCCGGCGGGCGTCCCTACCAGGCCACCGGCAGCTCCAGGGGGAACCGCCTGATCGTCTTCTGGTCCCAGCGCACCTCCTCCGGCGGCACCGCGAGCCGCAGCCCCGGGAAGCGCTCCATGAGCCGCCCGATGGCCACTTCGAGCTCCGCCATGGCCAGAGGCATCGCGATGCACCGGTGCCCGCCCCAGCCGAACGTCATATGGGGCGAGTTCGGCCGGTCGACGTCGATGTCGTGCGGGTCCGTGTAACGCTCCGGGTCGCGGTTGGCCGTCAGATACGACACGTGGACGTAGTCGCCCGCCCGGATCAGCACACCGCCCAGCTCCACGTCCTCGAGGGCCACCCGGGGGATGCCGACCCCCTTGCGGAACGGGATGTGGCGGAGCAACTCGTGCAGCACCTCGGGCAGGGCCTCGGGCCGGCTCCTGACGCGTTCCGCCAGCTCGGGCCGGGTCAGGAGCAGGTACACGATGTCGCTGATCTCACAGGTCGCCGTGTCCTGGCCGCTGAGCGCCAGCATGAGCGTCATGACCGCCAGTTCCCGGTCGTCCAGCTGCTCCTTGCCGTCCCGCGCCGCGGCCATCGCGCTGATGATGTCGCTGCCGGGCGACTTCCGCCGCTGTGCGACGAGTTCGCCGAAGTAGGCCGTCAGATCCCTCTTGGCGTCCGCCGCGGCCTCCTTGGTGTCCGCGCCGACGACGAGCAGCTGGTGCACCGCCTTCTGGATCCGGGGCCATTCCTCCCGCTCGATACCGAGGAGGTCCAGGACGGTGTGCTGGGGAAGAGGGTCGGAAAGATGGCGGATCAGGTCCGCCGGCGGGCCCTCCTGCTCCATGCGGTCCAGCAGATCGTCCGCGAGCCGGACGATCCGGTGGCGCATGTTCTCCACCTGCGGCTGGGTGAAGGCCTGTGAGGCCAGATGACGGACGCGGCTGCTGTACGGCGGGTCCATCACGTTGATCGACTCGGGCGACACGATGGGCTCCGGCGTCATCCGGGGGTAGTCGCGGCCGATGATGCCCGCCCGGCTGAACCGCTGGTCGGTGGTCACCTGTTTGACGGCGTCGAAGCCGGTGACCAGCCAGGCGTCCGCGTCGCCGTAGCGCAGCCGGATCCGTGCGGGGGTGTCGCGGCACATCAGATCCGCGAGGGAGGGATCGAACTCCAGGGCTTCGCTGAAGTCGAACGGGCAGACGGCCGTCTCGTTGTCCGTGGTCATCAGTCGCTTCCTTCGGGCATGGGTCCGACGTCGGTGGTGTCCAGGCCCGGCGAAGGCTCACGGCGCCGCCGACCGCCGAGTAGGACGAGGCGGGCCGTCCCTCGTTGGCGATCGACACCGGGCCACCGCTGAGCGCGGCGGCCCATCCGCCGCCGAGCGGTGGGAAGGTGACGGAGGCGGTGGCACCGGGCCCCCGAGGTGCGCGCGATCCTCCGGGACGGCGGACGGTGCGCGCGCAGGCCGGCACCCCGGTGAGTGCGGGCGCCAGGGCCGCCGCGGCCCCATGTCGTTGCCTCCTTGCTGATGGAAACACGCGAGCCGGTGATTCGCTCCGTCAGTTCAGCCAGGTGGGCTAACAAGCCTTCGCGCGACGGCGGCGCCGGTATCGGCCGGTAGCGGAGCGATCCCCGACGGCGCGCTCTTGACAGCTCTCTGTCGTGCAGCGTGCAATATATTGCATGCCAGTGCCGCAGAGCCGGGGGCTCGTCTCCAGGTCACTCCTTCGCGACAACGCCTACCGGGCCATCCGGGACGCCATCGTCGACGGCACCCTCGCACCGGGGGAGCGCCTCAACGACAGCGACCTGGTGGAGTGGCTGGGCGTCAGCCGCACACCGGTGCGGGAGGCCCTGGCACGTCTGGAGCAGGCCGGCCTGGTGCGGACGAAGCCTGGCCGCTACACCATGGTCAGTCCCCTGGACGTCCGCGCGGCACGTGCGGCCCAGTCGGTGACGGCGGCCATGCACGAACTCGCCGTCCGCGAGGCGATGCCCAACCTGTCCGCCGCCGAGCTGGACGCCATGCGCCAGGCCAACGCGCGCTTCGCCGACGCTCTGCGCCGCAACGACGTCGACGCGGCGATCGACGCCGACGACGCCTTCCACGGCGTCGCCGTCACCGCCTGCGCCAACCCGGCGGTTCGCTCCGTCCTGGAGCAGTTCACGCCGGTGCTGCGGCGCGTGGAGAGACTGCGTTTCTCCTCACTGAGCGGCCGCGGCTCGGTCGCCCAGCACGACCGGATCATCGCGCTGTGCGAGGCCGGAGACGTCGAGGGTGCCGTGGCCGCCACCCGCACCAACTGGCAGACGCTGCTGCCGCTGCTCGACACCCTGCTCCCCGACACCGACTAGGAGCCACAGATGTCCCTCGAGTCCTTCGAGCGCCACCCCCTGCTGTTCGGCCCCAGCCCCGTCCACCCGCTGGACCGGCTCAGTGACCATCTCGGCGGTGCCCGTATCTGGGCCAAGCGGGAGGACTGCAACAGCGGGCTGGCCTTCGGCGGCAACAAGACCCGCAAACTCGAGTACCTGGTCCCCGACGCGCTCCGCAAGGGCGCGGACACCCTGGTCAGCATCGGCGGCGTCCAGTCCAACCACACCCGGCAGGTGGCCGCGGTCGCCGCGAAGGTGGGTCTGAAGGCCGTCCTGGTGCAGGAGAGCTGGGTGGACTGGCCGGACTCGGTCAACGACAAGGTCGGCAACATCCTGCTGTCCCGCGTCATGGGCGCCGACGTACGGCTGGTCCAGGCGGGTTTCGGCATCGGGTTCAAGGACAGCTGGCACCAGGCCCTGGAGGACGTCCGCGCCGCCGGCGGCACTCCGTACGCCATCCCCGCCGGAGGCTCCGACCACCCCCTGGGCGGCCTCGGCTTCGCCAACTGGGCCTACGAGGTCCAGCGGCAGGAACGTGAACTCGGGGTCTTCTTCGACACGATCGTGGTGTGCAGCGTCACCGGCAGCACGCACGCGGGCATGATCGCCGGCTTCGCGGGCCAGGACAGGCCCCGCCGCGTGCTGGGCATCGATGCCTCGGCCAAGATCGACGAGACCCGCGCCCAGGTGGAGAAGATCGCCCGCAACACCGCCGAACTCATCGGCCTCGGCCGGAAGTTGCGCGACGACGAGATCACCGTCCTGGAGGGCTGGGCCGGCGACCTCTACGGCATCCCCGTCCAGTCCACCCTGGACGCCATCCGCCTCACCGGCCGTCTCGAAGGCATGATCATCGACCCCGTCTACGAGGGCAAGTCCATGGCCGGACTCATCGACCTCGTCCGACGCGGAGACATCCCCAAGGACTCCAACGTCCTGTACGCCCACCTGGGCGGCCAGCCCGCCCTCAACGCCTACAGCGGCGCCTTCCACTGACCCGAACAGCCACCCGGCCCCGCCGCGGAACCTGATCGGGTGCCGCCCCGCGGTCGCCCTATGGTCCCGAGACCGACGGCGGCCCGACACGGGCGCTGTGGGTCAGACGGCGGTGCGGTTGCGGCGGGCCGTGGGGCAAACGGTCTTCCGGGTCCCTGCGGGCGGGGTACGAGGCGGGCGGTGCGGCCTCGGTGGGCCGTGGGGCACCCGGCCCCGCCGCGGAACCTGATCGGGCGACACCCCGATGCCGACCCGGTGAGCGGGTCAGACGGCGGCCCGCCACGGGGGCTGTTGGTCAGTCGGAGGTGCGGCACTGAGGGCTGTGGGTCAGGCGGCGGTGCGGCTGCGGTGGACTGGACGGCGGTGCGGCCATGGCGTGCCCTGGGGCAGACGGTGCTGCGGGTCCCTCCGGGCCACGGACGAGGCGGGTGGTACGGCCCCGGTGCGCGGGGGGTCAGACGGCGGTGCGGTTGCGGCGGGCCACGGGTCAGACGGTGCTGCGGGTCCCTGCGGGTCAGGAACCGGACGGCCGGTGCGGCCTTGGTCGGCGGGGGCAGATGGGCGGTACGGACCCCGTCGGCCCGGGGGTCAGACGGCCGTGCGGCCGCCGTCCGCGGGCAGCACCGCGCCCTGGATGAAGCTCGCGGCATCGCTGGCCAGGTAGGCGATCGCCTCGGCGATCTCCTCCGGTGCGGCCGGGCGCCCGGCCGGGGCTTCCGCGGCCAGGGCGTCGAGGGCCTCACCCATGCCGACGGTGCTCTCCGTACGGGTCGGACCGGGCTCCACGGCGTTGACCCGCACCCCGTGGGGGCCGAACTCGGCCGCCCACGCCTTGGTCAGCAGGTTCAGTGCCGCCTTGCTCGACCCGTACAGCGCCATCCCGGAGACGCCGTACTCCGCGACCATGGTGCTGACGTTCACGATCGCGCCGTGCCCGCGTGCGGCCATCGCCGGGGCGAGGGCCGCCACCAGGTGGAACGGGGCCTTCACGTTCAGGTCGTAGACGGTGTCCACCTCGTCCTGCGGCACCTGCTCCGTGGGGCCGAACGGGTACACGCCGGCGTTGTTGACGAGGATGTCGACCCGGCCGCCGCCCGCGCCGACGGCTTCTCCGGCCAGTTGCCGCACCGACTCCGCGGTACGCAGGTCGGCGGCGACGAAGTCGGCCCTGCCGCCGCGGTCGCGGATGCCGGCGACCACGGCCTCGCCGCGGGTGCGGTCCCGGCCCGCGACCAGGACGTGCGCGCCCCGCTCGGCGAGCAGCGCCGCGGTGGCGGCTCCGATGCCGCTGGTCGCTCCGGTCACCAGGGCTACGCGTCCGGTCAGTTCAAAAGGACCCATGAGTGTCGTTCTCCGCGGTGAGACAAGTCCGGTACGAGATTCCGTTCCGCCTCATCGGCACTTCCGCCGCCCGCCATGAGGCCGGGCGGCGGTGGATCGCGCGGCCAATGGTGGGACTTGTGGCGGCTCGTCGTGAGGCGCCTGGCGCAGGTGGGATGTACGACAGGGGCCGTGTCCGCATGATCACCAGTGAGGGACCGATGACCGAAACACACGAGAACCAGGGCAGCGCCACGTACGACGTGATCGTGCTCGGTGCCGGTCCGGTCGGCCAGAACGTCGCTGCCCGCGCCCGCGCCGCCGGACTCACCGTCGCCGTCGTGGAGCGGGAACTCGTCGGCGGTGAATGTTCCTACTGGGCGTGTGTCCCCAGCAAGGCGCTGCTGCGGCCGGTCATCGCCGTCGCCGACACCCGCCGCGTGGACGGCGCCCGCCAGGCCGTCACCGGCCGGCTCGACACCGACCGGGTCTTCGCCCGCCGCGACCACTACGTCGCCGACTGGGACGACAGCGGACAGGCCGAGGGGGTCAAGTCGATCGGCGCGGACCTCTTTCGCGGGCAGGGTCGGATCGACGGTCCCCGCCGGGTCACCGTCACCCGCGACGACGGTGCGCGGCAGACCCTCACCGCCCGGCACGCGGTGGCCATCGCCACCGGCAGTCGGGCGGCCCTGCCCGACATCCCCGGCATGGAGGAGGCACGGCCCTGGACGAACCGGCACGGGACCGACTCCAGTACCCTGCCTGCCCGGCTCGCCATCGTCGGCGGCGGGGGAGTGGGCGTGGAGATGGCCACCCTCTGGCAGGGCCTCGGCTCCCGGGTCACGCTGCTCGTCCGACGCCGCCTCGTCCCCCGTATGGAACCCTTCGCGGGCGAGCTGATCGAACGCGGCCTCACCCGGGCGGGCGCGGACGTACGGATCGGCGCGCAGGTCACCGCGCTGCGCCGCCCGGATCCCACCGGACCGGTCACCCTCACGCTCGACGACGGCAGCGAACTGGAGGCCGACGAGGTCATGTTCGCCACCGGCCGCACCCCCGCCACCGACGACATCGGCCTGGACACCGTCGGCCTCACCCCCGGCTCCTGGCTGGAGGTGGACACCACGTGCCTCGTCCGCGGCGTCGACGGCGCATGGCTCTACGCCCTGGGTGACGTCAACCACCGCGCGCTGCTCACCCACGAGGGCAAGTACCAGGCCCGTACCGCGGGCGACGCCATCGGCGCCCGCGCCGCCGGCCGCCCGCTCGACGACGCCGACTGGGGCGACCACGCCACCACCGCCGACCAGCACGCCGTCCCCCAGGTGTTCTTCACCGTCCCCGAGGCGGCCTCCGTCGGCCTGACCGCCGAACAGGCGGCCGCCGCCGGCTACCGCGTCAAGACAGTCGACCTCGACTTCGACGCGGCCCAGGGCGCTGACCTGTACGCCGACGACTACGAGGGCCACGCCCGGATGGTGGTCGACCTCGACCGCGAAGTCCTCCTGGGCGTCACCTTCGTCGGCCCCGGGGTCGGCGAACTGCTCCACTCAGCCACCGTCGCGGTCGCCGGCGAGGTACCGCTCAAACGGCTCAGGCACGCCGTCGCCTGCTTCCCGACCATCAGCGAGATCTGGCTCTTCCTCCTCGCCGCCTACCAGAAGGACCGCGGCTGAGTCGGTCGGCCCGTACGACGGCCGGTATTCAGGGGGGCGGGCCGTGCGCCCGGTGGTGCTCCCGTGCCGCACGGGTCTTACGGCTCCGACGCGTTGGCCGTCGTCCGTGCCGCTCGGAGCGTGCCGTCCGGCCCCGGGGTGATGGCCACGCCCGTGCTGATCCGGCCGAGGGTCGTCCGCAGCCATGCGCGGTCCTCCCCGGTGGCGGGTTCCAGCCGCATCCGCCGGGCCCGCAGCGGCACCATGCGCAGGTCTGCGAGTCGTCCCGTGGCCGCCGTGAGCGAGGGGAAGTAGGCGATCCGCAGGTCGTCGCGGTACTGCTCGTAGCCGGAGATGCCCTCGTAGTCGTCGATGAAGTCGCCGCAGCCGTACAGGATCAGCCGGTCGCGGTACACCTCGACGGGACGGGGGTGGTGCGAGGAGTGCCCGTGGACGACGTCGACACCGCCGTCGACCAGCGCGCGGGCGAAGCGGATCTGCTCCCGGGGGACGTGGTAGCCCCAGTTGGACCCCCAGTGCACCGAGACGACCACGAGGTCACCCGGAGACCGCACTCGCCGGACGCGCTCGACGACCGCCGCGGCCGCCTCCGCCGTCGCCGCCGGGACGTACGCGACACCGGCGAGGTCCGCGGTCGCCGCCCAGCTCCCCGGTATGCCGCTGGACGTCATCCCCAGGGCGAACACCAGCACGCGGACCCCGTCCGCGACCGGGCACACCGCGGGCGCGTACGCCGACTCCGCGTCCCGGCCGGCGCCCGCCACCGGCAGTCCCGCACCCGTCAGGGAGTCCAGCGTCTCCAGCAGCCCCGCACGCCCGAAGTCCAGCGTGTGGTTGTTGGCCAGGACGCAGACGTCGGGCCGGGCCACCTCCAGGGCGGGCAGGTTGGCCGGGTGCATCCGGTAGTGGACCTCTTTCTCCGGCGCGAACGCGTCGCCGCGTGTCACGGACGTCTCCAGATTCACGATCCGTACGTCCGGGGTGGCGGCCGCCAGCACCGGCAGGACCTCGCCCCACGGCCACGCCGGTGGGACGGGGGCGGGAATCGGGCCGTTCGCCGCCTCCGCCAGCTCGACGTAGGACCGGGCGTCGCGGACCCAGGCCTCCCGCAGGGCCGGATCACCGGGGCACGGGAGGATCTGGTCGACGCCGCGGCCGAGCATCACGTCGCCGCACAGGAACAGCGTCACCACGCCGCCGTGCATACCCCCACAGTAGTGGCCGGACGGCACGTCACCGCCGGGTGCGGCTACCTGCGCCGGCCGCACCGCCGCCTGCCGGCCGGGCGCGGACACGACCAGGACGCGCGGTCGGTGAGCAGACCCAGTCCGATGGCGAGCAGCCAGGAGTCCTTCGCGAGCGGGATGCCCTGCTGGGTGGGCAGCGGGCTGCCCTTGGCGTGGGTGCCGGGCGTGCGCAGGTAGAGCCCGACCAGGCCCGAGGAGAACGCCGTCAGCCCCGCCCCGGCGATGCCGCTGGGCACCAGCGGTGTCAGCAACGCCGCGCCCAGTGTCACCTCCGCGGCGCCGAGCAGGCGGGTGAAACGGTGGGGAGAGAGCTTGCTCAGGAACGGGTAGGCGTGGGTGGCCATCGCGTGCAGGCCCTCCTCCGTCTGCTCGTCCGCCGAGAGCTTGCCCAGTCCCGAATGGAGAATGAACGCCCCGGTGGCCAGCCGTGGAGCGATGTGGTGGGCCTTCAATGGCAGTTCCATGGGTTCCTCCCGCCGTGGGGTCAGGCGTGGTCGACGAGTTGCGCGAATCCGCGCCGGCGTGCGCAGTTGGCGCAGCAGAAGAAACGTCCGTCGGCCTGGAGACCGTGGCCGAGGATGCGGCATTGGCAGTTGTCGCAGGTCGGGGCGATCCGCTGGGCCGCGCATTCGAGGCTGTCGAAGATGTGGACGGTGTTGCCCGTGCGTACCTCGAATGCCATCTCGTAGTCGTTGTCGCAGACCTCGCACACTGCCATGAGCCTTCACTCCTCGCTGTGCCGGACCGGTGCCCCGGCGTCGGATCGGGCCGCGGATCCCGAGAGTCGGGTCGCGTATCCCGAGCCGTATTCCACCAACGGCACCGGCCGGACCGGCCGCCGCGGCACAACCACTCCGACGGACCCCACGCCCCACAAGCCCGGCCGGTGCGTATCAGCGGCCCGCCCTCCGCCGGGCGACCTCGGCGAGTGTGGCCCAGTCGCGCTCGGACCAGCCCGCCGCGACGGCTTCGAGCAGGGCGTCCCGTACGAGGCTGCCGGTGGGCAGGGCCAGGTCGCGCAGATGCGCCGCCGACAGGGCGAGGCCCACGTCCTTGAGCCCGAGCCGCGGCGTGAACCCGGGGGGCTCGTAGCGCTGTTCGGCCATGAGCCCGCCGTATGTGCCGTAGACCGGTCCGGGGAACAGCGTCCCGCTGATCAGCTCGACGAACGCTGCGGCCTCGACGCCGTACGACTCCACCAGCGACGTCGCCTCCGCGGTGGCCTCGACCGCGGCGGCCAGCAGGAAGTTGACCGCGATCTTGACCACGTTGGCGCGTGCCGGGTCGTCTCCGAGTTCCCAGATCCGCCCGGCCAGCGGTTCGAGGACGGGCCTTGCCAGGTCCAGTGCCTCGGGGGCGCCGGCGGCCAGGACGTTCAGCTTTCCGGCCGCCGCCACATCGGCCCGGCCCAGCACCGGCGCCGCCACGTATCCGATGCCCCGCTGCGTGTGCCGCTGTTCCGCCTCGGAGGCGAAGCCGGCCGACACCGTCGCCAGGTTCACGTGCACGCGGCACTCGGCGCCGTCCAGCACCCCGCTGTCCAGGATGAGCGACCGGATACCGGCGTCGTCGGACAGCATGCTCATCACCACGGGGAGCCTGAACACCTCCGCGAGGTCCGCCGCGGCCTCCGCTCCGTCCCCGCGCAGTTCCTCGACGGCGGGCCGCGACCTGTTCCACACCACCACGCGGTGCCCGGCGGCCAGCAGCCTGCGCGCCATCGGACGGCCCATCGTGCCGAGCCCGACGAACCCGATCCCATCCATCCCTGTTGCTCCTCTCCCGTGCCCGGTCGGTCCGTGCGGGCCATCGATCACACCGGGTGGCGATCATCTTGCTCTCGGGGTGATCCGGCAGGCTGTCATGACCGCCCACGCGCCACCGAACGGCGCAGCGGGGACTCCGTCACCCGACGGGCAGGGATCGCCGTCCGTGCGGCCCGCTCGTGCAGTCGAGCGCGAACCGGGCTGAAGTCGTCGGCGAGATCACGCGCGCATACGCCGCGGAGGCGCGGCGGTGGCGAAAGAGCAGAGAGGGCGCCCGCACGCACAGGCGGTGCGCCGGCCTCTCGCACTCGGTGAGCCCGGGCCCCTCGTGGGACGGCTGCACCGCGCCGAGGCGCGGATGGGTGAGCTGCGGCGGACGCCGGCGGTGCGCATCCGGGGCACCTAGTAGTACTTCGTTAGGTTGGTTTGATCTTGGGTGCCGAGTCCGGCAGGCTGCCCGTGTGGACTTGGGGGAGATCGAGCAACTCCGGGGTGA
>NZ_JBIVPK010000054.1:0-43329 GCF_044754605.1 Streptomyces sp. NPDC093064
AGGTTCACCGGCTCGCGACGCCCGGCACGGCTCCCCCAAGCTCTTCGAGCAGGGGGGACCCCCAGCCGCGTTGTCGCATCACCCGAGTACATCCACAGCACTCGGTGCCGCCGCCTCACCGAGTGGTGTGGCGGCGCAGGGTCCACAGGGGCAGCGCGAACCAGCACAGCAGGTACCAGGCCACCACCGCGGCGACCAGCCAGGACACGAACCCCCCGTGCGTCGCCACCCTGAGGATCAGCAGCAGGGAGCAGGTCATGGTGGCAAGCAGCAGGAGGAGGCCGACGAAGGTCAGCCGCGAGGCCCAGGCCACGGCCTGGGGCTTGATCCGGCGCCCGGCGACCAGACGGTGCAGGGACACCGGGCCGGTGAGCGCGCCGGTCGTCGCGGCGCCGAGGACGACGGTGACGACGTAGATCACCTGGTCGGTGTGGCTCAGGTGGTCGTACTTCGGCTGGAACACGACGGTGAGCAGGAAGCCGAAGAGGATCTGCACACCCGTCTGGGCCACCCGCACCTCCTGGATGAGCTCCACCCATCTGCGGTCCGCCCGCTCCTCCTCGGTCTCGTGGCGCCCCCGGCGCCCCGCGTCACCGTCTCCCGTCACCGCCATCCCGCCTCCCGGCTTCCGGCCCCCCGGGGCCGGCCCGCCTCCCGGCCCGGCCCCTGTGTCGTGCGGGTTCCCCAGCGAGCGGTTCCCGACCCGCTGCTACCAGCGGGCCTCCACCTGGTCCTTGATCCGGCGCTCATAGAGGTCCCGGATCGCCGCGAGGGTCTCCTCGCCCAGCGGGGGCAGCTTCCCGGCGGCGGCGTTCGCGCGTGCCTGCTCCGGTGAGCGGGCGCCCGGGATGACCGTGGTGACGCCGGGCTGCTGGATGATCCAGCGCAGCGCGAGCTGGGCCGGGGTCCAGCCCTCGGGGGCGAGCGCGGCGAACTCGGCCGCGGCCTCCACGCCCGTGGCGAAGTCGACGCCGGAGAAGGTCTCGCCCTGGTCGAAAGCCTCGCCGTGCCGGTTGAAGGTGCGGTGGTCGTCGGCGGCGAAGACGGTGCCCTTGGTGTACTTGCCCGACAGCAGCCCGGAGGCGAGCGGCACCCTGGCGATGATGCCGACGCCCGCCTCCCGCGCCGCGGGCAGCACCTCGCGCAGCGGCTTCATGCGGAACGGGTTGAGGATGATCTGCACGCTGGCCACGTTCGGCCGGGCGATCGCCGTCAGCGCCTCGGCGCAGGTCTCCACGCTGACACCGTAGGCGGCGATCCGCTCCTCCTCCACCAGGGTGTCCAGCGCGTCGAACACCGCGTCGCTGGAGTACACGGGGGTGGGCGGGCAGTGCAACTGCACCAGGTCGATGCGGTCGACGCCCAGGTTGCGTCGCGAACGGTCGTTCCAGGCGCGGAAGTTGTCCAGGACGTAGTTCTCCGGGATCTGGTCGACGCGCCGGCCCATCTTGGTGGCGACCAGCACGTGGTGGTCCGGCCGGCCGGCGAGGAAGCTGGCGATGGCCGACTCGCTGCGCCCGTCGCCGTAGACGTCGGCCGTGTCGAAGAAGGTCACCCCCGACTCGGCGGCCGCCTCCAGGACAAAGAGGGCTTCCTTCTCGTCCACGTCGCCCCAGTCGGCGCCCAGTTGCCAGGTGCCGAGCCCGACGACCGACGCGTGCTGGTGCGACCTGCCGAATTCACGTTCGTCCATGGCGACAGTCTGTCATCAGCGGTCCGCCCGCGCGGGCCGGGCCGCTCCGGGTGCTCACCCGGGCAGAAGCGCCGGCGGCGACCGCGGGGGTCGGCGCCCCGTGCGCGCCGACCGGGGCTATCCGGCGGCCGCCGTGCGGCACTCCGGGTGGCCCCAGCCCTGGTCGTTGCGGGCGATGGACTCGCCGGCCGCGTAGGAGCGGCCGCACACGCAGCGGCCGGCGAACTTCGCCTTGATCGTGCGGGACGAGGCGTCGCCGGCGCGCGGCCGTGCCGTCTTGGTCCCGTTCGCGCGGCGGCGCGGTGCGGCGGACGCGGGGGCGGCGGGCGGCGGCTCCGGCGAGCCGAGGGCGCTGCCCGCGGACTGCTGCACGCTCGCCGCCTGGCTGGCCGCCCGGTCGGCGAAGTCGTTCAGCGGGTCGCCGTCGACCTGGTGGGCGGGCACGTAGCGGAAGTCGACCGAGCGGCCCTGGAGCAGTTCGTCGATCCGCACGACCAGTTCCTGGTTGGCGACCGGCTTGCCCGCGGCCGTCTTCCAGCCGTTGCGCTTCCAGCCGGGCAGCCAGGTGGTCACGGCCTTCATCGCGTACTGCGAGTCCATCCGCACCTCGAGTGGCACGTCCGCGTCGATCGCCGTCAACAGCCGCTCCAGCGCGGTGAGTTCGGCGACGTTGTTGGTGGCGGTGCCGAGCGCTCCCGCCTCCCAGCGGGCGGGGGTCTCGGCGTCGTCCGAGACGACCCACGCCCAGCCCGCCGGACCCGGATTTCCCTTCGACGCCCCGTCGCAGGCGGCCACCACACGTTCACGCATGGGCCCGATCATGCCACGCCGGCCGGGCCCTTCGGACCGCCGCCTAGGACACGTCCGCGGCCTGCGGCTTCTCCCCTTGCGTCGTGGTGATGTCGATCACCGAGAAGTTCGCACCCTGCGGATCGGTGAGCGCCGCGAACCGGCCGAAGGGGCTGTCGTGCGGACCGAACCGCAGCACACCGCCCCGGCTGGTCGCGGCGGCGACGGCGTCGTCGCAGTTCGCGACGGTGAAGTAGACGTTGATGTACGACGGCACCTCAGGCGGGAAGTCGTCCGTCATCGTCATCCGGCCGAGGACCGTCTCGCCGCCCACGTCGAACAGGCGGAAGTCGATCGCCTCGTCCTGGAGCTGCTTGGCGGTGTAGCCGAAGACGGCGGAGAGGAAGGTGTCGGCCTTCGCTGGCTCGCGGGTGAAGACCTCCGCCCAGCAGTAGGCGCCGGGCACCGCGGTCGCCTCGAAGCCCTCGTGGGTGCCGCCCTGCCACACGCCGAACACGGCGCCGCTGGGCTCCCGGGCCAGGCACATCGTGCCGAAGTCGCCGACCTGCATGGGCTCCATCAGCACCTCGCCGCCCTTGTCGCGGATCCTGCGGGCGGTGGCGGCGGCGTCCGGCGAGGCGAAGTACAGGCACCACTGCGACTGCCCCTCCGGCCCGGGCATGGGCGGTACGACGGCGGCCACCGCCTTGCCGTCCGCGTAGGCCTGGGTGTAGTTGCCGTACTCCGACGAGGACTCGCCGAAAGTCCAGCCGAGGACGTCGGCGTAGAAGCTCTTGGCCCCCTCGAGGTCGCTGAACATCGCATCGGCCCAGCAGGGGGTTCCCTCGGGTCGTACCGCCATGGCCGTCGCCCTCTCCCGTTCGGTGATGTGTTCCCGTCCTCACGCTAGTGACTGCCGGGTCCGGTCGCGCGCTGAGCGGGCCCGCCTGTTCCACACTGGGACGGACAGAGGTGTACCGGACACGGGTGGACCGGGCGGCCTTCGGCGGACGGGGCGCGAGATGGCGGACGGCACGATGCGGGCGTGGACGGTGACCGGGCCCCGGCCGGTGGAGGAGGGCCCGCTGCGGCTGGCGGAGAAGCCGATTCCCGTGCCGGGGGACGACGAGCTGCTGGTGCGCGTGCGCGCGTGCGGGGTGTGCCGCACCGATCTGCACGTGACCGAGGGCGATCTGCCGGTGCACAGGCCCGGGGTCACACCCGGCCACGAGGTCGTGGGCGTGGTCGCGGGTCAGGGCCGGGCGGTGAACGGCTTCGCGCCCGGCGACCGGGTGGGCGTGGCCTGGCTGCGCCGCACCGACGGCACCTGCGCGTACTGTCTGCGCGGCGCGGAGAACCTGTGCCCGGCCTCCCGGTACACCGGCTGGGACGCCGACGGCGGCTACGCCGAGTACACGACCGTCCCGGCCGCCTTCGCCTACCGGCTGCCCGGCGAGGTCGACGACGTCGCGCTCGCGCCGCTGCTGTGCGCGGGCATCATCGGCTACCGGGCACTGCGCCGGGCCGCGCTGCCGCCCGGCGGGCGCCTCGGCCTGTACGGGTTCGGCGGCAGCGCCCACCTGTGCGCGCAGGTGGCACTCGCGGAGGGCGCGAGGGTGCACGTCATGACCCGCGGGGCGACCGCGCGGCGGCTCGCGCTGGAGCTGGGCGCGGCCTCGGCCCAGGACGCGTACGCGGTGCCCCCCGAGCCGCTGGACAGCGCGATCCTGTTCGCCCCCGTGGGCGATCTGGTGCCCGTGGCGCTGCGGGCCCTCGACCGCGGCGGCGTCCTGTCGGTGGCCGGCATCCACCTGAGCGACACACCGCCGCTGCGCTACGAGAGCGAGCTCTTCTACGAGAAGGAACTGCGCAGCGTCACCTCGAACACGCGCGAGGACGGCCGGGACTTCCTCGCCCTGGCCGCCCGGCACGGGGTGCGCGCCACCACGCACACCTATCCGCTCTCCCGGGCCCCGCAGGCGCTGGAGGACCTCAAGGCCGGCCGGTTCGACGGGGCCGCGGTGCTGGTGAACGACCTGTCCTGACCGGGGGCCCGCACCTCGCGCCAGGCCCGTGCACGCAAGGGTGGGGCCGGTCCACTCCCCCGGATGGGTGGACCGGCCCCGCCGCCCGCCGTCACTCGCCCGCGTAGGCCCTTTCCAGGGCGGCGATGTCGAGCTTGCGCATGGCGAGCATCGCCCGCGTGGTGCGGGCCGCTTTCTCGGCGTCGGGGTCGCCGATCATGTCGATGAGCTTGGCCGGGACCACCTGCCAGGAGACGCCGTACTTGTCCTTGAGCCAGCCGCAGGGGCCGGGCTCGCCGCCGTTCTCGGTCAGCTTGGTCCAGTAGTGGTCGATCTCCTCCTGGCTCTCGCAGTAGATCTGGAAGGAGATCGACTCGTTGAACGTGAACTGGGGACCGCCGTTCAGCGCCACGAACCTCTGGCCGTTGGCCACGAAGTCGACCGCGATCACCGATCCGGCCGGGCCGGGCCCGGCCTCCGTGTAGCGGCCGATCCGCCCGATGGTGGAGTTCTTGAAGATCGAGACGTAGTAGTGGGCGGCTTCTTCGGCCTGGCCGTCGAACCAGAGACAGGTGGTGAATCCTTCGGTGGCCACGGGTTCCTCCTGGAGTGTGCGACGCGGTCATGTGTATCGACCGGCCCGCGCCGCGAAACTCATCGGCGGATCCGGAGAAAATCCGCGGGTGCTTCGGCGGCCCCGAACTAGCATCGCGGGCATGACGACGTCACCGACCGCCGACGGCATCCGGCCCTTCCGGCTCAGCGTCCCGCAGAGCGATCTGGACGACCTCCACGACCGCCTCGACCGCACCCGCTGGCCGGACGAGCTTCCGGGCGCGGGCTGGGACTACGGCGTTCCCGTCGGCTACCTGCGCGAGCTCGTACGGTACTGGCGGCACGACTACGACTGGCGGGCGGCCGAGGCGCTGCTGAACCGGTGGCCGCAGTTCACGACCACGATCGACGGGGCGAACGTGCACTTCGCCCACATCCGCTCCCCGGAGCCGGACGCCACCGCGCTGGTCGTCACGCACGGCTGGCCGGGCTCGATCGTCGAGTTCCTCGACATCGTGGGCCCGCTCACCGACCCGGCCGCCCACGGCGGCGACCCGGCCGACGCCTTCCACGTCGTGCTGCCGACCATTCCGGGCTTCGGGCTGTCCGGGCCCACCACCGAGCGGGGCTGGGAGGCGGGACGGGTCGCCGACGCATGGGCCGAGCTGATGCGGCGGCTCGGCTACGAGCGGTTCGGCGCGCAGGGCGGCGACTGGGGCGCGGCGATCTCCCGCGAGCTGGGCCGCGCCCACCCCGGCCGGGTGATCGGCGTCCACCTGAATCTGCTGCCGGGCGCGCAGCAGTCCACCGAGCCGACCGGGGAGGAGCTGGCCGGGCTCGGCTCGGAGGAGCGGGAGCGGACGCTCGCGTCGTGGCGGCGCTGGGACGCCTGGCAGCGGGAGGGCACGGGCTACGCGGTGCTGCAAGCGACCCGCCCGCAGACCCTGGCGTACGCGCTCACCGACTCGCCGGTCGGCCAACTCGCCTGGATCGTCGAGAAGTTCCGCGAGTGGACGGACTCCGACAAGCTGCCCGAGGAGGCCGTCGACCGGGACCGGCTGCTCACCGACGTGATGCTGTACTGGCTGACCGGGACGGCCGGTTCGTCCGCGCGGATCTACTACGAGCGAGCGCACGCCTCCGGCCGGGCCGCCGCGCCCGCCGAGCCGTCGACCGCGCCGACCGCGGTCGCCCTCTTCCCCGCCGAGTTGCAGGTCCCGCTGCGGCACAGGGCGGAGCGCACCGAGAACATCGTGCGGTGGACGCGGTTCGACCGAGGCGGGCACTTCGCGGCGATGGAGGAGCCGGACCTGCTGGTCGCGGATGTGCGGGCGTTCTTCCGGCAGTTGCGCGAGAAGGGCTGACCGGGACGCTCTGCCGGTGGCGAATCTGCCACCGGCAGAGAAACCGTACGCGGCGGTGGCTCCGGGCCGACAGTGGGGTCGACGGCATCCGTGCCACGACAAGGAGACCCGATGACCCCACCGACCGCACTGCTCTCACCCGGCGCGCTCGCGCCGCGCGCCGAGGAGCACGACACCCCGCCCAGCCGGTTCGACGACGACCTCGCGGCCGGACTGCTCGCCCAGCGGATCGTGTTCCTGGGCACCCAGGTCGACGAGGTGTCGGCCAACCGGGTGTGCGCCCAACTGCTGCTGTTGTCGGCCGAGGACCCGCGCACCGACATCGCCCTGTACATCAACAGCCCCGGCGGATCCGTCACCGCGGGGCTGGCCGTCTACGACACGATGCGGCTCATCCCGAACGACGTGTCGACACTGGCGATGGGATTCGCCGCCAGCATGGGCCAGTTCCTGCTCGCGGTGGGGGCGCACGGCAAGCGGTTCGCGCTGCCGAACGCGCGGATCATGATGCACCAGCCGTCGGCGGGCATCGGCGGCACCACCGCGGACATCGAGATCCAGGCGGAGAACCTGGAGCACACCAAGCGGACCATCGAGCGGATCACCGCCGAGCACACCGGGCAGAGCGAGGAGACGATCTCGCGAGACGGCGACCGGGACCGCTGGTTCACCGCCGAACAGGCCATGGAGTACGGGATGGTGGACCGGGTGGTGGAGTCGCTCGCCGACATCCGCCCGGCCCACTCGCGCGGGCGGATGGGGTTGTGACATGGGGTCGTACACGGTTCCGTACGTGGTCGAGCGGACCGCGCAGGGTGAGCGGTCCTACGACGTGTTCAGCCGGCTGCTGAACGAACGCATCGTCTTCCTCGGCACCGAGATCGACGACGGCGTCGCGGGCGTGGTCATCGCCCAACTGCTCCACCTGGAGTCGGCGGCTCCGGACCAGGAGATCGCGATCTACCTCAACTCGCCCGGTGGATCGTTCACTTCGCTGATGGCCATCTACGACACGATGACGTTCGTGCAGGCGCCGATCTCCACGTTCTGCGTGGGGCAGGCGGCCTCGACGGCGGCGGTGCTGCTGGCGGGCGGCGACCCGGGGCGGCGGTTCGTGCTGGAGCACGCCCGGGTGCTGCTGGGGCAGCCGGCCACCGGCGGCCGGCAGGGCACGGTCTCCGATCTGGCGGTCCAGGCCAGGGAGATGAGCCGGATCCGCTCCCAGGTCGAGGAGGTGCTGTCCCGGCACACCGGCCACGACGCGGCGACGCTGCGCGCGGACATGGACCGCGACAAGGTGTTCACCGCCGAGGAGGCGGTGGCGTACGGGCTGGCGGACGAGGTGCTGAGCCGGCGCCTCGCGCGGGTCTGACCCGCGCGGGCCGGCGCCTCCCGCGGGTCCGGCTCGCGGCTCCGAGGCACCGGCCCGGGTGCGGCCGTCAGGCGGCCAGGCAGAGTCCGTCGTAACGGGGGACGGACGGGCCGCGGCCGCGCACGGCGCCGCTTCGTGCGGTCCGCGCCAGCTCGTCCTGGGCGAGTGAGAGCAGGTCACCGAGGCCGAAGCCGAGCGCCTGCGCCGCGGCCGCGAGGACCTCCGAGGAGGCCTCCTTGCGGCCGCGCTCGATCTCCGACAGATACGGCATCGAGATCCGCGCCGCGTCCGCGACGTCCTTGAGCGTGCGCTCCTGCGCCCGCCGCTCGCGGCGCAGGACGTCGCCGACGAGATCGCGCCAGAGGGGTTCCCTGGGCGCCGCCGCCGGGGTGCGGCCCTGCGCGGGGCGTTCGGGTGCCGGACGGGACGGCCCCGGGCGCGCGGCCGGCGGGCGCAAGGGGATGACGCGGGCTTGGTTCGGCGCTCGTTCGCTCATCCCCTCAGCCTAGGAGTCCCGAACGCGGGCGGAAGGGAGGGCGGTTGCGCCCTGGGTGAATTCGCGGCCCGGCCTCCCCCTCATCCCCCTTCATCCCCGTCTCGTACCGGCGAATTCGCGCCGCCCGGCACACGAAGGGCATGTGCCGGGTCACTCCGGGTATCCGCAGCTCCAACAGCCCGGCAGGCAGGGAGCGGAGCACGACCCCCCCGAGGCCGGCGGCGCGCATACATTCCGGCGGGCCGGGTACCCGGGGGTCGCGCAACCGCTCGGTGCCACCGGCGCCGGAACAGACGTACGCAGGCCGACGAGGCAGAGGGCGAACCGTGACTTACGTGGGAGAGGCGATGGACACCACCGTGATCCGGTCCGGGGCAGCGGTCGAGGAGACCCGGGAGGCCGTGACGGGTGGCGAGCCGCTGCCGGGGGTGGAGAACCCACGGTCGGTCGCTCCGCGTGACGCGCGCGAACTGTCCCGCCATTTCTTCCGGCGCCTGACCGAACTCGACGAGGGCACGCACGAGTACCAGTACGCCCGCAACACGCTCATCGAGATGAACATGTCGCTGGTGCGGTTCGCGGCCGGCCGGTTCCGCAACCGCGGCGACGACATGGAGGACATCGTCCAGACCGGGATGATAGGCCTGATCAAGGCCATCGACCGGTTCGAGCTGTCGCGCGAGGTGGAGTTCACCTCCTTCGCCCTGCCCTACATCGTCGGCGAGATCAAGCGGTTCTTCCGCGACACCACGTGGGCGGTGCACGTGCCGCGGCGGCTTCAGGAGCTGCGGGTGGAACTGGCCCGGGCCCGCGAGGAACTGTCCAGCCGCCTGGACCGGGACCCGACGGTCGCCGAGCTCGCCACGCTCATGAACATCTCCGAGGACCAGGTCGTCGAGGCCCAGATCGCCTCCAACGGCTACAACTCCGCGTCGCTGGACGCCGCCCTCACCGGTGAAGGACCCGAGGACGGCGAGGCGGTGCTCGCCGACTTCATCGGCGTGGAGGAGGACGGGATCAGGCTGGTCGAGGACTTCCACGCCCTCGCGCCGCTGGTGGCCGGGCTCAGTGAACGCGACCGGGAGATCATCCATCTGCGGTTCGTGGAGGAGGCCACCCAGGCGGAGATCGGCGAACGGCTCGGCTGCTCGCAGATGCACGTCTCCCGGCTGATCAAGCGGATCATCACCCAGCTCCGCCAGGGCATGCTCGGCGAACTGGGCTGCGCCTAGTGCTGCGACCGGCGCGCCCGCGCCGGTCACGCGTCCGTCACTCCCCGGTCGCTCGCGCCCGTCGCGCGCCGGTCACTCGCCGCCGAGCTCGACCAGCGCGCGGACCCGCTTGCCCACCGGGACGCGTTCCGCGCTCACTTCCAGTGCCAGCGCGTGCACGATCTCCAGGCCGTGCCGGCCCACGCGCCGCGGATCCCGGGGGAAGCGCCGGGGCAGTACGGCGCTGCTGTCGTACACGCACACGTTCACCGCGCTGTCCGTACCCTCCAGTTCCAGGATGTACGGCCCGTCGCTGTGCCGGTCGGCGTTGGTGACCAGTTCGCTGACCACCAGCATGAGCGCGTCGCCGCAGCGGCGGCCGATCTCGGCGCACCACTCGGTCCTGAGCTGCTCCAGGAATTGCGCGGCGAAGGAACGCGCCTCGGCGATGCAACCCGGTTCGCCGGTGTAGTGCGTCGCCCGCCGAAGCGGTTCCACGGGAACGTCGAAGCCAGTCGCTATCACTGCCCCGTCCAGATGGTCGGTCATGCGTGTCTCTCTCGGGAAGCCGGCCAGGCCGGACACTGCTGCACCTGTGCTGTTACCCCGAGCCGCGCCCGGCAGTCCCCGCCCGCCGGCGGACGCGGACGGACCTTCCGGCAGGCGCGGCGCCGGGGTCCTGCATAGCGTTGCGGTGTGAGCCCCGTGAGCACCCCGGTCCCGTCGGCGGCCCGCCACGGCTGGGCACAGGCCCTGGCCACGGTACTGGCCGCGGTGGTGGCCATGGGTGTGGTCGCCGCGCTCGGGCTGTGGGCGGCCGGTGCGGCGGGCCTCCCCGACAACGCCTTCCCCCGGGTGGTCGCCGCGACCCTGGTGACGGCGGTCGGCGGCAGCGTGGAGCTGTCGGGCGACGCGGGCGGCCTCGCCCGGACCCACGCGGGCATCACGGTGATGCCGCTGTCGGTCACGCTGACCGGCGCGCTCGTCGTCGCCGCGGGCTTTCTGCGGCCGCTGCGGCACCGTGCGGTGGCCGGGGCGCGGGAACTGGCCGGGTGGGCCGCCCGGATCGCCGTCCTGTGGCTGCTCGCGCTGATCGGTCTGGCACTGGGCGCCCGGCAGACCTTCGCCATCGACCTGGGCAACGGGGTGCTCGGCGTCGTCGGCGGCCTGTTCGGCGCCGCGCCGGAGGTCGGCTTCGCCGCGCAGGTGCCGCTGACCGTGGTCTTCGGGCTGCTGTGGCTGGCGGGCGTGCTGGTACTGGCCCTGCTGGTGGCACCCGGGGCGCCGTTGCCGACGCGGCTGCTGCGATGGCGGGAGTCGGTACGTCCGGCGGCGTACGCCATGGTGGCCCTGCTGCTCGCGTGCGTGGCCGTGGGACTGGTCGTCGCGCTGGTGACGGCGGCCACCCGCGGGCGCCCGGCGGAGCACTTCGCCGTGATCCTGCTCGGGCTGCCGAACGTGGTCTGGCCGGTGTTCACCATCGGCCTGGGAGCCACCTGGGACGGCCGGGTGGACGGCCCGTTCGGGCTGCCGATGCCGCGGCTGCTCGACGAGGTGCTGCGCACCCCGGACGTCTCCACGCTCAACCTGCGCACGCTCGCCGAGCACGACGGCCGGGTGTGGTGGCTGGTGGTCGTGGACGCGGTGCTGCTGCTGGGTGCCGCGTTCCTGATGGCGGCGCGTTCCCCGGCCGGGACGCCGGCCTCGCGGCACGCCCTGCGCATGGCCGTCGCCCTGGTGCTGACGGTCCTGACGATCTGTGCCGTGGGCCGTATCTCCGCGCACTACGGTCTGTCGCTCCTCGGCATCGGAGACGTGGGCGGCAACCTCTCCGGAGAGCTGCTGCTGCGTCCCCGGTTCTGGGGTGCGCTGGGCCTGGCCGCCCTGTGGGGTCTGGTCACGGGCTTCCTGGGTGCTCTGCCGGCGCACCGGTCACGTCACCGGGCGGTCAGGCCATCGGCATGACGAGCGCGGGCAGGGTCCGGTGCATGCGCAGGGCGTCCACCGACTCGGCGAGCAGTTCGTACTCCGTGGTCTCGTCGCTGGCGGCGATCCGTACCAGCCTTCCCTCGGTCAACTCGTCGGCCGCGATCCCCTGTTGAGCCACGTCGGCGCACCAGGCCCGCAGGATGCCGGGGACGTCGGGCACGGACTCCGGCACCGGGACCAGAGCGCCCGGCGGGACATGGGGGGTGTCAGGGCCGGGGTCGAGCCGCTCGGCGATCCAGGAGGCGCGGTCACGCAGCCACCACAGGGCCAGGGCCAGGGTGGGCGCCCGGTAGGTGCCGAGCGGTACGCCGATGCGGCGGCCGTCGCACACCCCGTACGCGGTGACATGGCACAGGAATTCGTCGTGCACTGCTCCTCCCCCGTAGCGTCGCCGCCCGGCCGGCCCCGCCTCGCCCTGCGTACGGCTTTTATGCGGTGAAGTGCCCCTGAATTCGAGTATGTTCACTACTGAACCACTGTCACCACGACTTTCCAGCCAGTCTCCTGGCATATTCATCACGCCAGGTGGCCGAAAGGGCGACAGTCCGTGACCGCGCGGGCATGACCCGCGCGGTAATCGACCCCGGCGGCACCAGCGCGGCAGGGTGGTTCCATCGGGTCGCCGATCACCGGGACCCGGGCTCCGACCAGCGTTTACGACCTCGATGGAGGCTGATTCAGCATGTCCGCGCAGACCGACCGGTACACGATCGCCGTCACCCGCTGCTTCGAGGCCTGGAACGCGCCGGACACCCAGGCCCGGACGAAGGCGGTGGCCGACGCCTGGACCCCGGACGGCAGCTACACCGACCCTCCCCCAAGCTCTTCGAGCAGGGGGGACCCCCAGCCGACGCCGGAGGCCACGCCGAGATCACCGCGGTCATCACCGCCGCCCGCGAGCAGTTCCCCGGGTTCGCCTTCCGGCTCACCGGGCCGTCGACGGGCACCACGACACGGCACGCTTCTCCTGGGAGCTGGTGAGCGAGGCTGGGGAGGCTCCGCGCCGGTCGCCGGGTCCGACGTGGTCACCCTGGACGCCGAGGGCAGGATCCGGACCGTACTCGGCTTCCTCGACCGGGTGCCCACCGGGGCATGAGGTGACCGGGTGCCCGCCCGGGGACGAGGGCCGGCCCCGGCGGAGCGTCCGCCGGGGCCGGTACGAGCGCGCGTCCGGCCCGTGTCGTGGGCCGGAGGCGTCCTACGACGCGACGAGCGCGTCGATGCGGGCCAGCTCCTCCGCGTCGAAGTCCAGGGACCGCGTCGCGGCGACGCTGTCCTCCAGCTGTCGCGGGCTGCTCGCGCCGACCAGGGCCGAGGTGACCCGTCCGCCGCGCAGCACCCAGGCCAGCGCCATCTGCGCCAGGGACTGCCCACGGGACTTGGCGATCTCGTCCAGCGCGCGCAGCCTGCCGACCAGTTCGCCGGTCACCGCGGCGGAGTCGAGGAAGGGGCTGTCGCTCGCCGCCCGGGAGTCCTCGGGGATGCCGTCGAGGTAACGGTCGGTGAGCAGGCCCTGCTCCAGCGGGGAGTAGGCGATGGAGCCGACCTGGAGCTCGTCCAGGGTGTCCAGGAGGCCCTCCTCCTCGGGGCGCCGGTCGAGCATCGAGTAGCGGGGCTGGTGGATCAGCAGCGGGGTGCCCAGTTCGCCCAGGATCCTGGCGGCCTCGCGAGTCTGCTCCGCGGAGTAGTTGGAGACGCCGACATAGAGCGCCTTGCCCTGCTGGACCGCCGAGTGCAGGGCACCCATGGTCTCCTCCAGCGGGGTGTCCGGGTCGGGGCGGTGCGAGTAGAAGATGTCGACGTACTCCAGGCCCATCCGCTTCAGGCTCTGGTCGAGCGAGGACAGCAGGTACTTGCGGGAGCCCCATTCGCCGTACGGGCCGGGCCACATCAGGTAGCCGGCCTTGGTGGAGATCACCAACTCGTCGCGGTACGGCACGAAGTCGGCGCGGAGCGCGTCGCCGAGGGCGGACTCGGCGGCGCCGGGCGGCGGGCCGTAGTTGTTGGCCAGGTCGAAGTGGGTGACGCCGAGGTCGAAGGCGCGGCGCAGGATGGCGCGCTGGGTGTCGACCGGGCGGTCCGGGCCGAAGTTGTGCCACAGGCCGAGCGACAGCGCGGGAAGCTTCAGGCCACTGCGTCCGGTGCGCCGGTAGGGCATGTCCGCGTAGCGGTCGGGGTGGGCGGTGAACAACGCGACTCCATCAGGGTTGGCACAGGGGTGAACGGTTCCGGCGGAACCGGTGTCCCCACTCTCGCGCGTCCCGTGGGCAGCGGTCCAACAGGAGAATCCGATGGGATTCAACGGTTACGCTGCTCAATCATGGAACTGCGTCATCTCCAGCACTTCGTCGCGGTCGCCGAGGACCGGCACTTCACCCGGGCGGCCGAGCGCCTGATGGTCTCCCAGTCGGGGCTCTCGGCGTCGATCCGGGCGCTGGAGCGGGAGTTGCAGACCTCCCTGTTCGTGCGCACCACACGACGGGTGACGCTCACGGAGGCCGGGCGCGCGCTGCTCGGCGAGGCGCAGCGGATCCTGGCGCAGGTGCGGGCGGCGCACGAGGCGGTGGCGGCGGTGCAGGGCGTGCTGCGCGGCACGCTCTCGCTGGGCACCGAGCAGTGCATCGCCGGGGTGCACGTGGCCGGGCTGCTCGCCGCGTTCCGGCGGCGGCATCCGGATGTGGAGATACGGCTGCGGCAGACGGGTTCGGGTGCGCTGGCGGAGGAGGTCGCGGCCGGCCGGCTCGACCTGGCGTTCGCCTACCGGACCCGCGCGGACACCGACCAGTTGCGCTCGGTGTCCCTGGCCGGCGAGCCGATGACGGTGCTGTGCCACCCGGGGCACCGGCTCGCGTCGGCCGAGGCCGTCCTGACGCCGCGGGACCTGGACGGCGAGGTCTTCGTCGACTTCCACCCGGACTGGGGGCCGCGCCGGACCACCGACGCGGCCTTCGCCGCCGCGGGGGTCCGGCGCACGGTGGCCCTGGAGGTCAACGACGTGCACAGCCTGCTCGACCTGGTCGACGAGAACCTGGGCATCGCCGTCGTCCCCCGCCACTTCCGGCACAAGCGGCCCTCGCTCACCGCGCTGCCACTCAAGGGCGCCGCGGAGACGGAGTACGAGACCGTCGCCCTGCTGCCGTCCGAACAGGCCACCAGTCCGGCGGCCCGCGCCCTGATCACCCTGCTCCGGCCGGAAGAGCCCGGAGCCGTCTGACGGAGTCCGGGTTCCGGACGCGGGACGGGGAGCGATACGCCAAGGTGGACGTATGCACGCGAAGGACATCCTCATCGAGGGCTACGGCCGCATCCGGGAAGAGGTCCATGCCGTCGTCGACGGCCTTCCGGCCGATTGGCTCAACGCCCGTCCCGCCGCCGACGCCAACTCCGTGGCCTGGCTCGTCTGGCACCTCACGCGCGTACAGGACGACCATGTCGCCGACGCCTTCGGCCTCGACCAGGTGTGGCTGGCGCGGGACTGGCAGAAGCGCTTCGGACTCCCCCTGAACCGCCACGACACCGGCTACGGGCACAGTCCGGCGAAGGTCGCGGAGGTGCAGGTCGACTCCGGTGAGCTGCTGACCGGCTACTACGACGCCGTGCACGAGCAGACCCTGACGGCCCTGCGCCAACTGACCGCCAAGGACCTGGAAAGCGTCGTCGACGAGGGCTGGGACCCCCCAGTCACGCTGGGCGTGCGCCTGGTCAGCGTCCTGTCCGACGATCTCCAGCACGCCGGACAGGCCGCCTACGTCAGGGGGCTGCTTCAGAGCGCGGACTCGTAGCCCGGCAGCACCACGTCGCGGATCAGGCTCACGCGCTCGTCGAAGGGGATGAAGGCGCTCTTGACGGCGTTGACCGTGACCGTGCGCAGGTCCTCGACCGTCCAGCCCGCCTGCTCGACCAGGAGGGACATCTCGCGGGTCATCGTGGTGCCGGACACCAGGCGGTTGTCGGTGTTGAGGGTGACCCGGAAGCCGAGGTCCTTCAGCTCGGTGATGGGGTGCTCGGCGATCGAGGTGGCGGCGCCGGTCTGGAGGTTGGAGGTCGGGCACATCTCCAGGGCGATCCGGCGGTCGCGCACCCAGCCGGCCAGCCGGCCCAGCTTGCCGTCGACGATGTCCTCGGTGATGCGCACGCCGTGCCCGATGCGCAGGGCGCCGCACACCTGGAGGGCCTGGTGGATGCTGGGCAGGCCGTGCGCCTCGCCGGCGTGGATGGTGAACGGCACGCTCTCGCTGCGCAGGTGTTCGAACGCGTCCAGGTGGTCGGCGGGCGGGAAGCCGTCCTCGGCGCCGGCGATGTCGAAGCCGAGGACACCGGCGTCGCGGTGGGCGACGGCCAGGTCGGCGATCTCGCGGGTGCGGTCGAACATCCGCATGCCGCACAGCAGCGTGCCGACCCGGACGGGCGTGCCCTGGGCCGCCGCCTTGACCATGCCCGCCGCGAGGCCCTCCTGGACGGTCTCCACGACCTCGCTGAGGGTCAGCCCGCCGTTGACCATCAGTTCGGGGGCGTAGCGGACCTCGCCGTAGACGACGCCGTCCTCGGCCAGGTCCAGGACGTACTCCTCGGCGGTGCGCAGCAGGCCCTCGCGGTTCTGCATCACGGCGAGGGTGTGCTCGAAGGTGGCTATGTAGCGGACCAGGTCGCCGGAGTTGGCCGCGTCGTAGTACCAGGCGGCGAGTTCGGCGGGGTCGGTGGTGGGCAGGGTGTGGCCGACCGCGTCCGCGAGTTCGACAACGGTGGCGGGGCGCAGGCCGCCGTCGAGGTGGTCGTGCAGCACGGCCTTGGGGAGCCGGCGGAGGGTGTCGGTGTCGATGCGGGGCGCGGTCATGGGGCGTTTCCTAGGGCAGTCGAGCGGTGGTGGTGTTCGGCGGTGGTGGCGTTCGGTGGGTCAGCCCGCGTCGGGCGCGGGCTGGAGCAGGTCCCAGCGGTTGCCGTACAGGTCCTCGAAGACGGCGACCGTGCCGTACGGCTCCCGGCGCGGCTCCTCCAGGAAGGTCACACCCGCCGCCCGCATCCGGGCGTGGTCGCGGGCGAAGTCGTCGGTGTGCAGGAAGAACCCGACGCGTCCGCCGGTCTGGTCGCCCACCCGGGCGCGCTGGGGCGCGGTCCGGGCGCGAGCCAGCAGCAGGGCGGTCCCGGCCCCGTCGCCCGGTTCGACGACGACCCAGCGGGAGCCGTCCGGGCGCGGGGCGTCCTCGGTGAGACGGAAGCCGAGCGCTCCGGTGTAGAAGCGGATCGCCTCGTCATAGTCGTCGACGACGAGGGTGATCAGGGCGATGCGTCTCATCGGGGCCTTTCGGAGCGGGCGATCGTCGTGTGACGTTATACGTAAAACGTCGTCGGCGCCAGTCATCCCGGGCACCGGTCGGCGGGGGGTCAGCGGGAGGTGTCGCCCTGGGCGACCTCGACCCGGTGGTGGAAGTCGATCATGCCCGTCGCCGAGGCGGCGAAGGAGACCGCGGCGCAGGCCATCAGCAGCGCGGCGATCCGGGTCGCGGCGCGGCGCGTGACGTGTGGGTCGGTCAGGAGGGCCTTGACACGGTGCGGGACCGGGCCGGAGGTGGCGGCGGGGGCGAACTCCGGGCGCACGGAGCGGGCCTCCTGGCCGGCCAGGGCGGCCCGCGCGATGGCGCGGGCGGTCAGGCGGCGGTCGCCGACGGCCGCGGCCGCGGCCTCGTCGGCGGCGCGCTCGGCCGCGAGGCGGATCGCCCCGCGGACGCGTCGCAGCGCGGGATGGCAGTGGGCGGCGAGCTCGGCGGCGGCCAGGAAGTAGTGGTGCCCGCCCCGGTTGTGGGCCCGCTCGTGGGCGAACAGCGCCTCGCGCTCGGCCGCGTCGAGGCTGCGGAGCATCGCGGTGGTGACGACGATGCGGTGCGGGCGACCGGGCAGCGCGTAGGCGTCCGGGTGCGGGGAGTCCACCACGCACAGGTCGCCGGCGGCGGGCCTGCGGCCGGCCTCCGTCCGCGCACTGCGGAAGGCGCGGAACTCCCTGAGCGCGGCGCGTCCGAGCGTCCACGCGCACACGGCGAGCGCTCCGACGGAGATCGCGGCCGTCGGGACGACCATCAGGTCGGATGCGGTGGGCAGCGGGTGGACGAGCTTGCCCAGCGCCGCGACGAGCGGCAGCTTGAGCAGGCCGGTGAGGACGAAGGCGCCGAGCGCGGCGAGGGAGCAGCCGGCGAGCACGACCGCGAAGAGGGTGATCATCCACAGCGCGGTGACGGGGGCGAGGCGGTCGAGCGCGCGCCGGGCCAGCGCCGGCGCGGCGAACGGCAGCAGCAGGGGCAGGAGCAGGAGCAGGGCTGGGGTCATCGCTCACCTGATTCGAGCAGGTCGCGCAGGACGCGCTCGTCGTCGGGGTTGAGCTGGGCGACGAAGCGGGCGAGGACCGTCTCGCGGTCGGTGTCGCGGTCGAGCTCGGAGTGCATGCGGCGGGCGGTCAGCCCATGCGCGTCCTGGACCGGGTAGTAGGCGTACCCCCGGCCCTGGCGGCGACGTTCGACCACGCCCTTGTCGTGCAGCCGGGTGAGGATGGTGGTGACCGTGGTGCGGGCCAGGCCGGCGCCGAGGCCCAGCTGGACCTGGCCGGGGGTCCGGGGCGCGCCGGCCGCCCACAGGACGGCCATGACGCTGGCTTCGAGCTCGCCGGCCGGCCTGCGTTCGTCCTTGTCGTCGTCGGTCATGGGTACTTCCTCACCCCGTCGTCGCCCACAGTCGTAGATCGTCTACATGATTGTAGTCAGTCTGGCGCCGTGATCCGCTCGCGGCCTCGCCGCCCGCCCATTATGGAAGGAGCCGCCGGGAATGACCGCGGGGATGCGCGCACCCGCGCCCCGATGCGCTCCGGCGGCCCGCCGCGCGACCGGACCGCCGGCAGTACCGTACGAAGGGGCGCGAACCGAACCGTGAACGGCGGGCGGAATCGGCACGGCGAACGCGGTAAGGATCCGTGGAGGCCTTCCGTCACCCCCGGCGGGGCGCCGATCCGCAACCCGGCAAGGAGTTGAGCGCCATGTCCGAGCGGCCCAGGCCCGCCGAGACGCCCGCCCGGCAGAACGTCACTTTCCCGAGCGCGGGAGCCACCGCGCACGGCTATCTCGCGCTGCCCCCGTCGGGCAGCGGTCCGGGCGTCCTCGTCATCCAGGAGTGGTGGGGGCTGACGGACCACATCGCCGACGTGGCCGACCGGCTCGCCGCCGAGGGCTTCGTCGCCCTGGCACCCGACCTGTACGGCGGCAGCGTGGCGCACAACGCCGACGAGGCCCTGCGGATGATGAAGGCCCTGCCGGTCTCCCGCGGTGTCGAACTGCTCTCCGGCGCCGTCGACCATCTGCTGTCCCTGCCCGACGTCACCTCCGGCACGGTCGGCGCGGTCGGCTTCTGCATGGGCGGCGGGTTCGTGCTGTACCTCGCGGCGGTCGAGCCGCGGGTGAGCGCGGCCGTGCCGTTCTACGGCGTCGTCCGCGGCGAGCTGCCCGACTTCTCCGGGCTGCGCGCCCAGCTCCTCGGCCACTACGGGGAGCAGGACCGGAGCATCTCGCCGGAGCAGGTCGAGGAGCTGGGCGAGACGATCCGGCGGCAGTCGGGCGTCACCGCGGACTTCCGCCTGTACCCGGCCGGCCACGCCTTCTTCAACGACCGACGCCCCAGCCACGAGCCCGGCTCGGCGGACCGCGCCTGGCAGAGCACCGTGGCGTTCCTGCACCGGCAGCTGGACTGACCGGGACCGGATGCCGCGGCCGGGACCGGCGGGCGCTCAAGGACGCTCAGTCGGTCCCGGCGTGCAGCGCGTCGAGACGGGCCATCTCCTCGTCGGTGAGGCGCAGTGCGCCCGCGGCCACGTTCTCCGCGAGGTGGTCGGGGTTGCCGGTGCCGGGGATGGCCAGTACGTGCGGGCCCTGCTGGAGGGTCCAGGCGATCCGGACCTGTGCGGATGTGGCGTCGTGGGCCTTCGCGACGGCCGCGACCTCCTCGTCGTGCGCACCGCCCGCCGCCCCCTGGGAGCCGCCCTCGCCGGCGATGGCGAAGAACGGCACGAAGGCGATGCCCTCCTCGCCGCAGACCCGCAGCAGTTCGTCGGTGCCGGGGTCGTGGAGATCGAGCCCGAAGCGGTTCTGGACGCACACCACCGGCGCGATGGCCCGGGCCTCTTCGAGGTGGCGGGGCTCCACGTCGGAGATGCCGAGGTGGCGGATCAGGCCCTCCTCGCGCAGTTCGGCGAGTGCGCCGAAGTGCTCGGCGATGGAGTCCTGCCCCATCCGGCGCAGGTTCACCACGTCCAGGTGGTCGCGGCCGAGCTGACGCAGGTTCTCCTCGACGTGGCCGCGCAGGTCGTCGGGGCGCGCGGAGGGGCCCCACTCCCCCGAGCAGTTCCGGAACGGACCGACCTTCGTGACGACGACCAGGCCGTCCGGGTACGGCGACAGGGCGCTGTTGATCAGCTCGTTGGCGGAGCGCCGGGCGGAGAAGTAGAAGGCCGCCGTGTCGATGTGGTTCACGCCGAGTTCGACCGCCCGGCGCAGGACGGCGATCGAGCGGGTCCTGTCGCTCGGTGTGCCGAGGTGGAAGGCGGCGCTGCCCGTCAGCCGCATCGCGCCGAGGCCGATGCGGTGGACGGGCAGGCCGCCGAGTTCCCAGGTGCCCGCGGCGTCCGCGGTGATCGTTTCGGAGCTCATCGGCGGAGTCTCGCACACCCGCGGGCCGCGGTCCCGTGCGCCGTACGGGCAGATGTCAGGGATATCTGTGGGTGTTCAGCGCGTCCACGGCGGCCGCGGGGCCGCCCAGGTCGTAGCGGTCCACGGCGAGGAAGTTGGGCTTCTTGCGTGCGGCGGGCTCGCAGAACCGCTGGGCGCGGTCGGCGAGTTTGGTGTTGTCGGTCTGTGCCGTGGCGGCGATCGTGCTGTCGCGGAAGTGGTTCATCACGAACAGCGGCCGGAAGCCCGGTTCGGTTCGTGTCAGCGGGATGTCGAGGTCGGCGCCGTACCAGCGGCTGTGGCAGGACCAGTCGGACGCGCCGAGGCCCGGCCCCATCGACCAGTGGTTCTCGACCGTCCACTCGCGCTGGTACATCACGCCGAAGCCGTCCCGGGTCAGGCCGGCGGCCTCGTCGGTGGAGCGGCTGTGGTCGGTGAGGATCAGCAGCCGGTCGTTCTCCGCGATCAGGTCGGCCATCCTGGGCCAGCCGCCGTTGCGCACTCCGGTCCGGTCGGGCCGGTAGAGCACGTCGGACAGGCCGCGGACATGGGCGAGTTCGGCGCGCAGGACGCCCGGATCGACGTAGTCCTCCAAGAACACGGTGACGAACTGGTCGGGGTGCGCCGCCAGGAAGTCCACCATGCGCTGGAGGTCCACCCACAGGGCGACCGGCCTGCTGACCAGCGTGCAGCTGTTGTGGCAGAGGATCGCGCCGTCCGGGGTCTGGTGGATGTCCAGCATGAACCCGCGTACGCCGTCGGAGAGTTGCTGGTCGATGCCGCGGCTCTGGTTGGGGAAGAGGTTGACGAACGGCGGGGCGAAGCCGCCGTCGACTCCGTTGGCGTAGGCGTTGTGGGCGGTGAGGAAGGTGACCTGGTCGAGCGTGCGCTGGTCCGCCGGCGGCATGGGCCGGATGTTCGGCGTCACCGGGGTGAGGTACCAGCGGGCCAGGTCGCCCGTGGCCCCGATGGCCAGCGGGGCGGGGTAGTTGGCGCCGGACGGCTTGGCGGCGACCGTCAAGTAGCGTTCGGCGCCGGGCGACTTGAATGTGTACTGGTCGTCTCCGGCCGGTGCGATCTCCCAGGCCGCCTCCGCGCCGGCGCAGGCGACGGTGCGCGCCTGGCCGCCTGAGCGGCCGAGGCAGGTGCCGGTCAGGTCGGCGTTCTCCAGGACGTACGACGGCCCGTTCGCCCTCAGGTTCCACTGCTGGTGGTCCTCGTCGCCCCTGGGGTTGTGCTGTTCCACGGCGCCGGCGCCGGTGGCCGCCGCGGCCAGACCGGTCGTGACGCTCTGGACGTAGTACGCCCCGGCGGCCGGAGCCTGTGCCGTGGCGCTCGCGGGAGCGGGAGCGGGGGGCGCCACGACGGCGGCGAGCGCCGCGGTCGTGGCGAGCAGCGCGTGGGGGGTGCGCATGGCGGTGTGCCCTTCGTCCGGACGGTGGCCGTGCCCCCGGGAGCGCCCCGGAGGCCGATGACCCCGTCGGCCAGGATGGTCAGGTGCATGACACCACGCACTGCGGCCGGACGTCAGCGGAACAGATCGGCGCGCGGGACGACTTCGAGGACCCGGTAAGCACGGCCGCACCCCCGCGAGGCCGGACGGAGCCGGTCCTCGCGTGCATGCGCCGGCAGTACCGGGCACGGTGTGGGGGGGGCGGCCGCGGTGGGGGGTTGGGGGCACTCAACCGCATTGGCCTGTACCAGTCAAGGGTATAGACCAGTCAAACCCCTTGCTCCGGTGGGCCGGAGACGGCGCGGCCGTACTCGGCGCCGGCCTCGACAGCGGCCGCGCCGGGCATCAGTCCCCGGCCGGATGCAGGAACGTCCGCACCTCGATGGGAAGGGTGGTGGCCAGGCCGGCCTTCCGGCCCCACTCCAGGGCCGCGTCCAGGTCGGGCGCCTTGATGAGGCACAGGCCGCCCAGGTACTCGTCGCCCTTGGTGTAGGGGCCTTCGGTGACCCGCACCTCACCGCCTCGGGGACGCAGGACGACGGCGGTCTCCGGGCCGTGCAGCCCGCCGGCGAAGACCCAGGCGCCCGCCTCGCGCAGCTCCTGGTGGAAGCCCTCGACGTCCCGCATGATCCGCGCGAGCGCCTCGGCCGAGGGCGGCTCGCCCTCGGCCGGCTGGATCACGCTGAGCAGGTAGTACTTCATGACGTGTTCTCCTTGGCGTCGTGCCGTCGTCCCACCTCGTACACGAACGGCGGGCCGCACCGGCACCTCGCCCGACGGCCTTGGCGGAATCCTTTCCCCGGCCGGCGCGGTGCGGCAGCCTCGGCCACGCGATCGGCCCACGGAAAGCGCCGGGCGCGCATCCGCGAGGGGCGTCCCGGTGGAAGTGATGGGGAGGTGATCCGGACGGTCACAAGGCACCGACACGCGAGGGACCGAGGCCGATGAACGGTGAGGACACGGGCGACGGGCCGCGCTGCCTGGTGACGGGCGCCACGGGGTACATCGGCGGCCGGCTGGTCCCGGAGCTGCTCGACGCCGGCCACCGGGTGCGTTGTCTGGCCCGCTCCCCCGGCAAGCTGCGCGACCATCCGTGGGCAGCTCGCACGGAGGTGGTGCGCGGGGACGTCACTGACCCGGAGTCGGTCGCCGCGGCCCTGCGGGACGTCGATGTCGCCTACTACCTGGTGCACGCCCTCGGCACCGGCAAGGGCTTCGAGGAGACCGACCGCCGTGCCGCGCGCGTCTTCGGGGAGCGGGCCCGGGCCGCGGGCGTGCGGCGCGTCGTCTACCTCGGCGGCCTGACCCCCGGCGGTGTGCCGCGGCGGGAGCTGTCCCCTCATCTGCGCTCGCGTGCGGAGGTCGGCCGCATCCTGCTGGCCTCGGGTGTGCCGACCACCGTCCTGCGCGCTGCCGTCATCATCGGCTCCGGCTCCGCCTCCTTCGAGATGCTGCGTTACCTCACCGAGCGCCTGCCCGTGATGGTCACCCCCAGCTGGGTGGGCACCCGCATCCAGCCGATCGCCGTGCGCGACGTCCTGCGCGTCCTGGTGGGCAGCGCGCGGATGCCCACCGAGGTGAACCGGGCCTTCGACATCGGCGGGCCGGACGTCCTGACGTACCGGGACATGATGCTGCGGTACGCGGCGGTGGCGGGCCTGCCCCGCCGGGTCATCGTCCCCGTCCCGGTCCTCACCCCCCGTCTGTCCAGTCACTGGATCGGCCTGGTCACGCCCGTACCGGCGGCCATCGCGCGGCCGCTCGCCGAGTCGCTGCGCCACGAGGTGGTCTGCCGCGAGCACGACATCCTGCGGTACGTGCCCGACCCTCCCGGGCATCCGATCGGCTTCGACGAGGCGGTGCGGCTGGCCCTGCGACGGGTCCGCGACGCGCAGGTGACGACCCGGTGGTCGTCCGCGTCGGTGCCCGGCGCGCCCAGCGACCCCCTGCCCACCGATCCCGACTGGGCCGGCGGCAGCCTCTACACGGACCGGCGGGAACGCACGGTGGACGCCCCGCCCGAGGCGCTGTGGCGGGTCGTCGAGGGCATCGGCGGCGACCACGGCTGGTACTCCTTCCCCCTTGCCTGGGCGCTGCGCGGCGGCCTCGACCGGCTGGCGGGCGGGGTCGGGCTGCGCCGGGGCCGCCGTGACGCGCAGCGGCTGCGGGCCGGCGACTCGCTCGACTTCTGGCGCGTGGAGGAGATCGAGCCGGGACGGCTGCTCCGGCTGCGGGCCGAGATGCGGCTGCCGGGTCAGGCCTGGCTGGAGATGCGCGTCGGCGCCGACGCCCGGGGCCGCACGCTGTACCGCCAGCGCGCGGTGTTCCATCCGCACGGGCTGCTGGGGCACGCCTACTGGTGGAGTGTCTCGCCCTTCCACGCGCTCGTGTTCGGCGGGATGGCCCGCAACATCGCCGGGGCGGCGGCCGAGCAGGCCCGGCTCACCTCGGCGGGGGAACGCACCTCCGTGCGCTGACGCCCGCATCCGCCGGACGTGCCGCGCCCGAAGCGATCCGAGCGATCCGGAGTGATCCGGGGCGCTCCGTCCGGCCTTTCCCGTCCCCTCCACGGAGACCGCACATGAACGTCTCGGTCGTCCTGTTCACCGCCGACCTGCGGGTACACGATCACCCGCCGCTGCGCGCCGCCCTCGACGGCTCCCGGCACGTCGTCCCGCTGTTCGTCCGCGACCGCGCCGTGGACGGCACCGGCTTCGCCGCCCCGAACCGGCTGGCGTTCCTCGCCGACTGCCTCCACGGCCTCGACGCGGAACTGCGCCGGCGCGGCGGCCGGCTGGTCGTCCGCGACGGCGGCCTCGTCGACCAGGTGTGCGAGGTGGCCCGCGAGGCCGACGCCGACGAGGTCCACATGGCGGCCGACGTCAGCGGCTTCGCCCACCGCCGCGAGGAGCGCCTGCGGCGCGCGTTGGAGGCGGACGGACGCCGGCTGCACGTGCACGACACGGTGACCACGGCGGTCACGCCCGGCGTGCTGACACCGTCCTCCTCGGACCACTTCGCCGTCTTCACCCCCTACTTCCGGCAGTGGTCGGGGCAGCGGCTGCGCGCTCCGCTCGGCGCCCCCCGCACCGTCCGCGTGCCGGACGGCGTCGCCTCCGAGGAGCTGCCTTCCCGGCCGGCCGCCGCGGACCTGTCGGCAGGACTGGCGCCGGGCGGCGAGGCGGAGGGCCGCAAGCGGTTGGCGGCCTGGCTGCGCTCGGCCGTCGGTGCCTACGAGGAGCGCCACGACGACCTGGCCGGCGACGCCACGTCCCGGCTCTCCCCCCACCTGCACTTCGGCACCCTCTCCCCGGTCGAGCTCGTGCACCGGGCGCGCGGCGCGGGCGGTCCGGGCGCGGAGGCCTTCGTACGGCAGCTCGCCTGGCGCGACTTCCACCGCCAGGTGCTGGCTGCGCGGCCCGCCGCGGCGAGCGCCGACTACCGCACGAAGCACGACCGGTGGCGGTCCGAGCGATCGGCGCGCGAGGACGTCGAGGCGTGGCGGGAGGGCCGCACCGGCTACCCGATCGTCGACGCGGCCATGCGCCAGCTGCTGCACGAGGGCTGGATGCACAACCGGGGCCGCCTGCTGACCGCGAGCTTCCTCACCAAGACCCTGTACGTCGACTGGCGGGTGGGCGCGCGGCACTTCCTGCGGTACCTGGTCGACGGCGACATCGCCAACAACCAGCTCAACTGGCAGTGGATGGCCGGCACCGGCACGGACACCCGGCCCAACCGGGTGCTCAACCCGGTCATCCAGGCCAAGCGGTACGACCCCGACGGCACGTACGTACGCCGCTGGGTGCCCGAACTCGCCGGGCTGGACGGGCCGGCCGTGCACGAGCCGTGGAAGCTCCAGGGGCCGGCGCGGGCCGCCCTCGACTACCCGGACCCGGTCGTGGAACTGTCCGAGGGACTGGCCCGCTTCAAGCATGCCCGCGGACGCGAGTGAGGGGCCGCGCCCGCCGTGGAAAACGACGCAGGATCGATGCAAGTTGAGGAGGGCACGTCGGGGCTCAGACGATGGCGGCACGGGGGCGAGCCCCGGGAACCGTCACAGGAGCCGTCGTCATGACACCGCATCCGACCGCCGTCCTGACCGAAACCGCGCATCCCGCCGCCACGTCGGCTTCCGCTTGCGCTTCCGCTGTGGACGGTCTCGCGGAGGTGTCCGCGCGGGCACCCGACGAGGAGCTCGCGCGCGGCCTGGCGGCGGGCGACGACGACTGCCTCGCCGCCGCCTACCACCGCTGGTCGGCCCTGGTGCACACGCTGGCCTGGCGGTCCCTGGGAGACCCCAAGGAGGCGGAGGACGTGACCCAGCAGGTCTTCCTCGGTGTCTGGCGGGGCAGGCACGGCTACCGGCCCGAACGCGGCCCGCTCGCCGGGTGGATCGTCGGCATCACCCGGCGCAAGATCGCCGACGCGCTGTCCGCCCGGACCCGTCGCGGGGAACTGGTCGCGGCCGCCGGGTCGGCCCTGGGCACCGCCGATCCGACCGGCGGCCGGCCGGAGGCCGCCCTGGACCGCGTCCTGGTCCGGTACGAGCTGGACCGGCTCCCGGCCGCCCAGCGGCGTGTGCTGCGTCTGGCCTTCTTCGAGGACCTGACCCAGACCCAGATCGCGGCGCGCACGGGCTGGCCGTTGGGCACCGTCAAGAGCCACGCCCGCCGGGGCCTGCACCAGTTGCGCCGCCGCTTGGAGCCGCAGGCGTACGGTGAGGACCGGCATGCGATGCACGAACGGTGCGAGAAGTCCGGACCGGTCCGCGCGCGAGCGGACCGGCTCCCCCGGGACCGGCTGCCCCCGGGTCAGTGACCGGGCACCAGCCACGGCTCCTGGGGAAGCGGACTGCCCGTCTCCACGAGGGACTTGAGATTGGACAGGACCGCGGGCCAGCCGCCCGAGACGTCGGCGAGTTCGCCCTCGTCGTTGAGGTCCTCGTGGGTGACGGTGAGGCGGACGATGTCCCCGTGCGGCCGGATGTCGAAGGTGACCCGGGAATGCCTGTCCGGCCGCTCCGCGTCCTCGGGCGCGGCCCAGGTCGTCACCAGACGGGTGGGGCGGTCGGCCTCGACCACGGTGCCGACCACGTCGGCGACGCCCGAACCGTCCGTGCGGACGTGCTCCCAGCGGGAGCCGGGCCGCCAGTCCGAGACATTGCGGTGGCCCCAGTACACGGCGGTCAGGTCGGCGTCCGTGAGGGCGTCCCAGACCGTTTCGGGCGTGCTCTCGATGTAGATGACGTACACGTAGCTCGGCGGGTTGGCCATGGCTTCCTCGGCTCGTCGCTTCACGGCGCCCAACGCGCTCAGGCGTGGGCGTTCGAACTTGTCGATCCACCGCTCCTGGATCTCGTGGAGCGGGACCGGATTGAGGTAGTGCAGCTTCTCCCGCCCCCGCCGCACCGTGCTGATCAGGTTGGCGGCCTCCAGTACGGCCAGGTGCTGGGTGACCGACTGGCGCGTCATGTCGATGCGCGCGCACAGCTCGCCCAGCGTCAGCCCGTTGTGCTCGTGCAGACGGTCCAGCAGCCGTCTGCGGGTCTCGTCGGCGAGTGCCTTGAAGACCGTGTCCATCCCCGAGTCGCCGCGTGATTGCACACTCCAGTTATGCAGGTGGTTGCCTGCATGTCAAGCCGGGGCGGTGGAACGGACCGGTGTAGCTCCGGTTCCAGCGGGCATTCGAAGGGCCCGGGGGTCACGACGCAGAGGGGCGGAAGATGGAGATCACGGGCATCATCAGTGCCATCGTCATCGGCTTGATCATCGGTGTCCTGGGAAGGCTCGTCGTTCCCGGCCGCCAGCACATAGGCGTTCTCTGGACGATCCTCATCGGCATCGTGGCCGCCCTGGTCGGTGCGGCGATCGCCTCCGCGCTCGGTGTCGCCGACACCAAGGGGGTCGACTGGATCGAGTGGCTCATCCAGATCGCCCTCGCCGCGGTGGGTGTCACCGCGCTGGACCGGGCGAAGACGGGCCACCGCTGAGCCGACGACCCCGCTCGGTCCGGCAGGCGGCTCACGGCTCGTACACGTACGGCGTGGTGGTGGTCAGCGCGACGAAGCCGAGGCGTTCGAGGATGGGGCGGCTCTGGCTGGAGGCGTCGACCTGGAGATAGCGGTAGCCGCGGTCGGCGGCGGCACGGGCGCGGTGGGCGACGAGGGCGCGGTAGATGCCTCGGCCCCGCCAGCCCTTTGCGGTGCCGCCGCCCCACAGGCCCGCGAACGGTGTCCCGGGCACCAGCTCCATACGCGCCGCGCTCACCGGCTGGTCACCGGCAAGGGCGACGACGGCGACGAGCGTGTCCGGCTCGGCGGCGAGCCGGGCGAGGAGGCGGTGGCGCAGACGGGAGCCGTCCGTCCCGAACGCCTGCTCGTGCACGCCGACCAGCAGGTCGACACCTGCCTCGTCGGTGACGGTGCGCAAGCGAACGCCCTCGGGCGGCTCGGCGTCGAGATGCAGATCGGCGATCTCACCGACCATCAGCGCCTCCTGCGGCTCGGGGGTGAAGCCGGCGGCCAGCAGGCGCCGCCCGAGGTCCGCGGGGCGGTCGTGCCCGTACACCTTCCACTCGAAGGCGAGGCCGGACTCGCCGTAACGGGCCGTCTGCTCGGCGATCGCGGCGTCCACGGAGGCCTCGTCCAGGTCCGACCACAGCACGCCGTTCCAGTCCTGCTCCGCGCCGACCTGGCGCACCACCTTCCCGGCGCGCTCCACGCGCATGCCGGGGCCGTCGGGGCGAGCGCCCTCGCGCAGGTCCCGGTCGTACAGGGCGAGTACCGCTGTGTGATCCATACGCAGACTGCAACAGACCGCGGACGTCCACGGCAACAGGTTTACGGTGCGGGTCCCTCAGGCGCGGGCCCCACCGGGCGGAGGCCCATCGGGCCAGGTCCGGTGGGCCTCCGCCGCGGTCGCGGGCCGCGTCAGCGGTACGCGCCGGGCCGGGAACGCCGGTACAGGACGGCTCCGCCGAGCACCAGGGCCGCCCCCGCGGCCACCACCGGCACGGTCTGATCCGCGCCGGTGTGGGCGAGCGACACCTGCGCCTGGGGCACGGCCGCGGGCTCGGGATGCGTCACGGGCCTCGGCAGCGGCTGCGGCTCGGACCGCACGGGCGGCACAGGCGTCGGGGCGACGTGGTCGCCCGGGGTGTTCGTGGACGTGTTGCCGGAGGCCGGGTTGCCGATGCCCGCCACGTTCACGCTGTTGCCGGTGACGTTCACCGGAACGTGCACGGGCAGCTGGATGGTGTTGCCGGAGATCACACCCGGGGAATCCTGTGAGCCTGCCTGTGCCGCCGCACCGTCGGCTACCGGCGTCCGCTCCCTCCCGTCGGACGCGTTGGCGCACCGGTTGCCCGCCGCGGGGTTGAGAAGCCCCACCACGTCCACGGTGTTCCCACACACGTTGACCGGAACGTCCACCAGCAGCTGGATGGTATTGCCGGAGAGCACACCGGGCGAGCCGACCGCGGCACCCTCCGCCGCGGCGCCGCCGTCCGCCGCGAAGGCGGACAACGGCATGGCCATCGCCATCGCGCCTGAGGCGGCGGCCACGGCGATCACACTGTTCCGGGTGACCCGTTTCATAGGTTCCCTGCCTTCCAGACATGGTCGCGGGCGCTCACCCGCACTCCGTAAAACGCTGGTGAAGGATTTGGGGTTATGGCCTGTCGTCCTTTCACTCCATCGGGGGGCCTGTTATCGAACGGTGCGCGAAGCCGCCGATGCCGGGCGGTGGGTTCCGGTGCGGCGCCCGTGCGGCAGGCCGCCGGGAGGCGGCGTCCAAAGGGGCCGCCTAAGGTGGGCGAAGGCCTGTTCCCGGTCCGCGGCGGAGCGTTGCTGGAGGCGCCCATGCTGGCCAAGCTGTCGACGCGGCGCGCAGCCCGGCGCGGCGCGTGCGTCGCGGCCGCCACGCTCGTCCTCCTCGGCGCGGGACTGTCCGCGGGGGCCGACGGCGACGCGCCGGACCTGAGCCGGTTCTACCGCCAGAAGGTGGCGTGGTCGGCGTGCGAGGCGAGCGCCCCGAAGGACATGCAGTGCGGCAAGGTCACCGTTCCTCTCGACTACGCGCACGCCGGCGCCGGCACCCTCGACCTCGCCCTGGCCCGCTACCGGGCCACCGGCCCCTCCCGGGGCTCGGTGCTGCTCGACTTCGGCGGCCCCGGTGTCGCGGGCGTGTCCGGACTGACCACCGACGGCAGACGGTTCATGGACCTGACCAACGGCTACGACGTGGTCGCCTTCGACCCGCGGGGCGTCGGCAGGTCCTCTCCGGTCGGCTGCGGCCTGGGCACGGACGACCGGGCCACGCAGTTGACCAGTGGGAACGGGGACCTCGGCGACCCGAAGGTCGCCCGCGAGAAACTCACGGCCTGGCAGCGGACGGCCGCCGAGTGCGCCCGGCGCTCGGGCCCGGTCCAGGCGCACATGGGCACCGTCGACGCGGCCCGGGACCTGGACGTGATCCGTCAGGCGCTCGGCGACGACCGGCTCGACTACCTGGGCTTCTCCTACGGCACCCGGCTCGGCGCGGTGTACGCGGCGCTGTTCCCCGGCAAGGTCGGCAGGATGGCCCTCGACGGGGTCGACACCCTGACCGAGCCGCCGGCGGAACAGGGGCTGGTCGCCGCCGAGGCGCAGCAGACGGCGCTCGACGACTTCCTCGACTGGTGCGTGCGGGACCTCGCCTGCCCGCTGGGCGACGACCGCCGCGCGGCCGGCGACCAGATGGTCCAGCTCGTCCGCTCGCTCGACGCGAACCCGGTGCCGAACGGGTTCGGCGGCAGGCTGTCGGGCCAGGACCTCGCCCGGGCCGTCGGGCAGGCGCTCTACAGCAGGCGGTTGTGGCCCACCCTGGAACGGGCGATGGCCTCCCTGGTGGAGGACGGCGACACGCACGGCATCGAGGCCTTCACCGCCGGGGGCGGCGCCCTGCCGGGACGGCGCAGCGCGCCGCGTCCGGCGGACGGCGGACTGGTCGGCTCCGCCGAGATACCGTCCGACAACCAGCCCGCCGCGACCATCGCGGTCAACTGCGCCGACGACCCCGACCGGCCCGGCGCCGCGCAGTTCACCAGGGACCTCGGCCGGCTGAGCGCCGAGTACGAGCAGGCCTCGCCGGTCTTCGGCCGCGCCCGGCTGAACGAGCTGCTGATGTGCTACGGCCGCCCCAAGGGCACCGACTTCATCCGCGAGAAGGTGAAGAACGTCGACACGGCGAGGATGCTGCTGGTCGGCACCCGCGGCGACCCGGCGACCCCGTACCGCTGGGCGCTGGAGACGGCGCGGCGGCTCGGCCCGTCCGCCGTGGTGCTCGACAACCGGGCCGACGGGCACACCGGGTACCTGTCCTCCCGGTGCGTGCACAAGAAGGTGAACGACTTCCTGCTGTACGGCTCCCTGCCGGCCGACGGCAGCTCGTGCGGCGCGGACCGGGAGCCGGACGCGAGCGGCTGACCGGGCTCAGCCGGTGACGATCCGGGGCTGGTACAGGTCCAGCCAGACGGCCAGGTCGAGGGTCCGCTCCAGGCCGCGTCGCGCCGCCTGGTTGCCGCCGAGGGGGGTGTCGCTGTGCGCGAGGCGGCGCAGCCGTTCCTGGTCCACGAGGTCGAAGACCGGGTGGCCCGGTCGGCCGAGCAGGTCCTTGGCGTGGTCCTGGAGGGCGAGGGCGTACTTGGGGTCCTGGGTGGACGGGTAGGGGCTCTTGACCCTGTCGTAGACGGACTTGGGCAGCAGGTCCGCGGTCGACTCCCGCAGCAGGGTCTTCTCCCGGCCGTCGAAGGACTTCAGGGCCCAGGGCGCGTTGTAGACGTACTCGACCAGGCGGTGGTCGCAGTAGGGGACGCGGACCTCCAGGCCGACCGCCATGCTCATCCGGTCCTTGCGGTCGAGCAGGGCCCGGACGAAGCGGGTCAGGTGGAGGTGGCAGATCTGCCGCATCCGGAACTCGAAGTCGCTCTCGCCGTCGAGGCGGCTGACGGCGCTGATGGCGGTGCGGTAGCCGTCGGCGATGTAGGCGCGCAGGTCGAGGGCCCGGGCGAGGTCGGGGCGCAGGACACCGGCGTCGTCGCCGAAGTCGCGCTGGAAGCGCACCAGCCAGGGGAAGGTGTCGGCGCGGCGCGCCTCCTCGTCGAAGAACTGCTGGTAGCCGCCGAAGACCTCGTCGGCGGACTCGCCGGACAGGGCGACGGTGGAGTGGTCCCGGATGCTGCGGAACAGCAGGTACAGGGAGGAGTCCATGTCGCCGAAGCCCATCGGCAGGTCGCGGGCGCGGACCACCTTCCGGCGGATCTCCGGGTCGGCGAGGGTGTGCGCGTCGAGCACGATGTCCTGGTGGTCGGTGCCGGCGGCGCGCGCCACGTCGTGCACGAACGGCGTGTCGGGGGTGGCGCGCAGGTCGTCGGCGACGAAGTGGTCGCTCTGTCCCACGAAGTCGACGGCGAAGCTGCGCACCTTCTCGCCCTGCTCTGCCAGGCGGCGGGCGGCCAGCGCGGTCATGGCGGAGGAGTCCAGGCCGCCGGAGAGCAGGGTGCAGCGAGGCACGTCGGCGACGAGCTGGCGGCGCACGATGTCGTCCAGCAGGGTGCGCACCGTGGCGACGGTGGTGTCGCGGTCGTCGGGGTGGGGCAGGGTCCGCAGCCGCCAGTAGGCGCGGGTGCGCAGGCCGGTGCGGCCGACGGTGACGACGGTTCCGGGCTCGACCTCGTGCATGCCGTCCCAGACGGCGTGGCCGGGGGTCTTGACGAAGGTGAACAGCTCGCGCAGGCCGTCCAGGGTGACCCGGGGGCGGACCATGGGGTTGGCGAGGATGGCCTTGGGCTCGGAGCCGAAGAGGACGCCGTCGGGGGTGGGGTGGTAGTAGAAGGGCTTGATCCCCATCCGGTCGCGGATCATGACGAGCTCGTCGTGGCGGCCGTCCCAGATCGCGAAGGCGTACATGCCGTTGAGGCGCTCGGCCACCTCGTCGCCCCACTCCAGGTAGCCGCGCAGGACGACCTCGGTGTCGGAGTCGGTGGTGAAGCGGTGGCCGCGCGCGACCAGTTCGGCGCGCAGCTCGGTGAAGTTGTAGGCCTCGCCGGAGTAGACGAGCGCCACCGTGCCGTCCGGGGTGTCGGCGGTCATGGGCTGCCGGCCGCCGGGCAGGTCGATGATCGCGAGCCTGCGGTGCCCGAGGGCCGCGGGTCCCTCGGTCCAGGTGCCGCGGTCGTCGGGGCCGCGGCAGGCCATCGTCTCGGTCATGGCACTCAGGGTCGCGGCCTCGGCGCGCAGATCGCGGTCGTAGGAGATCCAGCCGGTGATGCCGCACATCCGCTACCTCCTGCCCTCCGGCCCGCCGGAAGGGATCGCTCACCCGCACGGAGCCGGGTGAGCGCCCGACGCCCAGGCGAAACCAGTTGCATCGAGCATCTATGTGACGAGCGTGTGCCACCGGGGCGGTGGCGGTCAACGCGGACGTCACCCGGTTGCCACCGTGACCCGCTCGTTCCGGCCGCACTTTGCTCCCGGGACATCGCGGAAAGGGCCTCGTACCAGGGGCGGAGCACCGGGAACCGGGCAAGGGCAAAGACTTCTCCAATGTCCGCGAACGGAGCCACGCCGAACCGTGCGTCCCGGCCCGCGGGCGGTCTTGGACGGGGCACGCCGCAGGGCCCGCGGCACCTCCGGCGCCCTACCAGCGAAAGGCCCCGCACGCCAGTCGAGTTGCCCCGAATGCCTGAAGTGCGAATCGGACCTATCGTGCTGTCATGGAGCACGAGCTGAGTCCCTCGATCCTTACCGAGCTGCGGCGTCCGCGCCCCTACCCGGCGGTGTCGGTGCTGACGCCGACACACCGCCGCGAGCCCGACAACGCACAGGATCCGGTCCGGCTGCGCAACGTCGTGGCCGAGGCCAAGCGGCAGCTGGAGACCAACCCCCAGGTCACCCGGGAGCAGCGCAACGACGTCGTCCGGCAGCTCGACCAGGCCCTCGCCGAGGTGGACCTGACGTACGCCGAGGACGGACTGGCGATCTTCGCCGCCCCGGGCGAGCACCAGGTGTGGTCGCTGACCCGTACCGTTCCGGAGCGCGTGGTCCTCTCGGACACCTTCCTGACCCGCAACCTGGTCTCCGCGCGGACCGCCGAGCGCCCGTTCTGGATACTGTCCGTCTCCGCGGACCGCGTGACGCTGTGGAGCGGCGGCGTCGACCGCGTCACGGAGGACCACACCGGCGGCTTCCCGCTGACCAGGAAACTCGTCGAGAACTTCGACGCCGAGCGCCGGATGCAGATCGGCGACGCGCCGAGCACGTTCCGGGACCAGAGCACCCGCCAGTTCCTGCGGGAGGCGGACGGCGCGATGAGCGCGGTCCTGCGCGAGCATCCGCGCCGGCTGTACATCACCGGCGAGCCTGCCGCACTGTCCGCCCTGGAGGAGGTCGGCAGCGTCGCCAAGTGCGCGGTGCCCGTCCAGCACGGCGGTCTGGCGCACGCCACCCCCGAGGCCGTCTGGCGGGCGATCGGGCCCGTGCTCGGCGAGGAGACGCGGGGCGACACCGAGGCGGTGGCCCGGGAACTGGAGGGGGCCCGCGGACGCAAGGAGTACGCGGCCGGTGTCGACGAGGTCTGGCAGACCGCGCGGGAGGGCCGGATCCGGCTGCTGGCCGTCGAGGAGAACTACCGCGTGACGGTGCGCGACTCCGCCGGCGGCCATCTGGTTCCGGCGGAGAGCGAGGAGCCGGGCGCCCGCGAGGACATCGTGGACGAGATCGTCGAGCAGTGCCTGGAGACGGGCGCGGACGTGCGCTTCGTTCCCGACGGCACCCTGGGCGACGCGCAGGGGATCGCCGGAGTGCTGCGTTACTGACGCCGGGCGCGGGCACGGCCGCGCCGGGCATCGGGGCCTCTCCGGGGAGGCCACCCGGCGGCCCGGCGGCCCGCCGGGTCAGACCGTGCCGAAGAGGGTGCTCAGACCGCGGTCGACGGCCGTGGCGAGGTCCTCCTGGCCGGACGCGACCACCGCGTAGCTGCGCAGCAGGAAGCGGCGCAGCGCCGGGGTGTCGAACTGGAGCAGGGCCAGGCCGGCGGGCGAGTGCAGCTCCAGCACCGTACGGGACCCTCCGCACGGCCACAGGTGCACGTCCCCGGCCCCGGCCTGCCCTTCGAGTCCTTCCTCCAGCAGGGCGCGGGCGAAGGTCCACGAGACCGCCTCGCCGTCGAGGGAGGCCTCGGGCGGGAAGTCGACGTGCACGGCCAGCGGGTCGATGGAGGCGTAGCGCAGGGTGGCGGGCACGGGGAGTTCCCACCCGTCCGCGGTGATCAGGCGAGCGCGGGCGGACTGCTCGAGAGTGGTGTCCATGGTCGGTCTCCCCTGCGGGTCGTCAGGTCGGCCGGTTGTGCCGTTGTCCTTAGGAGCCCGAAGGGGCCGTTCGCATTACGCATGAGCCCCCACCAATTCATGTGACCTGCGTCACTTCTTGGGTGATCGGCGGCGGGCGGCCCGCCGGGAGGGAACACACGACCGTAGAACACACACTTGAACGCCCGGGTGCCGCCTCCGGACGACCGCCAAATCGCGTACGTCGTCTACGCCTTGACCACCGGGGCGGCTACACCGAAAGTGCCGGTCAGCCGCCCGGGGAAGACTGTGGCATATGCCGGATGCACCCTCGCATCGCGTCTTGCCAAATCCCTTACGGGGCGCCGCCGGCTGTGCAACAGTCGTAGCGGTCCCTTCCGCCGCCTCGGCCCTACCGTCCCCGCATCGGAGTGCGCCATGCCGCCCCACGTGTCCGCGGACCGCTCCCCCGCCCAGCCACCAGGGCACGGGCCCGTCGATGCGCTGATATCGCAGGCGCGCCGACTCAGGGGCGAAGTGGACGCCGTACGGCGGGACGCACAGGGCGACGCCTCGGATCCGCGGGGCCGGTGGGAGCGTGCGCTGTGCGACCTGGCCCTGCTCCAACTCAGCGATCTGGACGAGCACTTGGCGCAGTTACGGGACGGCCCGGAACCGGTGCACACGGCACCGGCGGCCGAGGTCGGCACACCGGCCGCCCCACCGCGCGGTCCGCTGCTCAGCCGGGTCGGCAGCGCCGAGTGGAACCTGCTGACGGACGAGGCCGCCTGGTCGGGCGAGTTGTTCCTGATCCTCGGCCGCGACCCCGCCGTTCCCCCGCTCACCCTCGACGAACTGCCCTCCGTGGTGCTGGACGAGGACCGGCCCCGGCTGACCGCCATGGTCACCGACTGCCTGGTCGACGCCAAGCCGATCGACGGGGAGTTCCGCATCGTGCGGCCCGACGGAGTCGTCCGCGCGGTGCACATGATGGGCGAGCCCGTGCTCGACGCAGACGGCGGCACCGCCTCGATGTGGGCGGTGCTGCGGGACGTCAGCGAACTGCGGCTCAGTCAGTCGGCGGTGCGCGAGACCCGTGACTCGCTGCACCGCCACCGGCGTCGCACGCAGACCGAGCACCCGCTCGCGGTCGAGCCGCAGGAAGCCGCGCTCCCCCCGTGGCGCGGCTCCCTGCGGCTCCCGCACCGGGGCCGCCCGAGGCTCGACCTGGCCGCCCACCACCTGCCGTCCTCCACCGGCACGCCGATCGGGGCCGACTGGTACGACGCGCTGGAACTGGCCGACGGCGACACCCTGCTCAGCGTCGGCGGACTCACCGGCCGCGAGCCGGGCATGACCTCGGGCACGGCGATGCTGCTGGGTTCCCTGCGCGGCATGGCGATGGCGGGGGCCCGGCCGGGACAGCTGATGACCTGGCTCGACCAACTGCTGGACGCCACCGTGCAGCCGGCCCTGGGCAGCGCCGTCTGCTGCCGCTACCGGCCGGCCACCCGCACCCTGACCTGGGCGCGGGCAGGACACCCCGCCCCGCTGCTGTTCCGCGGCGGGACGGGGCGGATCCTGGACGCCCCGGACGGCGTCCTGCTCGGCGCCGCCTCGGGAACCTCCTACGGGCAGGCCGAGGAGACCCTGGAGACGGGCGACCTGCTCCTGCTGCACACCGACGGACTGGTGCCGCGACGGGAGTCCGCGCGCTCCAGCGCAGCCGAGCGTGAGGGAAGGACGGCCACCGCACACCGCCTGCTCGACCTGGCCCCGCGGTTCACCGCGGCGCGCCGCGCGCAGGAGTGCGTACGGACGGTCGTGGAGGAGTTCGGCGGAACCGGGCGCGAGGACGACGCCTGCGTACTGGTCGCCCGAGTGACGTCGTAGCCCGCGTACGGAACCGGGACCCTACGCCGGTGCGCTGCCCGTGCTCCTGCCCTTCGGCTTGGGCAGGGCCAGCCGGATCTCCTCCCGCAACTCGCCGACGTTCGGATAGGTGGCGTACTCGGCGGTGAGCCGGTACATCTCGCGCAGCCGGTCCCAGGTGCGGCGGGAGGAGTTCGATCCCATCGCCATCAGGGCCAGCCGTGCGTACCGGTCCGCCTGTTCGGGGTCGTCCGCGATGAAACAGGCGGAGGCCATGGACAGATGGTCGAAGATCTTCGACCGCTCGCGTCCGTCGACCCGCAGGGCCAGGGCCTTCTCCGCGTAGTGCTGGGCGTGCGCGGCCGCGTTCGGGTCGTGCTCCGCCAGCGTGCGGTACGCGAGCGCCGTCATGCCGTACAGATCCTCGTCCTTGAAGGTCTGCATCCAGTCGAGCGGCTCCGCGTCGCCGGTGCCGGAGACGAAGAGGTCCTCCGCCTGTCCGAGGGTGCGGCGCATCGCCTGGCCCTTGCCCATCGAGGCCTGGGCCCAGGCCTCGATGGTGTGGAACATCGCCTTGGTGCGCGGCTGGAGGCGGTCACCCGCGCCGGAGTGGGCGAGCTTCATCAGGTCCAGCGCGTCGTCGGGCCGGCCCAGGTGCACCATCTGGCGCGCCGCGCGGGACAGCGCCTCCCCGGCGCGCGGCCGGTCGCCGCCCTCCCTGGCGGAATGGGCGGCGATGACGAAGTACTTCTGGGCGGTGGGTTCCAGGCCGACGTCGTGGGACATCCAGCCGGCGAGGACGGAGAGGTTGGCGGCGACGCCCCACAGGCGCCGCTGGAGGTGGGATGGGTGGCGGTAGGCGAGCATGCCGCCCACCTCGTTGAGCTGTCCGACCACCGCCTTGCGTTGCAGCCCGCCGCCGCGGGCGGCGTCCCAGGCTCGGAACACCTCCACCGAGCGTTCGAGTTCCTCGATCTCCTGCGACCCGATGGGGGCGGCGTCGTAGCGGTCGAACCCAGCGGGGTCGGCGTGCAGGGGATGGTCGAGGGCGGGAGTGTCTGCCTTGAGTGTCGGATCGGATTGCAGCCAGTCGTGCATGGCGCTGCTGAGTGCGGAGCCCGCGGCGAGCGCGGCGCCCGCGCCCACCAAGCCGCGTCGGTTGAGCATGAGGTCCATTCCCGTGAATTCGGTGAGGACCGCAGCGGTGCGCTCGGGCGCCCACGGCACTCCGTCGGGATGTTCCGCACTCCCGTCGCCCTGCCGTTTCCCTGTACGCCCGTGCCGCACCAGACCGAGGTCCTCGATGGTCACGACACGGCCGAGACGCTCGGTGAACAGGGCTGCCAGCACTCGCGGTACGGGATCGCGCGGGATCTCTCCCATGTCGATCCAGCGCCGCACCCGAGAGGTGTCGGTCGCCAGCTGGGGGTGGCCCATGGCCGCCGCCTGCCGGTTGACCAGCCTCGCGAGTTCCCCTTTGGACCAGCCGGCCAGGCCGAACAGGTCCGCGAGACGGGTGTTGGGTTGTCCTGTCACGTCAAGCCCCCAGGTACTCGGCTGAGTTGACAGTAGACCCGCCGCGACTTGCCCGGCGACTATTCGCCAGGGTTCGCCAGGGTGCGCCACATGGTGTGCCAGTGCGCACCGGGTGTCAGGTAGGAACGCGCCACCCCGACCCGGTCGCCGAGGGACATTCCCCAGGGTGCACCCGGGCGTCCGGGCCGGGAGCGCGCTGAAGCATCAGGCACACGAAGGGATCGGTCCCGCCACATGTATGCAGCGTCGTCCTCCGTGTCCGCCCCGCCCCGGTCGCTGCGTGCCCGTCCGGGCACCGGCGGCCCCCACCTCGACCCCCTTCGTCCGGCGGCCCCCGTGCTCGGTGCCGGCCGGACGCGGCACGCCGTGGGGCCCGGCACACAACCGCTGAGCGGGAGACTCGACCTGTCCGGCCCGCAGGGCGCGCAACTGCGCACGGCGATCGCCTCGGTGCACCGGATCTGCCCGGAGTTCTCTCCGGTGCAGGTGCTGCGCCGCAGCGGGCGGTCCGTGCTCCTCGTCGGCACCATCGGGCGCAGCACGGCTGTCGCCAAGTACTTACTCGACCACTCCCCGGCGTGGGCGGAGCGCTACCGGCACGAAATAGCCGCATACCGCTCGTTCGTCCGGCACCGGCCGCCGGTCCGGGTGCCCCGGCTGATCGCGGCGGACCCGGACAACTGCACGCTGGTGATCGAACGGACGCCGGGACGGGTGGCCGCTCTGCAACGGCACCCGGTGGAGGCCCCGCCCCGGGCGGACATCGGGGCTGCCCTGGGCGCGATCTGCCGGCTGAACGCCTGGCGGCCGCCGGCGGGCACGTTCGACGCCCCGCTGGACTACGCCGCCCGCATCTCCCGGTACCACGAGCTGGGTCTGCTCACCGACCGGGACCTGGGTGACCTGCAGAAGCTGCTGCACGGCATCGCGCATGCCTCAGGCCGGCAGGGCATGGGCCAGTTCTGCCACGGCGACGCGCTGCTCGCGAACGTCCTGCTCTCCCCGGCCGGTCCCGTGCTGGTGGACTGGGAGCACGCGGGCTGGTACCTGCCGGGCTACGACCTGGCGACGCTGTGGTCGGTGCTCGGGGACGCGCCGCTGGCACGGCGGCAGATCAGCCAGATCGCCCAGTCGGCGGGCCCGGCCACGCGGGACGCGTTCCTGGTGAACCTGATGCTTGTGCTCACCCGGGAGATCCGCACCTACGAGACGGCCGTGCAGCGCTCCATGCACGACACGGCCCCGGCGGCACCGGGCACGGCCCACCCGGGTGCTGCGCCGTCCGGCGAGGAACAGCGACTGCTGCTGCGGCGGCTCCACGACGACTGCCAACTGGCCCGCCGGGCCGTACGCGCAGCCGTCGGCACTCGCTGACGGGGACAACGGTCCGCGGGCACCCATCGACCCGGGTGCCCGCGGTCCTTTGTCATGCCCCGGCATCTCCGCCGGCCGCCCCCTTCGCCCCCTGCCTTGCCCAGCTCTCGTTCAGCTCTTTCGGAACAGTGGCAGCGGGGGCCATTGGTGTAAGCCACTGACGCCCCGCAGGCCTCGGGGGCGCCGTGCCGAAACTCGCCGAGATACCGCTTGACATGGGGAATCGCCTTGCTGTGCGCATGATTGACGGATCGTCGGACAGCCGGTACCACTGATCCACGCCGACCCCGCACGCCCCGCTACGCCCGAGCGCCCCAGGAGGCTGCATTGCGAGGATCCGCCATCGACCCCCGACCCCTGCCGAGACGCAGAAGCGCGCGCAGCGCGGCGGGAGTCGTCGCCTCGGCGGCGCTGCTGCTGCCGCTGCTGGGCGGCACCCCGTCCGCGGGCGCCGCCACGGACGACACCGGCAGGTTGCAGCGGGCGTTCGCGTCCGCGTCCGCCGAGTACCACGTGCCGCTCAGCGTCCTGCTGGGCGTGTCCTATCTGCAGTCGCGCTGGGACGGGCACGACGGCGCCCCGAGCGTGACCGGCGGCTACGGGCCGATGCACCTGACCGACGCACGCACCGCGCTCGCCGAGGCCCCGCACCACGGCGAGGGCACGGAGGACGCGCGCGGCGACGACGCGCGGGCGGCCCTGCACCCCGAGGCGAAGGTGCCGGCGGACCCGGCCCTGCCCGCCCGGCTGAAGACGCTGCCCGAGGCGGCCGAGCTGACCGGGATCCCCGCCGCGCGGCTGCGTGCGGACGAGTCGGCGAACATCGCGGGCGGCGCGGCCCTGCTGGCGGCCGCCCAGAAGAAGCTCGGCGAGCCGCTGAGCGCGGATCCGGCCGCCTGGTACGGCGCGGTGGCCCGGTTCTCCGGCGCGGACGACAGCGCGACGGCGGCGGCCTACGCCGACGATGTGTACAACGTGATCCGCTCCGGTGAGCGGCGCACCACCGACACGGGCCAGCGGGTCGTCCTGGCCGCGCGGCCCGGCGTCGCCCCCCGCACCGCCCAGTTGGCGCGGACGGCCCTGCCGCACCGCTCGGCGAAGGGTACGGAGTGCCCGGTCTCGGTGTCCTGCGAGTGGATTCCGGCGCCGTACGAGGAGTTCGGCGGTGACGACTACGGCAACCACGACCTGGGCGACCGGCCGAAGGCGCAGTCCATCCGGTACATCGTCATCCACGACACGGAGGGTCGCTGGGACGGCGTCCTCAACCTGATCCAGGACCCCACCTATGTGTCCTGGAACTACACGCTGCGCTCCACCGACGGGCACATCGCCCAGCATGTGAAGGCCAAGGACGTGGCCTGGCACGCGGGCAACTGGTACATCAACGCCAAGTCGATCGGCCTGGAGCATGAAGGTTTCCTCGCCTCGCCGGACGCCTGGTACACGGAGGCGATGTACCGGTCCTCGGCGCGGCTGGTGAAGTACCTCGCGCGGAAGTACGACATCCCGCTGGACCGGCAGCACATCCTCGGCCACGACACCGTGCCCGGGCCGACCACCGCGAACATCCCGGGCATGCACACCGACCCGGGCCCGTACTGGGACTGGCGGCACTACTTCAAGCTGCTGGGCCGCCCGTTCGTGCCGTCCGCGGGCAAGAACGGCGGCCTGGTGACGATCCGCCCCGACTACGAGGCCAACCGGCCCGAGTACACGGGCTGCGTCACCAGCGGCCAGCCGTGCGCGGCGCACGGCTCCAGCGAGGTGCGGCTGTACTCGCAGCCCGACACGTCCTCGCCGCTGATCAAGGACATCGGCCTCAGGCCGGGCGGCAGCCCGTCGACGATCGACGTGAACGACGTGGCCTCGCGGGTGGAGACCGGGCAGCAGTACGCGGTCGCCGACCGGCAGGGCGACTGGACGGCGATCTGGTACCTGGGCCAGAAGGCCTGGTTCCAGAACCCGGCGAAGCAGCGGGCGGCGGTGGACGCGGCCGGAACGGTGGTGACGCCGAAGGCCGGGCTGGACAGCGTGCCGGTGTACGGCAGGGCGTACCCGGAGGCAGGGGCCTATCCGGCGGGCGTGCCCGTCCAGGCGGTGTCGCCGCTGCCGTACAAGCTGCTCGCGGGCCAGAAGTACGTGGTGGGCGACCTGCAACCGGGTGAGTACTACTACTCGACCACCTTCACCACGGACTCGCACCGGGTGGTGGTCGGCAAGGACATCTACTACCAGATCCAGTTCGGCCACCGGGTGGCGTTCGTGCGGGCCGCGGACGTGCAGGTGGAGCCGTCGTCCCGGTAGCGGGACGAGGTCGCCCGCCGTACGAGAACGTGAGGGGCCGGTCCCGTGGGGGCCGGCCCTTTCGCGTGGCGCCCGGTCAGCCCTGCTGGAACAGCTCGGCGGGCAGCGGCTTGAGCAGGGCGTACAGGTCGTCGGTGATCGGCCGGTCCCAGGCGGCGATGGTGACCAGGACGCCGTCGCTGCGGTCGAACTGCACGCAGGAGATACGGCTCTCGGAGAGCTTGAGCCGGCGCACGATAAGGAGGTTGTCGCCCTGGAGCACGGGCATGTCCTCGCTGCCGACGACGGTGACCTCCTCGTCGTTCTCCAGGGCCAGCAGCAGCTGGGCCACCTCGAAGGGCACCTCGCCCTCGGCGACCTCGCGGGCGACCGAGCCCTCGGGCAGATTGCCGATGATCATCGCGGTGCCGCGGCCGCCGAACAGGTCGTAACGCAGGAACACGCCCTGGCAGGTGCCGTCGGGCGCGGGCAGCAGACCGGCGCCCAGGTTGCCGGGCCAGTCGCCCGGGTCCATGGCCAGGACGTCGAAGTCGGGCCCGGCGGGCGTGGCGTTGCGGCGGCGGAGGAACGACATGCCGCCATGGTACGTGCCCCGGCCTGTCACGTGGCGTGAGGGAGGCCACCGACCGGGGGGAATCACCCGGTGCCGTGCACGCGGTGGCGCGCGTGGTGGCGGCTCGCCTCCGCCGGCCGTCGGCGCTGGTCGGCCAGGCGATCAGCGGCGTGGGCAGGCCCCACGGCGTGGGCGGTGTGAGCGAGCCCCGCCGCGGCCGCGGTGCGGCCCGCCTCCTCGGTCCAGTGCCGTGCGGGCGGGGTGTGAGTGCGGGCGGCGGGCGGGTCGGTGCCGGCGTCGCTCGGCGGGCCGGGTCGCACGGCGTGGGCGAGGAAGCCGCACGGCGGGAGTGAGGAGCGCGGGGTCGGCGGCGCGGGCGGGTGCCCCGGCGCCCGGTTCGGTGCCGGCGGCCGGTCGGCGGGGGTGCCACGCCGGCCGTCGTGGCGGAGGTGGTCGGGGCGAGGCACGGAGGGAACCGCCGCGCGTCCCGGCCCGGCGAGTCCGGCCTCGCGCCGACGGCAGAGGAGCCGGTCGCCGTGACCAGGCGGTGTCGCCGTCGCCCCCTCCCGCGGCGACGGCGACACCGCCCGAAACACGGGAGCCTGCCGCACCTTCCGGTCCCCCCTAGGTCCTGTCGTCACATTCCCGTCGTCGCCCGAAGGGCGGCTCCGCGGCGTCTGGTGCGTGCTCTCGGCGTGCCGGGCGGAAGTCCTCGT
>NZ_JBIVPK010000055.1:0-43268 GCF_044754605.1 Streptomyces sp. NPDC093064
ACCACCCGCGCAATCCGCGACCAACCCCAACGAGCACTTCCACTCCTGGGCATCACCAACAACCCGGGAACCGAGGGAACTTGATCAAGCCCTGGCATGCACCGAGACCTCAGCCCACTTGCATCCATCCCAGAATTCCTCCTTCGCGGTGACCGGGTCGCCTCCGGCGAAATCGAGCACCGCGCTGCGTCGACCCCAAGTCGAAAGTCCCCTTGCAATTGGATCTGAACAGATCTACTTGACAGGGAAGATCGGGGCGTAGCGCCACCGCCCGTGTGACCACACGGCCAAAGCGGGCGCTCGCTGGCTTCTTGCCGTCGTGATCCTCTATCACGTTGCTGCGTACGACCGGATCTGGTGGCTGCTCCGGCACTGATCCGGAACCGCGGCTGCGGCCACCTCCAAAGGGATCCCAATAGCTTGCCGAACACCCCAGCCCGCGGGGCGGACGATGGTCCTTGCTCACTACTTGGCTCAGGGAGTGAGTGCGCCGATGTGGTGACAGGCATCGTGAAAGGGGCCGCGGTGGTGCGCTGCTCGGCGAACCGCATCGCCAGCTGGCCGACGCCTTCGGGTACGTCGCACCGGCTCCGGGCGGGCCGTTCCGGTTGATCGATTGGACGGACACCGCCTGGGGTCCGGCGCCGGTCGGCGTGTCCACCTGGGTCGGCTGCACCCTGGTCGATCCGGACCCGCCCGAAGTCGGTGGGGCCTGCAGATACAGCTCGAGATCGCGCACGTGGAGTTCGGCGCGGACGACGTACCGGCCCTGGTCCACCGTCGCGGCCGCTACGCCACGGTCTGAATCATCCACTCGCCGGCTCCGGTGCCGATTGACGTCCTTGGCTAATGGCAATAGCCTCTGGGCTATGGTTGCTAAGAGGTCGCTGACGCCGGCCGCCGTGGTCGATGTGGCGCTCGGCATCGTGGACGAGCACGGGCCGGACGGCCTCACGCTCGCCGCCGTGGCGCACGGCTGCGGGGTTGCCACGCCGTCGCTCTACAAGCACGTGGCGAGCCTCGGCGAACTGAAGGCGCTCGTCGGAGTGCGGGTGCTGGAGGATATGACCGACCGGTTCACGACGACCGTCTTGGGCACCGGTGGCAACGAGGCGGTCACTGGGTTGATGCACGCCTACCGTGCGTACGTCGCCGCGCACCCGAAGCGGTACGCCGCGCTGCCGATGGACCCGCTGCACGACCCGATCCAGGAGGCGGCCGGCGCGAAGCTCGTCGGCGTCATGTACGCCACGCTGCGCGGCTACGGACTCGAGGGCTTGGCGGCCGTGCACGCGACCCGGCGCCTGCGGGTGCTCGTGCACGGCTTCGCGTCCATCGAATCCGCGGGCGGCTTCGGCCTGCCGGAAGACCTCGACGACACCTACGACCAGCTCATCCAGATGTATCTCGCCAGCCTGAGGAGCGAATCATGAGGATCCCGCTGTCCGTCGCAGGCGTACTGTTCCTGCTCTACCCCGCCCTCCGCCCATGGGAGGACGAGTCCACCACCTCGGGTGCCGCCGCCGCGATGGGCTCCACCGCGTGGATCGTCGCGCACCTGTGCGCGATGATCGGGTTCATCCTGGTCGCGATTGCACTGCTGCCGATCAACCGCGTGGCGGCGATCGTGTTCTGGATCGGCGCCGGCCTGACGCTGCCGTACTACGGCGCCGAGGACTTCGGCCTGCATGCGATGGCCAACCAGTCGAACGTCCTCGACCTGGCCGAGGACGTGCGCTACAACCCGTTCGCGATGACGATGTTCGGGCTCGGGCTGCTGACCATGGCGGCGGGCGCGATCCTCGTCGCAGCCCGGATGCGCACGGTGCCGGCGATCCTGTTCGCGGTCGGGTTCGGGCTGTTCCTGCCGCAGTTCTTCGGTCCGCCCGCGCTGCGGATCGCGCACGGCGTACTGCTTGCGGCCGCCTGCGTGTGGCTGGCCTGGGACGCGAAGCGGATCCAGCCCGCGCCGGTGCCGGCCTGACTTAAGGTCGTTGCCTCCTGCATCTGTGGCTCCGACCTGTGGCGCGCCGTTCGTGCGTCGGTACCGGACAGTCGATGATCACCGCGATCAAGGTGTTGCTCAGGCCCTGATTCTGCGCACGGCGAGTGCGCGCGGAGGCCGTTCGGGCGTCCGCTCCCGTAGTCCAAGTCGCGCTGAAGAGCGGGTGTCATCTACCTCGAAAGGTCGCAGGAGCGTGAAGTCCGCGCCCCTGCTGGAGGATGTCGGTGCTCGCTCGTACGGTGAACGCATGATCCCTGGCTTTCATCGTGCGAAGGGTGGCGGCCCGATGGCCGGCATCCGTCCCGGCGACGACGTCGCGGGCCCATTCGGGCCGTACGGCGTGAACGAGGGCGATGAGTCCGAGTCCAAGAAGATGAGGACGCGTCCACGGAGACCGCGGGCGGCCACCCAGTTCGGGTGGCGCCGGGTGGCAATGGCCCGGGGCTGTCGGTGGCGCGTGGCAGGGTCGCGGTATGAGTTCGGCGACGTGAGGCCTGCGGAAGTGGCAGGTCAAGGTCGACGACCGGTGGCTGGAGATCGCGATGGTCTACAAGCTCGTCGAGTCCGCCCAGGAACGCTGGCGCGCGATCACCGCACCCCACTTTGCGCTGGTCAGGGGCTGCTCAGAGGGCTCCGTGTGGCGGCTTCGGCCTGGTGTCGGTGCTCTGCCACACCATGCTTCTGCGGCTGCAGGACCGCTACGACGCCCGCGCCCGGCAGCACTGACCACTGACGCGCCGACCCACACGGCGGGGCCGACCGCGCAGGTCGCCACGCGCGAAGCGGCGACCTGCGCGGCTGTTAGGCGGACAGGGCCGAACCCGAGCCCGGCCTGTTAACCCTCACCAGTCGATGTCGTCGGGAGGTTGTCGATGATGCTGCGGGACGAGCGCGGGAGCTCATTGCTGTCGGCGGCGAGCATCTGTTGGGCGAAACACAGCCCGGCTCGCCGTCTGCTGTCGTTGATTTGGGCGATCTGTTCGGGTGTCGCGTCGTCGGGCGGATATTCCAGCAGTTCGTACGCTGCGAGGTCGCAGGCATGCCAGGTCGCGTCGCGGGTGCCGTCGGCCCGGTCGGAGTCATCTGCCTGGCTCCATGTGGCTTCGTAGCGGCCCGCTTCTACGATGTCAGCGACCGCACCATGGTAGAGACAGGTGTGGTCCGGACAGATTCGGTCACAGCGCGGGTAGGGCAGCACGTCGCATTCATGCCGGGCAGTCGCGTAGGTGCGGAACAACTCGACTGCCGAGGTCCGGGCGTCATCGGGGGCCAGCAACGCAGAGCGAAGCCGGTCTGCGTAGCCGAGCGTGTCGGTGTAGCTCCAGCCGGCCTGCGCGCCCCTTCTGGCGGCGTACCAGTCCGGTGCGTGTGCTGCGACGCAGCGCAGAAGCGACAGCACACCTAGACCGTACGTGCCAGCGATCGAGGAGATGCAGCACTACCTCCCCACCGGCGTCGCAGGCACCGGTAAGGCCCCCGGGCAGGAGCAGTTGTGAGCGACGACACCGCAAAGCACCCGACCGACAGGCCGGGGACGCCCAGCATCTACCAGTGGGCGGGCGGCGCACTCGCCCTGCAGCGGCTGACCGAGGTCTTCTACGGCCATGTGCGCAAGGACCCGCTTCTGGCCCCGGTCTTTGCCCACATGGACGACAAGCACCCGCACTTTGTGGCCCTGTGGCTCGGCGAGGTCTTCGGGGGTCCGACCCACTACTCGGCGTTCCGCGGCGGCCACCAGCACATGGCCACCCAGCACCTGGGCCGGGGCATCACCGAGGAGCAGCGGCGCCGCTGGGTAGGTCTCCTCATGGACGCGGCCGACGAAGTCGGCCTGCCCCGCGACCCCGAGTTTCGGGCGGTGTTCGCGTACTACATCGAGTGGGGCACCCGGATGGCCCTGATTTACTCAGGGGAGAGTCCACCCCCGGTGGACGCCGCGGACATGCCGCACTGGGAGTGGGGGCAGACCCCGCCCTGGCAGCCCGAACCGCCGCAGCACAGCACCGAGTGACGGCACTCGTCGATCGGCGACGGCGGCGCAGCGGCCCGGAACGGGTGCATCCGGGCCGTTGCGCCTCGCTGCTCCCCGCGGGCTACGAGGGGACAACGAGCAGGCGCGGGCTGCGGGAGGCGATCGCGGAGCTCCGGTGACAGCGTGATGCCCCGTTCATCGATCGTCCGGACGTCCGGGGTCGGTGGCTGTGGCGACGATCTGCATCAGTTCACTCTCCGTGAGGAGCGTGAGCGCCTCCAGTACGGTTGCGTCGATGGCGCCGGTGCTCTTGATACGTCCTGCGCTGATGTGCAGCCGGGATCCCCGCCCGTAGGGGATGACCTGCAGCTCTACTACGGCGAACTCGTTGCGGACATGGAAGCGGCCCTGTGCGGCCTCTGTGCCGTCCATCAGAAGATGACCGCGAGTTGGCCGTCGGTGGGCACCTCGGCGTCCAGGAAGACGTCTCTGCGGAGCAACAGCAGGGACCCCTGGATCAGCGCGATGATGTCCCGCCGCTCCGCCGAGGCCAGCACCGGGGGTTCGGGGAGCCGTGCGCGGACGACGAGGACGTTTGTGTGCACCGTCCACCTAGGGTTGTCCGATCCGGGGATCGGCTCGGCGTCCTGGATGCGGAAGTTCGTCACAAAATGGCGGACGTAGGCAGCGGGGCGTTCTGCCCAGGCGTGGTCCGAGGCGATGCGGCCGAAGCGCATGGCCAGGAAGCTCTTGGACTCGTTGGCGAACTCCAGTGCCTCGTCGTATCGGCCCAGTGCGGGATCCTCACGCGACAGCGGCACCGGAACCCGGTAGTGGAAGTCCTCGTGCAGCAGGGTCAGCCAGTCGTCGTAGCGGCCGGCGTCGAGGTGGGAGGCCTCCTCGATGAGGAACTGCTCGATCTGCCGGTGCTGTTCGATACCCAGGTGCCGTTCGGCCGACGTACTGCTCATCGGTTGCCCTCCATCAGGTCCAGGTACCGGCTCACGAAGTTCCGCTGGTTCGATTCGGTGAAGTCCTGGGGCACGATCCGGCCCGGCCCTTGCCAGGGCGGTGTGTACCGGGTGCTCACCCCGATGCCGAGTTCGTAGGTGTAGGGCGTCTGCGCTCCGGCGACCGTACCGAGTGCCGCGTCGATCCGGCGGAAGTTCTCCAGGTCGTCGGCTTCAAAGAATGACGGGGCGCCATGCTGCCTGGTCGCGAACAGGTACGAGCGTGCCTTCCATGCGTCCGAGGCGTCGCGGGGCACCAGGTTCCAGTACGCCACCTCGTGCGTGTGCTGGTCGATCGGTGTGAGCGCCCGGATCTGGGTGAAGGCTGTCTGCCCCTGGGCGTCCTCGCCGTAGGACACGGGCGCCGTGGTGATGAACAGCAGGTTGGGGAACACCAGGCCGTGGATGACCGAGGTGCGCTCACGGAACCTGCGGTGCTGCGAGTCGGCCTGCTTCAGCGCCGGGCCGAGCAGGTCCTCCTCGTAGCCGAAGACGGTATCCGGGACCTCGGGGTCGACCAGATACTGGCTGCGGAGCGCATGCCCATGCGGCTCGTTCACCACGAACCCTTCGACGGCGCCTGCCTGCGCGCCCATCACCCCGAGCTCGAACATGGTGCGGTGCGCGACCCGCAGGTGGTACCCGTCGCCCGAGAAGTTCTCCGCATGGATCTTCCAGTTCCCGCGGACCTCGACCCGGTGCATGCCTGCGTGCACTTCCATTCCGCCGGGGAAGAAGTCGAACAGTGCGTCGAGGTACCACCGGAAGTCGCCGAGGTACTCCTGCAGCGAGGGCCCGTCGTGGCGCCAGGTAGCGAAGACGAAGCCGTGCAGTGTTTCGACGCGCGCCTGGCGCAGTCCACGTCTGGACAGGTCGAAGTCGGGGCCGTACAGGGCGCGGCGCCCCGGCACCCCCTTGAGCGCGCCGTCGTTGCCGAAGACCCAACCGTGATAGCCGCAGCGGAAGGTCGTGGTGTTGCCGTAGGAGGCCTTGCACACCTGGGTACCCCGATGTGTGCAGGAGTTCAGCATCACCTGGACCCCGTTGTCCTCGGTGCGGGAAAGTATCACTGGGTCGCCGCCCAGGCGCCGGGTCACATAGTCGCCGGGCGTCGGCACCTCGGACTCATGGCCGACGAAGACCCAGTTCACCCCGAAGACGCGATGCAGCTCCTCTTCGAGCACATGCCCGTCGCGGTAGTACGTGCGCGGTATCTGGGTGGGGCCGTCGATGGTGGTCATCCAGTCACTCCTCGCTACTGGCCTGCGGTGCGGGGGAATTGGGTTCAACGTGCGCCTGCGCGTAGCGAAAGTCCGCCGTCGGGGCGCAGGACCTCGCCGGTCATTCCGGCGGCCTCGGGCGAGGCAAGGAACAAGTACAGCGGGGCGAGCTGCTCGGCAGACAGCACGATGCGCAACGGATTGAGGTCCCGCACCGCGGTCGGGGCAAGGAGCTGTCGGCGCACGCCCAGTTCACAGTCGAGACCGGCGTCCCGGTCCACTTCGCCGATCCGCACAGCCCCTGGCCTGGCCGCGCAGCTCGGCATCGAGGACCCGTCGCGGTGCCGAGTGCATGTTCAGGTGGTGCGGCAAAGGGCGTGGTCGATGAGATCGCGCAGTGCGTCTTCCTGACGGGCCGCAGTCTGCGGGTCCGCAGAGCGGCTGTGCGCGGAGACGGTGATAGTGCGTCGACCGTCCACGGTGGTCGCTGCCCGGATGACATATCCGAAGCCGCTGCCTCCGTGCCCGAGGTAGCCGCCGCCGCAGGACAGGGGTGTGAAGAACAGGCCCAGGCCGTCCCGGGTGCCTTCCGGGTGGCCGCCGTCCTGCGGCACCGGCACAGTGTTCTGCATGGCAGCGAGTTCAGCGGGCTTCAGCAGCTGTCCACTTGCCAGTGCACCGAAGAAGCGGTTGAGGTCGCGGGCCGTTCCGGTCATCGATCCGTCGGCCCCGCTGTCGAAAGGACGGTAGGGGATCGTGGTGTCGACCATCCGGCTGTCCACAGTGAACTGCTGATAGTTGGCCGTGTGCGGATACGGAAGGAATGGCCAGGTGCCGGGGGTGTCGGTGTGCTGCAGGCCGAGGGGGCGCAGGATGCGGTCGTGGACCTGCTGTTCCCAGGTGCGGCCTGTGATCTTCTCAATGATCATTCCGGCGAGCACGTAATTCGTGTTGGAGTACGCCCAGCGGGTGCCTGCCGGGAAGGCCGGTTCATGGCGCATCGCCAGGTCCACCAGCTCTTCGGGCTTGTAGGCACGCCACCGGTTGGCGAAGTAGGTCTGGGTACTGGGGTCGGGGAAGACGTCATAGATGTAGTCGGACAAGCCACTGGTGTGCTGCAGCAGGTTACGGACGGTGATGGTCCGGCCGTCGTTTCCAGCACCGGACACGACCCCCGGCAGCACCTGTTCCACTGTCTGGTCGAGGGAGATCCGTTTTTCGCCCACCAGTTGCATCATGACGGTGGCGACGAACGTCTTGGTGGTACTGCCCAGACGCAGGGAGCCATCTTTCGGAACCGGGCGGCGAGTGACCAGGTTCCCCACCCCGGAGCGGGCCGTGACCGTCTCGCGCGGGGTTTCCAGGCGGACCGCTACCCCGGTGACCCCGGTATCCCGCAGCGCGTCGGCGTCACGCTGCACAGACCAAACGATGCCGGATGAGCGTGGCGTGGCCGAAGCCGCAACGGACGGCAGAGATGACACAGCCAGCGCCAGCACCGCAGCTGATAACCACAAACGACGAAAGATCATGACCTGAGGCTAGGAACAGCAAGGGTCACCGGCCAACCGGCATACGCCCCATCCCGAACGGGTGCCAGCCGGATGGACATCACCCGGCATCCAGCACCACCGCTGGCTTCCCCTGTCTGGTCATGCTCCTGAAGAGCAGAAAGAGATCCAGAACCTCCGCGAACGCATCCGCGAAGCCCGCGGCAACGGCTGGCTCGGCGTGGTCGAAGGACTCCAGGTCAGCCTGGACGCCGCCATCGCCAAGCTCGTCTTCACCGATCCTGCACCGCCGCCTCCGCGAGAACCGGGAAAACATGGGGCCCGGGCCTGATGCTCTCGTGGAGTCACAAGCCAGCAGCGGTGAGCATTCGGTACATCTGGGTCGGCCGCAGCGCGGCGTTGGCAGCGGCATCGTCGACTACCTGGGGGTCTGGGTCAGAGAGCAGATGCTCCAGCAACGCGTCCGTGATGTTGGGGTGACGGGCGACCCCGCGGCGCAGGAAGAACTCAGCAGCGGCGGCGAGTTGCTGAAGGTCTGGCACAGGTAGTTCCGGGTCGTGCAGGGCGAGGTAGCGCACGTTCAGGCTTGGTTCGTCAACGAACGTGCGCAGCATGTGACGGGGGAAGTTGGGGTGGTCGACGAGTAGCGGTCGGATGTGGAACACGTCGCCGTGTGCGTGTACCAGCCCTTCCAGGACCTCCCGTGGTGTGTCTGGCCGACGGGCAGCAGCACGACGGACCAGGAGTTCAGGTCGTTGTCCAGCCGACGCCATGCCTCTTCAGGTAGGTCGTGACAGGAGGCCAGTACGCGCCGGAATGTTGTGTACTGGCAGTCCAGGTAGGTCATCCGCTCGTTGAGGGGGGCGCTGACGTTTTAGCGTCGTAATGCCTTGCGCTGTGACAGGACCGGAAGGGTGTGACACCTGCGACGCCCGGGCCGCTGTAACCGGTGTGCCGTGTCTGCGGCGCCGCAAGGCCCGCTCCCTCCGTTGTGCGGGTCGCCCCCGGGGCGGGCAGACATAACCCCCGTCGCCTGCTCGCCCCGCAGAACACGCATCCACCCCTGGCGGCAGCACGCGGCCCGGAACTCTGCAACCACCGGCATAGCTCTATCCATCTCGGCAACGGCCAGCTGCCACTTGCCCTCCGCAGTCGGCCGCGCACAAGGGCGCCGACATCCGCCGCTGGGCGAAGAAGAACAAGGTCGAGTTGTACTTCACCCCGACCTACGCCTCCTGGGCCAACCTGATCGAGGCGCACTTCGGACCGCTGCGGCAGTTCACCATCGCCAACTCCCACCACCCCAACCACACCATGCAGACGCGGGCCCTGCACGCCTACCTGCGCTGGCGCAACGCGAACGCCCGCCACCGCGACATCCTGGCCGCCGAACGCAAGGAACGCGCCCGCATCCGCAGCGAGAAGGGCATCCGCTGGGGCGGACGCCTCCTCGCCGCCGCGGCCTGAACAGCCCGGCATACCTATGCGGTCAGAACCAGTCGCAAACTCGCCCGAACCATCGATACCGCTGCGGCACGGCGGCACAGGTCAAATCGGCCTGACCGAGCGGGTCCAGGTGGAGGCTTCGCTGGGGGAGCGGCCCGGCAGTGTGCGGCGGTGCTAGTGTCGATCTGATTCTCACCCGCCGTCCGGGCATCCTCGGATCACGGGGGGAACGCGACGGAGCGCGCACGATGACTGCCGAGGAACAGACCACGGCGCACGCGACACCAACGGCTGCCGACCCGGTCCGGGCCAGCTCGACCACATCAGAGGATCCAGACAGACCGGGAAACGCCGGACGGTGGCCAGCCACAGCCGTCTTCTTTCTCAACGGGCTCACGCTGTCGACGTATGTCGTCCGGCTGGGATCGCTCAAGGGCAAGCACCATCTGAGCGATGGGCAACTCGGCCTCATCGGCATGGTCTTTTCCGTGGCGGCCCTCGCCTGCATGCAGGGCGTGGGCCCTCTGACGGCGCGGGTCGGGACGCGGCCGGTGCTGCGCATCTCGCTCGTCGTCATGCCCGTGCTGCTGGCGCTGGTCGGCCTGGTGGGCGGAGTCGTCGAACTCGTGGTGGTCGTCACGGCGCTCGGTGCCGTGCACGGCACCACCGACACAGCCATAAACACTCACGCCGTCACCGTCGAACGGCGCCTCGGACGTCCCATGCTCAACGGCTGCCACGCTGCCTGGAGTATCAGCGCGGTCGTGGCCTCACTCGCCACGGCCGTCCTGGAGCGTGCGGGTGTCTCGTTCGCCACGCACCTCGCCGCAGCCGCCACCGTGCTCCTGGCGGGGGGCCTGCTGCTGGGACGGCTCCTGGTGGAGACCGGCACGCGGGGCCGCGCCCCCACGTCCTCGCCCGCACAGCGCCGCCGGGGCCGACGCCGACGGGGAGGCTGGAGCCGCCAGGACGTGGCACTCGGCCTGACCGGCACCGCCCTGATGGTCTGTGAAGGCGCCGCCCTCGGCTGGAGCGCGATCTTCCTGCACGACTCCCGGGACGCGTCGCTCGGTCTCGCGGCGACGGCGGTGACCGCCTACACCGGCGCTCAGGCGGTCGGCCGGGTGATCGGCGACCGCCTGGCCCTCCGCTACGCCGCCCCGGCCCTGTTCCGCACCGGCGGCCTCGTCGCGGCCTGCGGCCTGGCGATGGCGCTGCTTTCGCCGAACCCGGTCACGGCCATCGGCGGGTTCGCCGTCGCGGGCGCGGGCGCCTCGGTCCTGATCCCGCTGGCCTACAGCGCGGTCGGGCAGGCGAAGGCCGACAGCCCGGAAGCCGCGACACTGATCTCCCGATTCACCACCTTCACCTACGCGGGGACCCTGTTCGGCCCCGCCGTGATCGGCTGGGCCGCTCAGCTCGCCGGCCTGACCTGGACGCTCGCCGCGCTGATCCCCGTGCTATGCGCTGTCGCACTCCTGAGCCCACTGCCTGACCGACCACAGCACTGAGGCCGCTGCAGGAGCGACTCCCCGCCACCTCACGCCGGACGCCTGCCCCTGGGACTTCCTGAACTGGCACTATCCCAACCACAACCGTGCAGCTCCGAGCCCTGCTCGCCTACCTGCGCTGGCGCAACGCGAACGCCCGCCACCGCGACGTCCTGGCCACCGAACGCAAGGAACGCACCGCATCCGGCGAGAAAGCCATCCGCTGGGGCGGACGCCCGCTCACGGCGCAGCCTGAACAACCCGGTGAACCTATGCGGTCAGAGCACTAGCCCACATTTCGGCCCCCCTCAGGAGGCATCCGAGGGAGGGCCTGGCCATGGCCATACGAACGAACACGGCGCCCACCCCAGGCACTCAGGGGTGGGCGTCGGCATTGGACCGTCAGCCCGTCCGGCCAGCACGATGCTGGCCAAGGCCTGAAGAGGGTCCGGCTGCAACGTCAGCCGATGCCGCGGCGGCTGGCTTCCTGTCGAATCCGGACCGCGAGCCGACGGGCTCGCTCCGCTTGCTCGTCGCCCACCAGGTGCTCTGGGAGTGGGCCCGGCTTGCCGTTCGGCTCCAACAGCAAATCGGCCTTACGGGGCAGCGGAAGCATGTCCGCGCTCGGGTAGCAGTCTGCCCAGCTGATGCTGCGTCCCGACGGGGGACACAGCAGATCTGCGTGCACTGTGGCCAGCAGTTCGTGAGCCGGCTCCCCGCCAAGCTCCGTCTCGTGCGGCTCGGGAAGGTGTCTTGCGATGAATTTCGCAGCGTTGACCATCCGTCAGCATCGTCGTACAACCCTCAACCCTCCTTGATCGTCAAGGAGATGTGGCCCGGCGTGGGCCGCTGATCGGCGACCACGCCAGCCGCGTGACCTGACCGTCTCTCACCTGGAGATGTAATGAGAGCTGACTCCGTCCGCCGCGCACTGCGGCTCGGAGCCTGTACGACGCTCGCTGCCGGACTCGTCACCCTGGGGCTCACCACCGCTCCCGCGTTCGCCGAGACCGAGCCGGAGACCGACCAACTCTGGATCAACGCCCCGTACGAGCCGACCCTGCCGCTCGGCATCAACGGCGGGACACCGCTCACCCGCACGCTCGATGTCAGGCTCAGCCACGACAACGACCACTTCACTGTGACCGACGGTCGGCTCACCGTGGACGCCTCCGGTCTCGCCGGGGTCGCCGAGATCACCTGGCCGGACAACTGCACGCCGAGCGGCGCGACCGCGGTGTGCGACGTGCCCGAGGTGCCGGGGACCGGGAACACCGGCGGCGAGGTGCACCTCAAGGTCCGCGCGGCCGACGGGGCGTCGGTCGGCGCGCAGGGCCGCATCACCTTCGAAGCGACGGCCACCGGCGGCCCGGACGGCACGCTCACCGCGCCCCGGGACAGCTTCGAGACCACGGTCACAGTCGCGTCGGGACCCGACCTCGCGCTCACGGCCGGCAAGGACATCGAGCACGCCCGGCCGGGCAGCAAGCAGAAGCTCCCGCTCACGCTCACCAACCACGGCAACGAGACCGCGCACGGCTTCACCATCAGGATGATGGCCTCGTACGGGGTGCAGTACCTCAACCGGTACGACGCCTGCACCTACACGACGTCGAGCGGGGACGAGTACGCCCCGATGTCGTACGCGGACTGCACCTTCGCACAGGATCTGGCCCCGGGCGCCTCCTTCAAACTGCCCCAGCCGCTGCGGGTCGCACTCACCCGGCAGGCGCTCCAGGAGCGGGTGGACATCTCGGCGGACCCGGTCGGCGCGACCAACCTGGGGGGCTACAACAGCTATGTGGCGCTACAGATCGGCGCGGACAACACCGCCGACTTCTCGGTGACCGGCGCTGCGGTCCAGGGCGCGGCGGGCGAGACGGTCACCGCGTCGCTCACCTTCAGGAACAACGGTCCCGGCTGGCTGGGCAACCTGGGCTCCGGGGACCCGGTCGCCGCGGTCCGGCTGATCGTTCCGCCCGGCACCACGGTCACCGGTGTTCCGGAGGGCTGCGGGCCGCGCACCCTCTCCGGCAGTTACTACCCGAACCGCACCGGCGCCCCGCGCTACGACTGCTCGCTGCCCTACTGGGTGCTGGAGAACACGGAGCGCTCCTTCGCCTTCAAGCTCCGGATCGACACGGTGGTGCCCGGAGCGACGGGTGAGGTCAGCATCCATCCCGAGTTCGGCGAGTTCCGCCACGACCCGAACCCCAGGAACAACACGGCCGTACTCACCGTGAACTAGCGCACACCAGCGCCCCGAAAGGCACCCTTGTCTCTGCGCGTCGCGCGGGTCTTCTCCGCGCGACGCGCCTCCGCCTTCGCGATCTTCTCGGCGTCGTTGGCCAGTTCGCGGAACATCCCGCTGATCGGGTTGGTGAAGCCGGTGAAGTACAGGCCGGGGGCGTTGCGGGCAGCGGCGCCGTGGAGCACCGGCCTGCCGCGGGCGTCCAGGACCGACGAGCCCCTCCAGGGCGCGGACATACCCGGTCGCGGCGATCACGGCGTCGGGCTCGATCCGGCTGCCGTCGACCAGGACGACCTTGCCGTCCTCGAAACAACTCGCTACCGCACGTCCTCGCGACTACGACGACGCCGCGGCCACGCTCGCCCTGCACGACCGCGCCCGCTACACCGACGGCTGTGCCGCCTACCCCGTACCGCCCTGGGCGGGCGTCTTCCTGCGGGCTGCGGCCTGCTTCGCCCGGCTCGTATCCGGTGAGGACCAGGAACTGCTCGCCGCGCCAGGAGACCGCGCGCACCTGCTATGCGTGGCGGAGACGGCTAGGCTGCACCCGCCGCCCGCCGCCCGCCGCCCGCCGCCCGCCGCCCGCCGCCCGCCGCCCGCCGCCCGCCGCCCGCCGCCCGCCGCCCGCCGCCCGCCGCCCGCCGCCAAGGCCCGGCCATGTGGAGTGGGACTGGCGCGAGCGGCAGGAGGCCAAGAGGTACGAAGCGATGCTGGCTGCGATCGCTCGGTTTGGTGTCAGTGGATGGCGTGTCAGTGGTGGGTTCCCGTGGCGGTGTCCGGACGCGCTGGCTAGGACCTGGTGTCCTAGCTCAGACACCAGCCGCAAAGTAGCCGGGTGATCACTTGGTCACCGCCGTGGCGGCCTGCTCGTCGTGTTCGCGGAGCATCCGCATGACGGTGGCGGGTGAGGGGCGCTGTCCCTTCTTCGCGCCGGTGGTGATGACGAGCCGTTTGGCGATGTCGCGCAGGCTCATCTCTTGGTCGCGCAGGTGGAGGGCCATGGACAGCATGGACTCGTCGGTGACGCCCGCGCCGCCGATGGTCTTGCCGCGCTTGCGGGCGGACTCGTGGCCTTCGAGGGTGCGGTCCCGGATGTACTCACGCTCCATGCCCGACATGGCCGCGAGCACGGTGAACACGATGCCGGAGGGGTCGTGCGAGCCTTTCAGCTCCCCGGTGAGGAACTCCAGGCCGACGTCGCTCGCCTTTAGCTCCTCGGCGAGCATGGCGAGTTCGATGCCGCGGCCGAGTCGCTTGTGCTCGTGGACGACGAGGGTGACGGCGACGCCGGAGGAGCGGATCTCCCCGGCGAGCTTCACGGCGGCGTCCAGCTCCGGGCGCTTGGTGGCGCGGGTGGAGATCTTCTCCGAGAAGACCCGGGAGACCCCGGCTTCGGCGAGGGAGTCGAGCTGCGCGTCGAGGGACTGCCGGGCGGTCGAGGCGCGGGCGTACCCGAGGCGGACGTGCCCGACCGGTTCGGTGCCGGCGCTCACCGGCCGGGGCAGCTCGGTCCACGCCGAACCCGGCTTGCGTACGGCGGGGATCGGCACGCTGAGGGCTTTGGCGAGTTGGGGCACGAGGCGGAAGCGGGCGGTGTGGTACTGGATCGCCACCTTGCCCTTGCCGGTCCGGCACGGGGAGCCCGCGGGGGCGGCGCAGGTGGACATCGGACAGTCGTGCGATTCCACGCGCTTGAAGTCGTCGCTCACGACCTCGGAGTGTTTCATGAGGGCGTTTCAGACGTCCAGTCGTTTGCAACAACTCATGAAACATGATCGCCGCAGGTGGACCGCCGCGTGGCCGGGTGTTTCACGAGCGACCACCTATTAGGACTCCGTTAGGTTGCTCTGGCTCTTGGGTTTGGGCTGGTGGTGGACGTTCTGGGCAGCGGGCGGTGGCATGTGGTGCAGGTGCCGGTCCAGCAGTTCAGCAGGTCTTGGATGGTGTCGAGGATCTGGTAGAGGGTGAGTCCGCTGTATCGGCTTTTGGGATCAGGCGCTGTTCCGTGAGGAACGCGTGGGCGGCGGTGACCAGGGTGACGTGGTGGTGCCACCCGGTCCAGGAGCGGCCCTCGAAGTGGTCCAGGCCCAGGCCGTGCTTGAGTTCCCGGTAATCGTGCTCGATGCGCCAGCGGATCTTGGCCAGGCGGACCAGTTCAGCCATCGAGGTGGCGGCGGGCAGGTTGGACAGCCAGTAGTCGGTGGGTGCTTCGGCGTCTTCGGGCCATTCGACCAGCAGCGTGACCTCGGGCAGGACACCGTTCCAGCAGCCCTCCCGCGCGGTGGCGGTGGCCCGGGCCAGGCGGCGGGATCGGATCCCGGCCGGCCGCAGCCGCAGGGCCAAAAAGCGTGAGCGCACCGGTCCGCGGGAGCCTTCCCGCCAGGTCACCTCGGTGAAGGCCTGCCGTCCCCGGCCGGCCGCCAGCGCGGCCACCGGGGAGGGCTTGTCCCGGTAGCGGGGCTGCGGCTTGCGGCCGTTGCCCGACCAGGGCGGCGTGACCGGCTCGGCGTCGTGCGGGTGGACGGTCACATCCGAGCGGATGGCGACGACATAGCCGATGCCCCGGCTGTCCAGGCCGTCGCGGAAGTCGGCGTTCTGCCCATAGCCGGCGTCGGCCACCAGCACCGGCGGGACCATGCCCCACCCGGCCAGTTCATCGATGCTGTCCAAGGCCAGGCGCCACTTCTCCCGGTGCCCTACCTCCGGTGGAATTCCGGTCTTGCACCGCCGTCCCGGATCGTCGACCCACTCCTGGGGGACGAACAACCGCCACTGCAGCGGACAGGACGCGGCATCGGAGACCGCATGCACGCTGACCGCGACCTGGCAGTTGGCCTGCTTGCCCAACGCCCCGCAGTACTGGCGCGCGACCGCCACCGACATCTTCCCGTCCTTGGGGAACGACACGTCATCGACCACCCAGGCATCTGGGCCGATCAGCGGCACCATGCGCTCCGCGATGCGCCGGAGCACCGGCATCGGATCCCAGGTCGACTGGTTCACGAACTGCTGCAGGTTCTGCTCGTTGCCGTCCGGCAGTCGCTCCGCCATCGGCTGGATCGACTTGCGCCGCCCATCCAGCATCAGCCCTCGCAGGTAGCAGTCACCCTTCGCCCGCTGATCCTTGCGTGGCACCGATGCGAAGACATCCGCTACGAATAACGTCAACTTCGCCCGAGCACGGTTCACTTCATGTGCGTCCACAACGTCCAACATGCCCCAAACAGGGCCGAGAAGACCTAACGGAGCCCTACTATGAAACAGTCACGGTCGGAAGTCCGCGCTTCCATGCTGCTGCGGTCGGACGGCGGGGTCCTACCGCCCGGCGAGCTGGGCCGAACACCGTTCACGAGCCGGGGTGCGTGGTCAGCAGCCGCCATACCGTCAGGCAAACCCCCAGCTCACACCCTTATACGGGACAGTCTTTAGCGTGGCACTTCTTCTCGGTCGTGCAGTGGAGACGGGTTGAGCTGTTGCTCTTGGACCGGCCCCCTTCGCCGGAGTGTTCGGTGGCGAGTTGCCAACGCGATCGCGTTCGGGGGCGAGGGGGCTTTCACTGCCAAGCTGATCCGGGTGAACCCCGAGGGCGTGCGGCATCACGTTCTTCACGCCCCCGGCTGGCATCTTGGAACTGCCGGAGGGGTCTGCCGTACAGAGCAAGGCCCCTCCGGCTCGCTGCTGGCGCTCAGGCTCAGGCGGTCGGGATGATGCCGAGCTGCTGGAGGACCTTCACGCCGTCGTCGAGTCCGAGCTCTTCGACGATGAGGCCGTCCTGGACCTTGATCACCGTCTTGCCGGTGAAGCGGAGCGTCTTGCCGGACGCTGCCGGCGCGGAGCCGATGGGCAGGTCGTCGAAGACGATCGGCCCGGTGTGTGTGCCGCCGCCCTCCCACTGTCCGACGACGTAGTCGCCCTCGGCGATGAGGTCCGCGGTGCCCCAGAAGTTGAGGTCCGGGAACGCGGTGCGGAAGTTGGTCGCGAAGGCGCGCACCTCGTCCCGGCCGCGCATGGGCCTGTGCAGCGAGTACTCGAACCGGATGTCCGGGGCGGCGAGTTCGTCGATGATGCCGGGGTTGAAGGGGTTGCCCCAGAACTCGGTGAACCACCGGCCGACGATGGCCTTGTTCTCTTCGAGCGACATGGGTCTGTCCTTTCTGTTGTTGTCACCGATTCGCCATCGGCGTTATGACATTCCGAAGACGTTCGCCGGATCCGAAACGTGAGATCGGAGATGGAGATTTATGGGATCGAACTGAAGGGCTAGTGGTATGTGCGTGCGAGTCTTTTCGGAGAGTTCAGGGCGCACTGCTGCAGGCTCTGCGGGGTCATGCCGGGATGGGCATTCATGGCGGTCGCGGGGCGGCCGTGGCGCCTTCGTGGGCCGGCCGTGGCAAGGCCGGCGGGCTGGCCGGTGATGAGAGGGGCGGGGTCGAAGACTGCACGGCGAGGGGTCTTGATGCCTCCGGTCAGGCGGCTGCCTCGCTGGAGTGCAGGCCGAGGGCCTCGTAGATGGCCTCTGTCGTTGTACCGCTTTGGACGATCACGCGGTCGATGCCTGCAGCGCGGGCGTTGCGCAGAAGCTCGATCTTGAGCACGTGCGCCACCCACGTCTCCTGGGTAGGTTCCATCCACGTCACGACATCACGAGCGATATCGCCGGTCGGGTCGATGACCGAGATGCCGACCATTTCGTTGCCCTGGCGCGCTACGACGACGAGACTTTCGTCGCGGATCGTGAAGGGCAGCACGTCGATTCCACCGAAGAACATGGCGGACTGGAGAAGATCTCCGACCGCCCTGCCGAGCTGGGCCGACCGGGATCTTTCCTCCGAGAGGTTCGGGAAGGAGTAGGTGGCAGCGGTCGCGCGCCGCCTCTCCGCCCTAAATTTGGAGGCGTCGAAATCGGTCAGGTCGTATGTCTTGCCCTGTCGATCGGCCATTCGTTTTCCTCCTGCACGCCTTTTGTTGCAGCGGTGCCCCTGGCCGTCGGGCGCGTGACGGCCACGGACACGCTGAGCTGACTTGGGTCAGCGGCGCCGGGAGGTTGCCTCCCGGCATAAGGAAGACGTCGGTTCGCGCAGGAGTGTGAGATCCGGATCTGGCTTCAGGCGCGCGTCCTTTCCTTCCCGGGCGGTGCGTAGGCGGCGTTTGCCCACAGGTGCATGAGCGCGTAGGAGCGCCATGGCGCCCACCGCTCGGCGGTGGTCCGGGCCTGGTCGGCGGTGACGGATCCGAGTGCCCTGCGGGCGACCAGGTCGCCGGGGGCGAAGGTGTCGGGGTGCTGCCGTGCGCGCACGGTGAGGTAGTCCGTGGTCCAGGGGCCGATGCCGGGGAGTTCGAGCAGGGCTCGGCGTGCCTCGTTGGCGGTGAGGTGCGCGAGGGTGAATCCGTCCGCCCACCTCTGGGCGACGGCCCGAAGGGTGCGGGTCCGTGCGCGGGTGAGGCCGACGGCCGCCTGTAGTTCCGCGTCGGGGATCGCCGCGAGCTCTCGTGGTGCGGGGAGAGTCTTCAGCCCGCCTGCCGGCGTTCCGTAGGCGGCGACGAGCCTGCCCATGAAGGTGCGGGCCGCGGCGAGCGAGACCTGCTGGCCGACGACCGTCGCGATGACCGCTTCGAACTCGTCGGGGTAGCCGATGAGCCGGATGCCGGGCCGGTGCTCGACCAGCGGGCGGATCAGCGGGTCGGTGGCGAGGGCGTCGGCGATCCGTGCGGTGTCGGAGTCGAGGTCCAGTCAGCGACGAATCGGCACCGCCAGGCCGTCGGGGTCGGGGATCTCGTCGGGCAGGTCGACGGTGACCTGGTCCTCGGCGAAGGTCACCGTCACTCGTACAGGCGCCCCTGCGTGGTGCAGGAGTCTGGTGTGGGTGCGGCCCGCGACGTCTGCTTCTTCAGCTCCTGGGATCGCGTGGGCGGCCAGCATCCGCAGCGCGGTCCCACAGTCGGTGGGGCCCTGGGGGAAGAGGCGGAGCAGGGTCACGATGTCCAGACTCCGGAGCTGCCGCGCCGGTGCGAGTCCAGCAGGTGGGTGTCGACGATGCCGATCGCCTCCATGAGCGCGTACATGGTGGTCGGACCGACGAAGGCGAAGCCGCGCCGTCGCAGTTCCTTCGACAGCGCGATGGACTCGGCGGACTTCGTGGGGATCTCCGCGAAGGTCCGGGGGCGGGGGGTGGTCTCGGGCCGGAAGGACCACACCAGGCGGGCCAGGCCCATGTCCTCGCGCAGCCTGATGGTGGCGCGGGCGTTGGTAATGGCCGCCTGGATCTTCTGCCGGTTGCGCACGATGCCGGCGTCGCCCATCAGCCGTTCGACGTCGGTCTCGGTGTACGCGACGATCACGTCCGGATCGAAGTCGTCGAACGCCGCACGGAACGCGGGTCGTTTGCGCAGGATCGTCGCCCAGGACAGACCCGCCTGGAAGCCTTCGAGACTGACGCGCTCGAAGACGCCGCGTTCGTCGGTGACCCGCATGCCCCATTCGGAGTCGTAGTAGTCACGCAGCAGGGGGTCGACGGCCGCCCATGCGGGCCGGGCGAGTCCGTCCTCTCCGACGACGACGCCGGGGTCGGCGGTAGTGGTGTGGCTGGCTTCCTGTGTCACGCGATCACCCGTCGAGCCCTGTCATACGCATCGTGATGTTGATCCGGCCACTGCTGATGCCGCACCCTGCGGGGGCGGTGTCAGCATGCACCTTGGTGACACCGTGGAAGGCGAGGCGGGCGGGTCCGCCGAAGACGAAGAGGTCACCGGAGGCCAGCAGCAGGTCCGAGTAGGGCTTTGTGCGGCTTTCGGTGTTGCCGAAGCGGAACGTGCAAGTGTCGCCGATGGACAGCGACACGACCGGGGCGCGAGATTCCTCGTCCTTGTCCTGATGCATCCCCAGTCGGGCGTTGGTGTCGTAGTAGTTCACCAGCGCGGTGTCCGGCGTGTACGAGCCGGTCGTGGCCGTGTCGTGTCCGGTGGCCTGAAGGGCATGGCGCCCCAGTCGGATCATCCAGTCGGGGAACGGAAGGGCACGGGCTCCGTTCACGTCGGTGGCCGCTCTCGTGTACCGGTACGGCTGCCAGTGCCAGCCCAGGCATACGGTACGCACGGACATCTGGTGTCCGCGGACCGTTGCGGCGCGCAGGGGGACGGGGCCTCGCGCCCACTCGTGGAACCGGTGTGCGATCCACTGCTGCTGTTCCAGGGTCAGCCAGTTCGGGACATGGGTGGCGCCCGGGGTGATCTCCTGCGCGTCGCGCTCGGGGAGTTGTGGAGTGAACAGCGCTGTCATGGCCGGTCCTCCGTGCGGGTGGGGTGCTGGAGGGTGTCGTCCTCGACGAGCCAGGTGGTGCCGTGGGCGGTCGCGCCGGCCAGGCCGTTCAGGTTGATCAGGCCGACGAGTGCGAGCGTGCGCGGGTCACCGATCGCGGCGTTCGCCAGGGTGCGTTCGGGGCGCCACGGCGTCGACCACAGCAGCCGCCGGGTCATCTGAGCCCAGCCGGTCGCCGGGCCGGTCATCACCCACAGGTCGGGGTTGGCATCGGCGAACCGTGACGCGTGGCGCAGCCAGGAGGCCCCGGTCTCGGGCCAGGTGATCGTGACGAGGGTGGTGCCTCCCGCGTGGTCCCAGGCCGATTCGATCAGGCGTGAGGTCTCAAGCGCGTGCGGGGTGCGGCCGGAGCCGATCACGACGGTGTGGGCGCGGCGTTCGCGAGCCAGGCGGACGATGGCCGCGACCTCGGCGGCCGTGGCCGTCAGGTCCGCGTCGTAGCTCGCCGGCCTCTTCAGCAAGGGGCTGGTCAGGGGGTCCATGGTCGGCCGTTCTCTCGGGCTGTCTTCCACCGCTGGTAGCGGTCCTTGCAGCAGGCGGCGCAGGGCCGGAACCCGGCGGCGACCGCGGTGGCCTCGTCGGCGAAGAAGACCCGGTGCTTCACGTAGCCGCCGCGGGCGATGGCGTGCAGGGCGGCGGGGCAGTCGAGCCGTCCGTAGATCTTCGAGCCACGGTGGCCGCCCCACTCTCCCTTGACCGGCGACCGGTAGGACCGGCCGTCGGCCCCCAGGAGGGTGTAGGTGTTCATCGCGTCGCTCATGCGGCGTCGTGGAAGACGAGGGCAAGGGTGTGACGTTCGCCGGACCGGATGGCGGACACGCCGTGGCGAACCGGCGCGGCGGACCATCCGCGGGCGGACCTGACGGGCCGGTCGCGAGTGGTGAACAGGTATCCGTGACCGTGCGGCAGCAGCGTGGACGTGCCCCGGGACTGAGCGCGCGGGCGCTGTTCCAGGAGCAGGAACTCGCCGCCCGTGTGGTCCACACCGGGCTCGTTGAGGTTGATCACGACCTGCAGCGGGAACACGAGGTCGCCGTACAGGTCGCGGTGCAGGGCGTTCCAGTCCTTCTCCCGGTAGCGGAGCAGGATCGCCGTGGACTTCGTCTGGCCGGTGTCGTGGCACATCTGCAGCCACTCGTCGAACGAGTCCGGCCACGGCGCGGGCCTGCCCAGCTTGGTCCACCAGTCGCGGGCGATGGGCAGCAGCCTCGGGTACAGCGCCTGCTTGAGCCGTTCGACCGGCTCCGGGTACGGCGTGTTGAAGTACCGGTACTGGCCTTCGCCGAAGCGGTGGCGGCCCATGTCGACGGTGCTGCGGAACAGGCCGTCCTGCTCGTACAGCTTCCTGATCTCCGCGGTCTCCTCGGAGGTCAGCAGCTGCGGCAGCAACGCGCCGCCGTACTCGTTGACCTCCGCGGTGATCGCCTCCCAGTCGCCGGACTCGACGCGGCGGCGCCACCGGTCCGTCTTCTGCCCGGTCGCTGTCGTGGTGCTCATGCCGCAGCCTCCAGGTCCAGCAGAGTGGTCTTGGCCTCGAGCCCACCGATGTAGCCGCCGAGGGTGCCGTCGGTGCGCAGCACGCGGTGGCACGGGACGACGATCGGCAGCGGGTTGGTCGCGCAGGCGGTGCCCACCGCCCGGACGGCCTTGGGGTTGCCGACGAGCTCGGCCATGTCGCGGTAGCTACGGGTCTGGCCGTACTCGATCTCGGGCAGATGCGTCTGCACCAGGCGCCGGAATCCGCGCGACAGCGACAGGTCCAGCGTCAGGTCGAAGACCTGGCGGCGCCTGGCGAAGTACTCGTCGATCTCGCGAACCGCCTCATCCAGTCGCTTGGGGGCGCGCAGGATGCGCGGGCCGAGCTTCTGGCCGAGGGCTTCCAGGACCCGGTCGTGGTCCTCGCCCGCGTACGCCACACGGACCAGCCCCTTCGGGGTGGCGGCGAGCAGCAGCTTGCCGACGGGCGAGTCGATGGTCGTGTAAGCGACATCGATCAGGTCGGCTTGCTCTGCGGCCTGCTCCAGACGGCGGTGGAGGCGACTGAGAGTGTCGGCGTCCACGGCTGTCGACAGCAGGACGGCCATGTCGTCATCGTTGCGCATGTCGCTCACGACGATGCTCCTTTCGTGATCGCGCCCGGATAATGTTTCCTGAGATTCTTGAGCCCGTCCGCGGCGGCTCTTCGGGCCGCCTCGACGGTGCCGCCGAGGATCTCCGAGATCTCGGCGTAGGTCAGCCCCGCCACATACCGGTAGGCGATGGCCTGGCGTTGCTTGCTGGGCAGTTCCTTCACCGTGGCCCACAAACCGGCGGCCTCGGGGTCCGGGACGCCCTGCCCTGCCGGCGCTTCCGGTACTTCGTCGACCGGCAGGGGGCTCCTCTTCGCGGCGCGCAGCACGTCGATCGCCTTGCGGTGCGCGATCGTCACCAGCCACGCCTCCACGTTCGCCGTCTCCGGCAGATCGGGATAGGCGCGCATGGCGGCCAGGAAGGTCTCCGACCACGCGTCGTCCGCATCGTGCGGGCCGAGGACGACCCGGCAGACGCGCAGCACGGTCGCGCCGTGCTGCGCCACCACACTCTCGAACGGTTGTTTCATGTCCATCCCATTGAAGACGTACGTGCGGCGGCAAACGTGAGTTTCCCGGTCAGAACAACCGTCCGGCGTCGCCCGCGGGCGGCTCCTCGAGCTCCAGCAGCGCCTGCTTGCGCTTCATCCCGCCGGCGTACCCGGTCAGGGCCCCGCTGGCACCGACGACTCGGTGGCACGGGACGAAGATGCACAGCGGGTTCGCACCCACGGCCTGCCCGACCTTCTGCGCGAGACCGCGGTCTCCGACCTGCTCGGCGATACGGCCGTAGGTGGTCGTGTCCCCGCACTGGATGCTCTTCACGATGTCCCAGACGGCATGTTGGAACGAGTTACCCTCGGCCTCGAGCGGAAGATCGAAGTTCCTGCGCCGCCCCGCCAGGTAATCGCACAGCTGACGGACCGCTTCGTTCAGCAGCGAGTCCGTCGAGTCGCCGACCTCGGGCCCGAACGCCTCCTGCGAAGGCCGGCGGACATGGTGCCTGAAGTACAGGCCGGTGATCGCCTCGTCCCTGGCGACGATCGTGATCGGCCCCAGGTACGTCTCGATCACGACGTGTCGGGTGCTCATCCACGTCTCCCCTCTCTCACCCGGTAGACGGACGCCGCCCGCAGAACGTGAGATCTCATGTGGAGCCATCGCCGATCACCCTGCCAGGACGCATGACAGAGGCCCTGGCAGAACGCGAGCGCGGGACGGAGCAACCGATATATCCGACCGGTCGAGCCGGAGACCACAGTCCGGCCCGGCAGCAACGGCCGCCGGATCGGCTCGGCGACCGGGCCCCACAGCTGAATACGCAGAGCGACCACCTATGGAATAGCCGCGGCGGACGGCGGAGTCCTGCCGCCCGGCAAACTGGGTCGAACACTGCTCACGAGCCAGGGTGCGTGGTCAGCAGTCGCGCCTTTGCGGTCGTTCGTTCCCTCTGCCGCCAGGTTCCGGGTGGTTCTCCGTGATGTCGGCGGAAGGCTGCGGCGAACGCGAAGGGCGAGCCGTAGCCGACGGCGTCGGCGATCTGGGCCAGGCTGAGATCGTCGGCACGCAGGTGGTCGCGGGCGAGGGTCATGCGCCATTCGGTCAGGTACTGCATGGGGGCCTGGCCGAGTGCGTCCCGGAACGCCCGAGTGAAGGCGGCGCGGGACAGGCCGCTGATCGCGGCGAGTTCGGGGACCGTCCACGGGTGCGCCACGTTCTCGTGCATGGCCTCCAGCGCGGCACCCAGCCGCGGGTCCGCGGATGCCCGGTACCAGCGCGGTGCGGTCGCGCTGCGGCGGAAGTCGCTGCGGATGGCCAGGACGAGGAGCAGGTCCAGAAGGCGGTCCAGGACGATCTGCTGGGCGAGTTCGTTCCGGACCAGTTCGCGGGAGAGCAAAGTGATCACGTCCCGCGGGGGGTCGTCGTCGGCCGCCGAGAGGGTCATGACCTGGGGCAGTGCGTCGAGCAGTCCGCCGCCGACATCGCCGGAGAACGGGTAGGCGCCGCACAGGAATACGGTGGCCTGCGGGTTGTCCCCGGGGCCTATCTGGGCGTGCCGTGCCCGGAACTCCGAGGCGAATCGGTCAGGGGCCGTTGCGCTGCGCCGCGCCCGCTCGCCACCGTGGTTCCCGGCACGACACGGATGGGGCACGGGCACCTTCTGTCGTCAACGGGTGAAATGATTCACCCGTTGCCGAGACCACCGTGCCCATGGTTCGGGACGAAGAGGTCGTGCCAGAGCCGTGCCAGATCGTGCGGGGAACCACGGGGAACACCGGGGAATCAGCCGACCTCGCACCAGGCGCTGACACCGATCGGCCGCAGGTCAGCCTCGGAGCCAGCCCCAGATGCCCTTAGCTTCCCAAGCTGAGAGCGCGGCATGCCTGCACGGGGAGTGCTGCGGCTGAGTCATCCCTCAACGGATCGGAGATCGTGCCTTTGAAAGAAGTGAGCGTGCAGGTGGCTTGTGGGGAACCCGTACTGCACATCTGTGAGCATGCGGAAGAGGAACTCGCCCAGACCGCAGTCGAATCGCTCCCAGTCGCCGAAGTCGCCCACGAGGATGGGCCAGTCGTCCGGATCGGCCGTCCTGGTCTGCCAGACGAAGTCGAGCTCTTGCTCTGACGCTCCCCATCTCAGGAGACCCCCCGGTGCCGGGTAGCCGGCATGGGGCTCCCACAGGTCGGTGGCATCGCCATCGCTCTTGGCCCACACCACGAGGTCCATGCCCAGGGCTCCGGGGACAAGGAGGTCGACGTAGTCGTCGAAGCCGCCCGGACCGAAGAGGTCGACGATCTCCTTGTAATCCCTCGGCAGCGGGGTGCCCAGATCGGCCTCGACGGCAGGCCAGTCGACGGCCGGCTGCGGCACCGGTTCCCAGCCGGTGAGGATGCGCAGCTTCTCGGCCCAGGAGGCACCCTCAGGGAACCCGGCGACCGCAGGGTCCTCACGCTGGGCAATCACCACGACCACACGCTCCCGGTGTGAGGTGCCGACGCTGCCGCAACCGATCCAGTGAGCCTTGTAGGCCCAGCCCCGCATCTCGAGCAGCTCGTCCCCGAACGGCTCGACGAGCGGCAGTCCAGTGCGCTCAGTGAGTGACGGGTCGGTGAAGCCGTCCGCGGCGAGGTTGCGGGGCCTGCCTGCCCACCGGCCCACTTCGGCAAGCAGTTCCCTCAGACTGGTGCCCCCCGGCGCCTCAAGAATGACCGGTGATCCGCCCACGACGGACGAGTCGATGATCTTCCAGATGGCGGCAGCGACTTCCGAATCCTCCATGGGACTCAGTGAACATCACGCCACTGACATCCTGACTCACGCTGCAGCCATCGAACCGGCGGTCAAAGCTGCTCACTGACACTGCCCCTTTCTGACACAGCACCGCTGCCGCACCACAAGCGCACCAGAGCGAGCGGGGAGCAGCGGGGAATCACGGTGAAAGCAACGGAACCCGGCGAGGCTGCGCCCCGGCCGTTCGCCCAGGTCAGCGCCGAAATCGGCCGCTCATGTGATCCGCATGGCGCGGTCTGCTCCCATGGCGCCCACGCCAGGCGTGCCAATCCGCGTGACTCGGAGATCATCGGTGACGTCGACCTCCACCGCCTGATTCGGCGGAGCACGAGCTACGGGCCGCCTCTGCCGGCCGGCGCCCTGGACGACGACGGCGCCGACCGCGGCATCGTGTTCATCGCCATCAATGCACACCTCGACCGTCAGGGTCCGGGGCTGGGACACCCGCTGCGCGACGGGGTGCGCCGGGGCGGGCTCTCCTCCATACCGTCGAGGGACAGGGAAGTGGACCTCGCCCGCTCAACGGCTGCCTCGGCGTGGAGAAGGACCTGCTCACGGGCGACAACGACGGCACGGGCATCTTTACGCTCCCCCAGCGACCCGTCCAGGCGCCGCCTGCACGGCATCGAGCGCTTTGTCACCACTCATGGGCCTCCAGGAGCATGGCCTGGACCTTGGGGAACTGTCGTCCCAGCATGTCGGCGACGGTGTCGAGCTGGGCGCGGCTCTGCCACCCGGACAGACTCATGGTGACGCACCGCCTGCACCAGCACCCAGCGGCGCGTCACATCAGAACAGAGGAAACGTTGCGTGATACGGCACGAGATGCCTGTCGATGGCATGGTGCGATGCGGTCTCGATGCCGCTGGCTCCCGGATTGTGGCGGTTGCCGACGGAAGGCAGGGTGGTCTCGAGACCGTTCGGGCCAGGCAGAAGGCACACCGCCTGTCACGGATACGGGCTGTGGCTTGTCCTCATTGCGAAGCGAGTTGTGTGAGCCAGGAACCGGCGAACTTGGTCACCGCCGAACGAGTGGGTCGGTACACCTGCGGAATGCTTGGCCGACGCAAGATCGTCCATTCCGGGCAGGCTTACGGAGGTGTGGTGCATGTCAGAGAAGAACCCAGAGCACGGGACCGCCAACGAGGTCTCCTTGCCGCCCGAAGTCAAGTTGCTGCAGGAAGTCACTCCGCCCTTCTTTCCCGAAGGTGGTTCGGGAATGACCATTCTCGTCGAGTGGCCTCCCGGTCACCCCGGTCTCCCTCCGCATCGCCACTCGGGCCCGTCGTTCGGCTACGTCACGGAGGGCGCGGTCCGGTTCGAGCTTGAGGGCGAGCCGGAGCGTGTGGTCGAGGCCGGTGGGACGTTCTGGGAGCCAGGCGGTGACGTGATCCACTACCAGGACGGCAACGCCCTGTCGGACGCATCGACCAAGTTCGTGGTGACCATGGTGTGCGCGCCGGGTCAGCCGATGCTCACGGTGGTCGACGAGGAGGAGCTGAGGGAACGGGCGCACCTGCGCGCCCCGCGTCCCTCCGAAGGCTGACCCGCGAGATCGACACGCGTCACTTCACAACAGGGCAAATGTTGCCTGATACGGCCCCAGGTCTGCCCCCCCCCGGGCGCGGTGACGCCGCCATTCGTAAACCGGTCACTGCATTGTCGTCGGCGAGGTCTGACCGAGTGCACGGAAGCGGTGGGCTGGGTTCATAGGCGCACCAGGGCGGGGGGCGGCGAGCGGGAGACAGCGGCCGGGCACCTGAACGCATCCGATGCCGAGGGCTGCCGTGTGCTCGGTCCAGGTGGCGGTCAGGAACGCCAGATCCGGTCGTGCGGGGTCAGCTAGCGGCTGGCCGAGCAGGAGGTCATCGCCGTCGCGGCCGACCAGGAGTGCGTCGAGGTCGGGCCGTCCCAGCACGAGGACAACTGGCTGCCGGGTCACTGCCACTTCCTCGCCGAGGCAGGTGTGCCGATGATCGAGCTGGTGAACCTTGAGGAGCTGTCCCGGGACAAGGTAACCGAGCTGTGCTTCGTCGCCGCCCCGATCCGGCTGCGGGGTGCTACGTTGCACTCCCCGCCCGCATATGAAGGAGCACCACTCGGTGGAGGACGTCCGCCGGAAGCTCATAAATCAGCCCTCGACGGGGCGTGTTCCTGAAGCCGGTCAGAGGGCCTCGACCCGGCGATGCCACCATAACGCAGGCCAGCCATCGCTCGGCGTGAGCCACAGAGCGCGCACCCGCTGTGACCGCGAGGTCGCAACCCTCCCCGTGAGGGCTGCAGGAGGGACGGTCCTCTCATGACCACCGCACTCACTCAGCTCAGGTTCCGGACAGAGGCCGGCGATGAGGTGACCGTCGCGCCGACGCATCTGGTGGTTGCCGGCTACACCGGCCGTGACCTGACGGCCGTCCGCCACCACATCGAGGAGCTTGCGGCCATCGGCGTACCGGAGCCCGATAAAATCCCGGCGTTCTACGAGCTCGACGCCAACCTGCTGAGCACCAACCATGAGATCGAGGTCGACGGCACCGCCACGTCTGGCGAGGTCGAGCCCGTCCTTATCCGAGCCAACGGCCGCTACTACCTCACCGTCGGCTCCGACCACACCTACCGGAAGCTCGAGCGCTTCGACATCCACGCCTCCAAGGCCGCCTGTCCCAGCTTCCCTGGGTGGCGTCGGGGTCGTCGTTCGGCCCCGCCGCACACGTCAACTGGCCCCTGAGCCAGGCTGGCAGAGCATGTGCGGATGTCGGCGCTCAGCCGGATCAGGTCGGGGTGCCGGTGCTGTCCGGTGTCGGGGGGAGGCGATCAGATGTAGGCCGCGTAGCGCGAGGTGGGCGAAGCGCAGCAGCTCGGTCATGGCCCGAGACACCACGTTCTCGGGTCAAGCCCGCGCACGTTCTGTGGGAAAGGGCTGCTCGGCCCAGATGGTCTTGGCGGTGCCGGTGTGCCTCGTGCCCCAGCTCTTGGTGAGCTGGGCGACCAGCATGAGGCCGCGCCCGCCCTCGTCGAAGATACGCGCCCGGCGCATGTGTGGTGCGGTGCTGCTGGCGTCGGAGACCTCGCAGATCAGGGTCTGGCTCTTGATGAGCCGCAGTTGGATGGGCGGAGCCCCGTAGCGGATCGCGTTGGTCACCAGCTCGCTGACCACGAGTTCGGTGACAAAGGCCAGCTCGTCCAGGTCCCAGGCGTGGAGCTGGTCGGTCACCCATGTCCGGGCCGCGGCGACGGCGGCCGGATCGGCGGGGATGGGTCGGCTGGCGACCTGTTCTGCGTCCAGCCTGTGGGTACGGACGATGAGCAGCGCGACATCGTCGGTCGGCAAGTCCGCGAGCAGCGCCCTCAGGACGAGGTCGCAGGTGGTCTCAAGCGAGGGAACGGCACCACCGAGGGCCGTGCACAGGGCCCCCAGGCCGAGATCGACGTCGCGGTCGGCGGCCTCGATCAGCCCGTCAGTATACAGCACGAGAAGGCTTCCCGTGGGCACATCGCGGTCGATTGACTCGAACGGGAACCCGCCCACGCCTAGCGGTGGACCGGCGGGCACGTCGAGGATCTCCACCGTGCCGTCGGGGCTCACCAGAGCGGGGGAGGGATGGCCTGCGCTGGCGATCGAACACCGGCCGGACACCGGGTCGTAGACCGCGTACAGGCACGTGGCCCCGAGATCACCGGTGGGCGCCTCCGCTTCGGATTCCGGCCCAGTGCTGAGCCGGATGACGAGATCGTCCAGGTGCGCGAGCAACTCGTCGGGCGTCAGATCGACGTCGGCGAGGGTGCGGACCGCCATGCGCAGCTGACCCATGGCGGCCGACGCGCGGATGCCGTGCCCGACCACATCGCCGACAACGAGTGCGACCCGGGCGCCGGAGAGCGGAATCACGTCGAACCAGTCACCGCCGGGCTCGGCGTACGCACCGGCCGGCAGGTAGCGCCCCGCGACCTCGACGGCGACGTGCTCGGGCAGCCCCTGAGGCAGCAGGCTGCGCTGAAGGGCCAGGGCGGTCTTGGCCAGCTCGGCCTCGGCGCGCGCCTCCTCGGCAGCGGCTTCGGCCTGCTTGCGATCGGTGATGTCGGTGGAGATACCGCCGATGCCGTATGGCCGCCCCGACCCGTCCAGCAACGGGAACTTGGTCGACAGCCAACTGCCGGGGATGTCCGCCGTAGGCTCCTCGATCTCGATCGGCCGACCCTTGGCGAGCACCTCGGAATCGTGTTCCCGGTACACGATGGCGAATTCGCGGGGGAAGATGTCGAAGTCGGTCCTTCCCCACACCTCCTCGCGCTGAATACCGACTCGCTGCTCAAACTGCCTGTTGATGAGCATGTAGCGGCCGTCGAGGTCCTTGGCGTAGATGATGGCCGACGAGTAGTCCGCGATGTCCTGCAGGCAGCGGAGGTTCTTCCGCAGCGATCGCTGGCCCTGCTCTCGCTCGGTTTGGTCATACAGCTGTACGACGGCCAGAGCACACTCGCCCGGCAGGCGAGCCGCCTTCAACTCCAGGACCAGAGGAACGTCGCCCGGCCACCGCATCGCCGTGCAGACGGCGGAGGCGTCGTCACCTGCAGCCAGTGCCCGCAGTGGATCGTCCTCTCCGGCGTGCGGCTGGACAAGATCCATCAGGTGATGTCCGACGATCCCTTCCTCACGTCGTCCCAGCAGATCCAAAAGACTCCTCGACGCGAGCAGGATCCTGGACGGGTCCGGGCCATCGAGCGCGATCACCGCCGTGGGCACGGGCGCTGCGGTGAGCGCGGCGTGATCCATCCCCGCGGCGCCCCCGTCACCGCCCAGGAACCGCTCTGCCACCGCCGTCATCGCCTTCCAGCGCTCGCGATTAGCACAAGTATCGCAGAAAGGATGAGGGCGACCGCGGCTCGCCGAAGAGACGTGCCTCGTAGGCACCGAGGACCACGTTCCTGCAGGTCATGCGGCGTGTCCCACTCGGTTGCGTCCAGGGAAGGGGCGTGCGGGTTTCCACATTGTGGGAGCAACGCCGCGAAGCACTGGTCTCCTCCGAATCGCGCGAGGCCCGCCGCCGTCGGACTCGCGTATGGCCGGATCGACGACCCGGCGCAGGCAGGCCCGGTGCTGCGGGCCGCGACCACGGCCGACTGCCCCACCCTGGTCGAGGTCGACCTGGCCGCGCTCGGCCCGATGCCGAAGCCGTTCGTGCCACCGGTCGAGGTGCCCGGCTCGGCGGTGGCCGGGTGAGCGCCGTCGAGTACCCGTAAAGCCCGGCCGTCCGCGCCGGCGAGACGGTCTACGTCCCCGGGGCGCTCAGCGTCGACCCGTCGGGGGTGGCCGTCCCCGGCCGGCGGGCGGCACTTGACGCGGCCGTCGCGCGGATGACCGAGCGGCTGGCCGGCGCTGGCGGTGAGCTGGCCGACATCGTGAAGGCCACGTACTTCGTCACCGATATATCGCTGCGCGATGGGGCGAACGCGCAGTTCCTCGACCTCTTCGCCGAGCCCTGGCCGGCGCGCACCTTCGTCGGGGTGACGGCGCTGCCGTACGTACGGCGTGGCGCGACAGTCGAGATCGACGTGACAGCCCGGATCAGGAGGTCGGAATCGTGATTGGAATCTGTGGCGGGGGGATTGGCGGCCTGGCCGCGGCGATCGCTCTGCGCGCGGCGGGCCGCGACGACGTCGTTGTCTACGAGCAAGCGCCACTCTTCGGGCGGGTGGGGGCGGACATCGACCTCACCCCGAACGCGGTCCGGGCCCTGGACGGCCGCGACGTCGGTGACCGGCTGCGTGAGACGGCCGCCCGCCCGACCTACCGCATCAGCCGGACCTGGGACACCGGCGAGGAGACCTCACGGCTGGAGATGGGCAACGCGGCGCAGGAACGTCTTTGGGGTCGCGCATCCGGCCGATGAGGTCGCCGGCCTTGACCGGATCGGCGCACAGGCCGCAGGTGGAGTCCGGCTTTGATGGTCCTGTCCTTCCTCCCCAGTGTGATGCGCCTGATGCGGCCGAAGCAGCGGAACAAGTACCGCCGGTCTGACGAGGCCGGCGCGGCCAGTTCTTCGGCGGTCCAGCGCCTCGACGAGCGCGCTGCCTGAATCCAGGTGTCCGCAGCGTCGGCTTGGCGGGCAGCCAGCGCGTGTCTGTCGCCCGGCACCTGGCTGGAGAGGCAGGCGAAGGAGCTGGCGACCCGGGTGACCGCCTCGATCGCCAGCGACATCCGTTGGTGTCCCGCCCTCGCCATCCGGCCATCATGCCGAACCATCACCAACTTACGGCGACATCGTGCTGTCGATCGATCCCACCCTGCCCGAAGCGGTGGACAGCGCCCGGTTCAAGGAAGAGGGCTACACCTTCACGGTCACTGGCGAGAACGTGCGGATCACCGCGCCGACCGCGAACGGCGTCTACTACGGCACCCGTACGCTCCTGCAGATCCTGCTGCTCGACGACGGCCGTGATTCCGTCCCCGTGGGCACCGCCGTGGACTGGCCGAACTACAAGGTGCGGGGCTTCACGCTGGATGTCGGGCGGCGCTTCTTCACCGCGGACTTCATCCGCGACTACATCCACCTCACGGGCTGGTTCAAGCTCAACGAGTTCCAGATCCACCTCAACGACAACGGGTTCAAGGGCGACCGGCCCTGGAGCGAGGCCCAGGCAGGCTTCCGCCTCAAGACCGACAACCCCGCGCTGTCCGGCCTGGCCTCGAAGGACGGAGCGTACGACCGGCGCGACTGGGACTCCTTCGAGGACACTGCCGCCGCCAACGGCGTCACGATCGTCCCCGAGTTCGACGCTCCCGCCCACTCGCTGGCGTTCATCCGGTTCAAGCCGTCCCTGGGCCTCAACAACGGCGACTCCGACCACCTGGACCTGTCCAAGCTGGAGACCACCGCCTTCATGAAGTCGGTGTTCGACGAGTTCACGCCGTGGTTCCGCGGCCCGGACGTGCACTTCGGCGCCGACGAGTACCAGGCCGACAAGTCCCGCTACAAGACCTACTTCAATGACATGGCCGCCCACATCCGCTCCCTCGGCAAGCATCCGCGCGCCGCTCGGACAGCCTCGCCAGCAGCCGGTCCAGTACGACCTGTTCCTGGCCGCGGGTGACCAGGCGCTCGCGGAACCCGGACAGCACGGAGAAGTGGAAGCCCTCGTCCTCCAACTCCAGACCCAGCAAGTATTTCCAGTCGATCCTGCCACGGACCGCGTCCGCCGCCTGGCGGTCCGTCAGCCGTTCGGCGAACTGCCTCACCGACACCGCCGCCAGCATCCCCGGGGCAAGACCTGGACCGCCCCGCGTGGGGAACGCCGCCGCGAAGTCCGCATACCTAAACAGCACGCCCAGCTCGTCGCGGACCCGCATTGCCAGGCAGCCCTTGGGGAACGCCGCCCGGGCCACCCGCGCGGTGGTCTCGGGGATCTCGGGGGCAGGGACAGGATGCAGCGACACCGCCGATCTCCTCACTTCCCCGCGAACAGGCCGACCGGCGGCGGCGTGGTCCTCGGCGTGCTTTTCGATGGCGGTGCGCTTTTTGGGGTGAGCGGACCCGGCACGTGGCTCGGCGTCCGGGTCCGCCCACTCTCAGCGGCTGGCCGTTCAGGCGGTGCTGCGCGCCTTGCGCCGCAGGGTGAAGGCCGTGCCCGTGACGCCCGCGGCCAGCAGGGCGCCCGTGGCGATGCCGGCCCCGAGGGTGGGGAACGAGGAGGAGTCGGTGATGGCGGCGGCGTTCTGCATGGCGACCGCCTTGACTGGGCGGATCGGGTCGACCGACTTTACCGAGCCGTCCGCGTTCAGCAGCACCTGCTTGTTGTTGGGGTGCTGGAAGTCGAACATGCCCCCGAGGGAGCCGGCCGTGGCGTCGAAGGAGTGGTCGCCGACGCGCCCCGTGTGCCAGTTGTCCTCGATGAAGCGGGTGATCGAAGCCTGGTCGGTCTGCGTGTGGTCGACGTTGTTGACCTTGCTGTACGGGGAGATGACGAGCAGCGGCTGGCGGGTGCCGGGGCCGCAGCGGTCCTGGTAGCCGCCGGACGCCTTGGGGCCGGCCTGGCAAGCGGGGCTGTCGGTGGCCCTGCCGTCGCTGCTCGGCGTGGTGTCCTTGGAGCCGTTACGCACCTTGGCGTAGGCGTGGTCGTACCAGCCGTCGGAGTCGTCGTAGGCGATGACCACGGCCGTGGACTTCCACTGCGGCGAGCTCTGGAGCGCATTGATCTGGCTGACGAGGAAGTTCTGCTCGTCGATCGGGTCGGAGTAGGCCGCGTGGCCGTCCTGGTACTGGGAGGCCTTGACGAAGCTGACGGCCGGCAGCTTGCCCGCCTTGAGCGCGGTGGAGAAGTCGGTCAGGTCGTAGTTGTGGTTGGCCTGGCCGGCGTGGCCGATCTCGTCGACGTTCTTGGGCGGCAGGTGGTGCGGGTTGGACGTCGACTTGTAGTACTGGAACGGCGAGTGGTGCGGGCTGTAGTCGACGACCGAGGCCCCGCCGATGTTGGCGTGGGCGGTGTCGCACTTGGCGTACTCGCCCTGCTTGCCGCTCCACGCGGTGGACGGCCGGAAGCCGCCCTGGAACCAGCCCCAGCTGACCTTCTTGGAGTTGAGCAGGTCGCCGATGTTGCGGCCCTGCATCGCGGCGAGCGCGTAGTGACTGGTGTGGTTCTTGCCCGAGCAGTCGTCGAAGGCCGGGTCCGGGTCGTTGATCACCGTGCCGACGCCCTTGGCATCGGGCGACTGGACAGTGTAGGCGTCGGGCGTGGCGGTCTGGCGGGGGTTCTCGGTGCCGGAGGCCGCGTCGACGGAGATGACGCCGTGCGTCTGACCGGAGATCAGGTTGAGCGCGCCGGGGGTGGAGGGACCGTACGTGGAGCTGAAGGCACGGTCGCTGAGGGAGTAGTGCTGGGCGTAGTTCCACAGGGCGGTGACGGTGTTGCCGTCGTAGTAGTCCATGACCAGGCCCGGCTCACCGAACAGGCCGCCGCTGCACGACTCGACCTCGGTGTTCTCTACGTACTTGTCGGCCTTGCCGCCGTTGGCGGCGTACTGCTCGGGCCCGTAGTTGTGGCCCTGGTCGCAGGTCATGGCCTGCGCGGGGGAGAGCCGCTTGGGTGCGTACTTGTTGGGGTTCTTCGTCAGCAGCCCGGCATGCGCGAGGGTGTCGATGTCCTTGGGGGTGTTCTTCGCCGCCGTGAACGTCGTGCCGTCGGTGTTGGCAGCCTTCGGGTACGTGGCGAAGTAGTGGTCGAAAGAGACGTTCTCGTCGAAGAGGACGACCACGTGCTCGATGGGCGTGGCGGTCGACGAGCGTCCGTGGTCGTCTGCGGCCCAGCTCGGGGCGTTGCCGGCGAGGACCGTGAGGGCGGCGGCACCCGCGAGCGCTCCCAGGCTCCGTATAGTTGCTTTTCTTCCCCTGCTGACCATGCTGGTTCCTTCCGGGCAGGATCCGCTTGCGCGGTACGTACGGCCGGGATGCTCCGCCGGGTGGGCGACGCGGGGACGATGCCATGATGGCTCCGGGGTGAACTCCGGGTCAGGGAAGCTCCAGCTCGTGCGCCTCGGTCAGCGCTGGGCCGTTGCGCCAGTAGGGCAGGTCAGCCATCCGTTACCTCCACACCCAGCAGACGCAGGGCCTCGGCGCGGCTGTCGTGGTAGAGCTGATCCGGCCGTCCGGCATCTCCGTGTATTCGCCGGTCGCGGCGTGCCTGGCGCCGAGGGCGAACACCGCCTGTCCTGCGGTCTGCCACGTGGAGTACGCGGTGCCAGCCCCGGCTTCTGTCCGCAGTCGACAGGCTGGGGCTGTCGCCGATGCGGAAGAAGCCGGACCTGGGGTGTGGCACAGGGCCTGCTGAGCCGGCGGCTCAGCAGGCGGTCTGCGTGTGGACGTACCACCACGAATGCGAGGCCGACGATGACCAGGATGTGGCCGACCGGCGGCGATACTCGCCGACCGCTCGCCCCTCGCATTGCCGCGCCCCACGAGCCGGTCGACCCCGCCCGCATCGGCCGCCGCGTCGTACGGCGCCGGGCGAAGGGCATGGACGTTGGCGCCGTCGCGGCGGCCCTCGAGGACGCCCGGTTCGACGCGCGGCAGGACTTGCTGCACGAGGACCTGGCCGACGACGTCCGCGGCCGGGCGGAGCACGCGGAGTGGGAGCGCATCACGCAACTGCTCGCCGCCGAAGCCGCGGCCGCCGCGACGTGGGATGATCTTCGTGGAGGTCGTATCGAGGAGGGGACTGCCTGAGCGCGGAGCCGGACCCCGACCCCAGCACGCCCCGACGCCCCGCCAAGCGCCAACACCCTCGACAACGTGACAACGCCGGTTCACGTCCTGGGCCGGGTTGTATGTCGGCCGTAGGTTCCCGCGAGGCCCGGCGCATCGAGTTGGGGCCGAACCGCGCGCCTGGCCGGAACGACACGCCCTGCTCGATCGAGGGCATCGGCGACGGCGTACCGGAGGACGCGGCCGCGTTGTGGGTCGGGCGCCTCACCCAGTTCGACCGCCTGTACACAGACTCGCTGTACCACGGCGTCCTCGGCCCGCTCCTGACCTTCGCCGACCAGTGCCCCATGGAGATCAGCTGGTACCTGAAGCAGTCCCGGGCGGGCGCGCTGCCTCATCAGATCCGCACCTGACACAGCACGGGGCTGGCTGTCGGCGCCCAGACACCGCGGGTTTACAGCGACCGGCTGTCGGCTCGCACGGTTCAGCGCCGGCGGCCGAACGGCCACCAGCCCCGGCGCGTGCGGCGGCGAGGCGGGGCAGCCAGTCGTCATGGTGCCGGGGGCCGCGGCGGCACAAGCGGGCGTGCCGGGGGCGCGGCCTCAGCGGGGACGGCATCCGGTTCGACCGGACCGGGCGGGGATGTCGGCGCTGGCGGGGCGGGGGAGACCGCGGTCGGCTGCCCCGCCGCCGTCGGCGGCGGGGCCAGCGGTGCAGCGGTCGGCGGCGGCGCGGCGGATGTGAGCGGCCCGCTGGGGCGCGGCCTGTGCTGCGTGCTCCACCAGTCGGCGCACCGCTCCAAGACGTTCCTGGCCACGTTGTACGGCCCGGGGACGGTGAGGAGCAGCGAGCGGGGCGGAGATCGGCGCCCACAGCGGCAGCCTTGAGACGGGGCCCGGCTACATGAAAGTCGCATCCGTCGCCGTGCCCGTCCACGACTGATCCACCGCGCGGTATTCGGCCAGGTCCGATGGCTTTGTGCCATTCGTCGGCAACCCGCCTCCAACATCACCGCGGCGCCGCTACACAGGAAGGCTGGGGCGGCGTGCTGCTGTCCCCGCGTGGTGATGGCCGGTGGTCGGGGGAGGCTTGGGACAGTTGCTGACCATCAATGTGGCGGTGCTGCTCGCAGTCATCGTGTTCTTCCGGCTGCGGCGGCGCACGGAGGCCCGCAGCCGCTTTGACTGGAAGCTGAGCGTCGTCATCGTCCTGGCGCTGGGCGTCCTGATCGCACCCACCCCGGCGGGCCAGGGGATCTTGAACATCTTGGGACAGCTTGCGGGCGGCGTTACCCAGGCCGGTCGATGAGCCCCCGCACACGCAAGGGCCGGACGGCGCCAGTCGGCGCCCACTGCGGATCACGGGTCTGGGGAGTGGGGGAGTGATGGCAGCACGTCGACGGCGCTGGCGCTTGAAGAAGCGGACGCGCAGGCAGTTACAGGGCTGAGGTGCGGTGGCGGCGGTGGCCGCCGCGGTGTGGGTGGCCGGGTACTGGGCAGCGGTGTGGCCCGTCCTGGTGGTCGTACTCTCCGTCGCCGTGGTGGTGGGAGCCATCTGGGCGCTGTTGCGGGCGCACCGTCTCGCGGTCGGCCAGGACCGCGCGTGGCGGGCGCAGGAGGAGGCCATTGCGCGGGAGTTGTCGATGGCCGAGGTCGACGCGTTGTCGTGGCAGGAGTTCGAGACGTACGTCGCCGATCTGTGCCGGCGGGACGGCTGCACGAAGGTCGTCGTCAGCGGCAAGAGCGGCGACCTGGGCGCGGATGCCGTCGGCTACCTGGCCGACGGCCGCAAGCTGGTCGTCCAGTGCAAGAAGTATGCGCCGCAGCGGAGTGTGTCCTCGCAGGACATGCAGAAGTTCGTCGGCACCGCCCGTCTCGAACACGGCGCGGACGTCGCCTTGTTCGTCACCACCTGCCGCACGTTCACGAAGGCAGCGCTGGGCCTGGCGCTGCGCCAGGAGATCGTGGCCCTGCACCGCGACCTGCTGGGCTCCTGGGTCAAGGGCGCTCATCTGGAAACCTTGATCCCGCTGAACGGAAGCGGCGGCGGCACCAGGCGGCGCCCCTCTGCCTGACCGTGACACCCGGTGGCCGTCTGACGAAAGACGTGAGGACAGGTGTCCCAGGGGCGTGACTGGGCCCTGGCCTGGCGCATGGATGGGCCTGGTCAGCGCACGCGGCCGAGATGGATGACACTGACGCGGATCTGCTGGTCGTTGATCTCGTACATCACGCGGTAGCGGGCCACGTGGATGCGGAGCAGGTCGGCGCTGCCGAAGGCGCCGTCGGGGCGGGGGTTGTCGGCGAGGCGGTCGATGGCGGTGAACACCTGCCGTACTCCGTCGGGGTCGTCCTTGGCGAACCGCTCCGCCTGGGCGAGGGCCTCGGGCTCCCAGATGACCTCGTAGTTCACGCCTCAGTACCGCCGAACACGCGCCGGTACGCCTCGTCATGGGAGACGCCGGCGTCCTCGCCGCGGGCCTGGCGGGCGCGGTAGGCGGCCAGGGCCCGCAGTTCCTGCAGTTCCAGGGCGTCGGCGGGGCTGACCAGTATGGCGACGGTCTGTCCGTGGTCGGTGATGGCGACCGGTTCACGGGTGGCGCTGACTTCGCGCGCGATGGCGCCCAGGCGGGCGCGAGCTTCCACGATCGAGTAGGTCGTCTCCGTCATGCACACCACCTTACGGGAGTGTGCACATCCTGGCCTCCCGTTCTGCGGCATCTGGTCTGCCATCCCGCCGCGCCGGGGACCTGCGGGGATGCCGGCCCGGTCGCGGAGCCACAGGGCCATGTCGAGGGCGTCGAGGACGAGCTTGGCGCGCTTGCTGGTGGCGGCCGACCAGCCGACGATCGGACCAGGTCGCGACATAGGTGAAGTCGGCGACCCATCGCTCGTTCGGGCTAGACGGCCCACCCGCCCTCGTGGCGGCCGGAGAACGCATCGCGGTGTCGAGCGTGGTCCGCGCGACCGGAAGGCGCTCGTCCTCGTAGGTGTCCAGGAGCGCAGGCGCGCATCCGGTGCAGGCGCGGGCACCTGCGCGGCCGCCCCGATGGCAGCTCCCAGACGTCCGCGTAGGCGCCGGCCTCGGCCTGTGGCAGGCGTGGGCCCGGACTCGGAGGCGGTGGTGCAGGGTGTGCCTGGCGGGGGTCAGGCCGGTGGCCTGCCGATGGTCAGGAACAGTCGCATGGCCGCGTTCCGTACCGGCGCGATCCGACGCGGGGTGTGCACCGCGCGGTTCATCAGCCGGGCAGCTGTGTGATATGGGGCCCGCCGCCGCGCGGCGCGCATCAGACCGTCGTCGACGACTACACCCGCCCGGCCAGCCGACGGATGGGGCCCGCCTCGCCGCCGGCGCGCTGACCGCCCGGGTCCGCGCGGTGCGCCGCTCGGACCGCCTGGACTCCCGCTCCCGGCCGTACACCGTCGCCGTGCCCGCCGTCCCGGGGCCCCGCCCGCGCCCGTCCCGTACGGAGCGGAAGGCGAGTCGCGGCCAGGAGCAGACGACCGACGTCGCCACGGTGGAGCAGACCCGCCGGACGTTCGAGGCCGCCGCCACCAAGATGGCCGCCAAGCTCCAGGACGGGATCCGGGACCGCGCCGTCGCCCACGGTCCCCGACCACAGCCCGCCCCGGCGACGGCCCCGCCGCCGCACGCACCCAGCACGCGCCGGGCCGGACCACAGGAGGAGTCGCGTGGGCACACCGGAAGAACCCAGCCTTGAGGACGCCCTCGCCCTCGCCCGCGTAGCCGTCCAGGAGCGGGCTGCCGTGCTCGATGAGCCTCCGCCGTGGGAGCCGATCTGGAGGCGGCCCCGGACACCGAAGAACGACCGGGAGAAGAAGCGGGAGCTGCGCAAGCAGCGCAGGCGGCTCCAGGACGCCGGTCGCCGCCGCTTCGTCGCCGGACAGTCCCGCCGGACCCGGTCCCGGCAGAACCGCATCGGCAACGCGGCCGCGCGCCGCGACGCGCGCGCCCTGTCCCGGGTACGGCACTCCACCGCCTGGCTGTGGTGACGATGCCGGGCATCGTCCTCAGAACGCCCCAGGCGCTGTCACCGGCCGTCGGTAGCGTGACCGCCGTGATGGTGGGCACCGAAGAAACCCGGCTGGTCGTTCTGCGCGGCAACAGCGCCTCGGGGAAGTCGTCCGTCGCGGCCGGTCTGCGCGAGCGGTTCGGCCGCGGCCTGGCCCTGGTCGGCCAGGACAACCTCCGCCGCATCGTGCTCCGAGAGCGGGACCGGCCCGGCGCCGCGAGCATCGGCCTGATCGACCTGACCGCCCGCTACGCCCTGGACGCCGGATTCCACGTCGTGGTCGAAGGCATCCTCTACGCCGACCACTACGGCGACATGCTCGCCCAGCTGCGCGCCGACCACCGTGGCCCGACCCACGGCTACTACCTGGACGTGCCGTTCGGCGAAACCCTCGCCCGGCACGCCACCAAGCCGATCGCCGACGACGTCAGCGAGACGCAGCTGCGCGACTGGTACCGGCCGCGCGATCTGCTGCCCGGCGGCATCGAGACCGTCATCGGCGCCGACAGCACCCTGCACGAGACCACCGACCGCATCATGCTCGACACTGGCCTGGCCCACCTGCCCGCACTGGACCGCTGACCGGCGCACCGATGCGACAGATGTTGCGCTGCGCACCGGCCTTCCCCATACCGCCGCCGAACGCGCGGCCGCCCACCCGGACAACCAGGACGCCCTGCTCCTGACGGCCCGGCTGGCCACCCGGTCCGCGCACGTATGGGACCAGGAAGCCGTACTCCGGCACGCCCGCGTCCTGCTCACATCTGCGGCGGCCCGACCCGGCCACCAACACCCGGATGCGGTCGGAGCATTGCGCGAGGCCTTGATCAACGCAGGAGCGGTGGACGCCGCCCGCATCTGAGTACAGGCACCGGGCGAGCACTGTCAACCCGAGGCTTCGCGAGGCGCCTGGCCTCCGCCGCGCGCCGGAGTCAGACCTTCCAGGAGCGCAGCGTGTCGGCGACGGCGTACACGCTCAGCCGGGTGTCGCGGACTTTTCGGATGAGATCAGACAGAGCGCCATAAGGCGGGTCAATGCCCTCACCGGACTGAGCCATGTACTGAGCCGCGACAAAAGCAGCAAAAAGACTATTCCGGTGCGGTAGCGGCTCAAGACGCACAATCGTGTGCAGAAGGGCTGCCGCACGCCAAGGAACGTCCGGATCGGACGTCTCAAGTGTCGGCATCCGCGTCTTGTGCCGCGCGACGGCCGCCACCAACGCAGAGTAGTCAGCGACCGTCACGTCCTCATGCCCCAGGGCAGCCTCTTGGACGTCGAGGAGCCAGGAAACGTCGATGCGCAGATCCATCAGGCAGCCGCAGCCTCATCGCCACGACGGGAGGGCGGGATCTCCTCGGGGAACGCCTCGTCGAACTCGCCGCGCAACTTCTCAGCCCAGGAGGACGCGCCGGCAACAAAAGCCTTGCGGTGCATTTCACGCACTCCGAGATCATGAAGGTACGCCTTCAGGCTCTTGCCCTCGGCAGCGGCGGCCGCACGGACGCCTTCCAGTTCCTCTTCGGAGAAGGACACATTCAGTGATGGCATACACGCGATGGTACCTGGTTGGTGCCGGGTCCGCCAAGCCTCGCTCATGCCCCTTGTGACGCGCCGCTTGTGCGCCAGTAGCAGGATTTCGTTTCTGTAGTTACGGAGTGACAACGCCTCCGTCGACCAGGCCCAAATCCCCACCGACAACCGTCCGCACCCTCTGCCGCGCCTGTCCGCGAATCCGCAGGTCGCCACGCTGGTCCGGCCGTGGGCGGAAGCCCGACATCCCCTCAACGCCCCCGAGTCCACGCCCCCCAGTAGGAGGAAAAGAGAAGTGGGTGGGTGGGACAGGCCCCGGGCAGCGGGCGAGGGGACCGGGCGCCCGCTGCTCCTCGCGCGTCGGCTGGAGCCGCCGCGATGCGCCGCCGTCAGAGCGGCGACGTCAGGCGGGGAGAGATCGAGGCGGGCGCGGTGCAGACGTGGTGCGCGCTTGCCGGTGTGTTGCGTGTGGGGCGGGGCGGCCGCGCTGCCAGGCCCTAGGCGGCGCGGGCGACGCAAATACGTGACTCCTCCCCCCGGATAAATCCGGGGGGCTTCTCCTGTCGGTGGCTAGGCCACGTCGGGAAGGGCCAGCCCGGCCCTGAGTGCGACGTTCCATGCGCCTACCCGGTCCGCGTGGTCGCGGTGGTCACAGGCGGTGCACTGAAATTTTTCGCCGTCGCGGTTCTCGCCGTCCACGTGCCCGCATTCGGGGCAGGTGCGCGAGGTGTTGCGGGGGTCCACCGGGATCAGTGCGCGAGCGGCGCTTTCAGCCTTCTGCGCGAGGATGCCCAGGAACACCCCCCAACCCGCGTCAAGAATGCTGCGGTTCAGCCCGGCCTTCGAGGCGGCGCCGTTCGGCAGGAACGCACCGGGTGCCTGGGGGTCGGGCTTCGGCTTGGGGGTGCGAACCATGTTCGCGATGTTCAACCGCTCGTGAGCGATCTGGTCGTAGTCGCGGACCAGGGCGAGCGCGGCTTTGTGCGCGTGGTCCAGACGCTGACGCCGTACCTTGCGGTGCAGCTTGGCGACCTTCTCCACGGCCCGGCGGTGCTTGGCAGTGCGGTTCTCCCGCTTCCTGCGGGGGAACGCCTTGAGTGCGCGCTGAGCGTCGGCGAGGACATCGGCATTGCGCTTGCCGTGCCGGGGGTTTTCGACGTGGGCACCCTCGGACGTGGTGAGAAAGTGCGTGACGCCCATGTCGATTCCGGTCACGGCACCGGTGGCCGGCAGCGGCTCGGCGGGCACGTTGTCACAGGCGAGGACGACGTACCACTGTCGCCCCTCGCGCTTGATGCTGACGGTCTTGACCCGGCCCTTCACGGGCCGGTGCTGGTGCACCCGGACGTTCCCGACGCCTTGCAGCCGTACGCGGGTGACGGGGTCGTGCGGGGTGGAGTCCCAGCGGCAACCGTCGCCGTCCTTGGGGAACTCAACGGTGTCGAACCAGTTCACGCCACGGAAGCGGGGATATCCGGGCTTCTCCCCGGCCTTCACACGCCGGAAGAAAGCTTGGAACGCTTTGTCCAGGCGGCGTAAGGTGGCCTGCTGGCTGGAGAACGACCAGCGGCCTTGCCGCTCGGGGTCGAACGCCCGGATCTCTTTGAGCTGCGCGGACTGCTGCCCGTACTTGATTGAGGTCTTCGAGCTGTGCCGGTATGCGTCGCGGCGTTCCTGCAACGCGCCGTTGTAGAGCGAGCAGTGATCGCGCAGCATCTCGCCGAGCGCCTGGCTCTGCCGGACGGTGGGCCGCAGGAGGAACTTGTAGGCACGTATCAAGGCCGTTCCTCCTTCTGCTTCTTCGTCCAGGGACGTTCCCACTGGGTGTTGATGTATTTCTCCACCGTGTCCGCGCTGACGGCGCCGGCCGAGGCGACGAAGAACGACGACGACCACAGGGTGGGCATACGGCTCTTGAGGTGCGGGAACTC
>NZ_JBIVPK010000056.1:0-42918 GCF_044754605.1 Streptomyces sp. NPDC093064
GGGCTGGGCGCATCGACCGCTGATCGGTCCGGGACGGGGCGGAGCCGCCGTAGTACTCCGAGACCGGGAGAGCCGGCCACATGGGGAAGGGCGGCAGCGGTTTCGAGAAGGGAAGGACGCTGCAATGCCGGAAGATGCCCCGCCGAATGGCGGAGCTCCGGGCCCTCGGGCCCGGGTACTGGAGATGCAGACCAAGCTTCACCGGTGGACGGTGGCCGATCCCGGCCGCCGGTTCGATGACCTGTTCAACTTCGTGCACGACCCGGCAACGTTGCTTGTTGCGTTCGACCGGGTTGCGGCCAACCGGGGAGCCCGGACTCCCGGCGTCGACGGCCTGACCGCCACCGACGTCGAGGAGTCCATCGGTGCTCCCGGGTTCCTGAACGACCTGCGAGCTGCCCTCAAGGACGGGTCGTTCCGTCCTCTGCCGGTGCGGGAACGCATGATTCCCAAGCCGGGAGGCTCGGGGAAGGTCCGCAAGCTCGGGATTCCGACGATCGCGGACCGGGTCGTTCAGGCGGCGCTCAAGCTGGTGCTGGAACCGATCTTCGAGGCCGACTTCAAGCCGGTCTCTTTCGGGTTCCGGCCCCGACGGCGGGCCCAGGACGCGATCGCCGAGATCCACTATTTCGGCACCCGGGGATACCGCTGGGTGCTGGATGCGGACATCGAGGCGTGCTTCGACTCGATCGACCACGCGGCCCTGATGGACCGAGTGCGTCAACGGGTGAAGGACAAACGTGTCCTGGCACTGGTCAAAGCCTTCCTCAAGGCCGGGGTCCTCACGGAACTCGGCGAGAGCAAGGAGACGCTGACCGGCACCCCGCAAGGCGGCATCCTGTCCCCGCTGCTGGCGAACATCGCCCTGTCGGCGCTCGACGAGCACCTGCACGGGCCATGGGAACCGGGCGGGACGATGGCCACCGAAGGCAAACGCGCCTACCGGCGCCGCAAAGGTCAACCCACGTGGCGGGTCGTCCGCTACGCGGACGACTTCGTCGTCCTGGTGCACGGCACCGAGGCCGACACCGCGGCACTGCGCGAGGAAGTCGCCGACGTGCTCGAACCCCTTGGTCTGCGTCTGTCGCAGGCCAAGACCCGGATCACGCACATGAGCGACGGTTTCGACTTCCTGGGCTTCCGCATCCAGTGGAAACGCAAAGGAGGCACGAACACATGGCACGTCTACACCTTCATCTCGAACCGGCCCATCCGGTCTTTGAAGGCGAAGATTCGTGCTCTGACAGGCAGGACATCGCAGCAGGAGCTTGCCGCCGTGCTGATCAGACTCACTCAGATCATGCGCGGTTGGGCCAACTACTTCAAGCACGCGGTCGCCAAGCATGTCTTCACGAAGCTTGACGCCTTCGTGTGGTGGCGCTTGATCCGCATGCTGCGGGAACGTCACCACTGGAGTTGGGGCGACGTCCGTCGCCGGTTCACCACCCCCACCGGGCGGTGGCTACCGATCGCGGCAGACGGGATCGAACTGTTCCAGATCGCATCGGTCACGGTCAGTCGTTACCGATACCGGGCCAGTACGATCTCCAACCCGTGGCAGCCTGCGAACCCCGTCTGACGGCAGAGACCGTGGAGAGCCCGTTGCGTTGAGAGGCGCACGGCGGGTTCGGCGAGAGGTCCGGAGAAACGGACCGGGAGCAATCCCGGCACCGCGCTCCGGGCCTACTCAGCGACGCGGCCACGCTGAGTGATCCGTCGTCGCCTTCGAATATTCGAGAGCGACGGAGTGCAGGTGGCTCGTATGATCGCGAGCGGGATCGGGCTCGTAGCGCAGTGGTTGTCGCGCCTTCACCGCATGTGGGAGGACGCCGGTTCGAATCCGGTCGGCCCCATCCCACCTCTTGCCTGGCAGCGGCCGGTTGCTTCCGAATGCCACACAGGGGTCCAAGCAGAGCCCTTGAATGGCCACTCAATACTGACCGCATCGCGCTGCTTGCTTTGCCCGGCGATGTCCACGAGAACTCGTTCTGCCGCGAGTCTGCGACGCGGTCGCTCTTCTGTCACGCCAACGGGACCCGTTTGCGGAGAAGTTGGAAGCCAGCCCGGCCAAACGACGATTATGGCCGATGCCGTGCCGATGGACGCTTGTATACCCGCTCGGCAGCCCGGACGCTCTCCTGCAGTGCTGCCATCAGGTCCAGCGCCGGGGTAGGCTCCGCCGGCTCGACGAGCTCACCGTCGGTGATCTTTGCGTCCACGAGCTGCTCCAGGGCGTGGGCGTAGTCGTCGTGCACCTCGCGCACGTTGATGCCGGTGAGGTCCCGGATCAGCACCTCGGCCAGTTCCAGCTCCCGGTCGGTGACCGGCGTGGAGGGTGCGAGGTCTCCTGGGTCGCGCAGCTCGTCCTGCCACAGGAGAGTCTGGAGGATGAGTATGCCGTGGCGGGGGCGGAGCAGCGCCAGGCGCTCTCGGCTGCGCAGGGCGAGTTTGGAGACGGCGACGTTGCCGGTGCGGGCGAGTGCCTCGACGAGCAGGGCGTACGGGCGGTCGGCGTCCGGTCCGGGACCCGCGTAGTACGGCCGTCCGAAACTGATCGGGTCGATGTCTTCGAAGGGAACGAAGCCCAGCACGTCGATGGTCCGCTTTGTGGGCAGGGGCAGGTGTGCGAGGTCTTCCTCCGTGAGGGGCACCATGCGCCCGTCTGCCAGGGCAAAGCCCCTGCCGACTTGTTCGTGGGGGATCTCCCGGTTCTCGGCCTTGCAGAAGCGGCGGTGCTCGACGCGGCTGCCGTCGGCGATATGGATCTCGTGGAGGCGCACGGGATGCTCCACCGTGGCCGCGTACAGCCTGATCGGCAGAGCGACCAACCCGAACTGGATCATCCCGGACCACACGGCCTTCATGCATCCAGAGTCATGCGCCGGCAGGTGGTGCGCATCCCGGTCGCGGGCCGCCCCTACAGCGGCGGGGTGTTTGGGCTCGCTGGCCCTGGAATGCAAGGCCAACTACCGCTACGCATGGCCAGCTCCAAGCATGCACAGACGGTGACCTAGACCTTGCTCGCCTTGCTGTCCAGGCAGGGACGGCGGCCCCTGCCCAGGGCGCTGCATGCAGGGGCCGTCCATCGCCCTGCGGTCCTGTCACAGCGCAAGGCACTACGACGCTAAAACCCCAGCACCCAACCCCGCCCGCTCGGCGCGTCGACAGGGTGAACGAGTCCCCTCCCATCCGCCTCACAGCCATCTTCGCCACCCGCGGCGGCGCCCAGTGGTCCTGGTCGCCGGCGGCGGTCCGCATCAAGATTTTTGTCGCGGCCCTCGCTCAGGGCGTCAGGCGGGTCGGAGGCACGAAACGGGAGTACCAGGGGCACGAAACGGGAGTACCAGGGGCGCGGAAGGTCTTATTACCGGGGGCCAGCAAGGACAGCGGCCCTACCCGATCGGGCAGTGAGTCCGACGGTCGGCTCATCAGACCGCCCGCTCAGGATCCGCACGTGGCACACACCTTCGAAGAACTCGTGAAGAGACAGCACGCAGCAGACGCAGCGCAGGCGCAGGTCGAGCAGCTACGCGACCAGTACGGGCCGCCCGCCCGCGAGCCGTGGAGCGAGCAGCAAGGCACCCAGCCGGTCGGGAAGGGGGCGCAGCAGGGCCCGCTGCGCGGCCTCGGCGACCGACCGCACCTGGGCCAGCTCCTCGCTATGCCGGTCCCGCAGGAAGCAGACGAACACGGCGAAGACCGACAGGAACGCAAGTCCGATGAGCTGCGCGACGTGGTTCTCGTTGAAGCCGGCCTGGACCGTGGCGATGAGGGCCTGCGCTCCCACGGCCAGCGCCCCGACCAGTGCGGTCAGCCGGTAGCCGGCGAACGAGGTGGTGATGGCAGGAGCCACGACGAGCAGCGGGCCGAGATGAACGGTCTGCGGGGCACGCATGTCCGCCAGGGTGATCGCCACGATCAACACAAGAGGAATCGCCACCAGCGCATGACGCGAGCGCCAAGGCTGCCAAACACGGGCAAAGTGTCGCCCAAAGCGCATCCCTCCAATATGCACCATCCGTCCGGAAACCGACCGCCTCCCCGATGCACCCCGCCGTCAGCCCCGTCAGACCGGGTGCGCCCGGCACGATCAGCCGGACCATCCCCGTACCTGGGGGATCGCCGACCCCATCCGACGATTTTTCTTGTCTTGACAGATTTATTTTTCGGCTGGATGCTGGAGTGGTTCGCGACGCCGCCGTGGTCGAAGAATCCGCAGCGGCCGACGCAAGCGCCCGCCCTTCGACACGGAGACTGACGTGTCTGGACCTACTTCGATCGCCCCTGACGCCGGGCCGGTCACGACCACCCATCACGCTCTGTGGTTGCCAGGACTCGCATTCGCCGCAGGAGGCGCGGTCGCCGCGACAGTGGTTGCCGCTGCGGCAGACGCCGCTGGCGTGTCGCTTGAGATCGCCGGCGAGCGAATTCCACTGCTGGGCTTCACGCAGCTCGCGTTCGTGTTCTCGGTCGTGGGCGTCGCGCTGGCAGCCGCCTTCCGGCGGTGGTCAGGTCGGCCCGCTCGGGCGTTCGTCCGGACGGCCGTCGCGCTGGTGGCGGTGTCTCTTCTGCCCGACCTCCTGGCTCCCGATACTGACGCCGCCACGCGGGTGACACTGATCGTCACCCACATCGTGGTCGCTGCCCTCGTCATTCCGGGGCTCCGCTCCCGCCTGCGATAGCTGCCGCGCGTATCTCGGAAGGTGCCGCCGCAGTCGCCTCGACCTCGACCGCAGCCCGGCTCACTGTGCCGGCGGGACAAATTTTCTTTTCGACTGGAAGGTGAAGTGGTGCTGGACGTTGCTGTGATCGAAGAATCCGCCGCGGCCGAGGCGTCCCTGGACCCGATACGGTCCCGGATCCTCGCCGCCCTGGCCGAGCCCGGCTCGGCCACCATGCTGGCCGTCCGCCTGGGGCTGCCCCGGCAGAAGGTCAACTACCACCTGAAGGAGCTGGAACGGCACGCTCTGGTCGAGCTCGCTGAGGAACGGCGCAAGGGCAACGTCACCGAACGTGTGTACCGCGCGACTGCCGCCTCCTACGTGATCTCCCCGAGCGCCCTGGCCGCTGTCAGCCCGGACCCGTCCCGGTCCCCGGACCAGCTTTCCGCCCGCTGGCTGGTGGCACTGGGGGCCCGGCTGGTGCAGGAGGTCGGCGCGCTGCTGAGCGGAGCCGCCCGGGCCCGCAAGCGGGTCGCTTCCTTCGGCATCGACGCGGAAGTGCGTTTCGCCTCCGCGGCCGACCGGACCGCTTTCGCCGACGAGCTGGCTCAGGCGGTAGCGGCCCTGGTCAGCCGTTACCACGACGAGTCCGCCCCCGAGGGTCGGAGCCACCGGGTGATCGTCGGCCTCCATCAGATCCCCGATGCGCAGCCGGGCACCCCGGACAGCCGGAGCGAACCGCAGCAGGATCCCGGACGCGAACCCGAAGCACGACAGGAGAACCCTCGATGACGCACCACTTCGAGATCGAGCAGGAGACGACCCTGCCTGCGAGCCCGGAGCAGGTCTGGGACGCGATCGCCACCGGGCCCGGGATCGAGTCGTGGTTCATGGGCCGCAACGAGGTCGAGCCGCGTGAGGGCGGCACCGCCGCCATGGACATCGGCGGCAACCGGGAGGAGTCGGTGGTCACCGCCTACGAACCCGGCAGACGCTTCGCCACCCGCACGGCCACCGCCGAGGACGGCCGGTTCATGGCCTTCGAGTACCTCATCGAGGGGCGCGAGGGCGGCAGTACGGTCCTGCGCATCGTCCAGAGCGGCGTACTCGGAGACGACTGGCAGGACGAGTACGACGCACTGCGCCAAGGCTGGCCCTTCCATCTCCACACACTCCGCGAATACCTGGCGCACTTTCCGGGGCGTGCCGGCGTCCCCGTCTTCGCCATGGCTCCCACGGGTGAGCAGCCCGCGCGGGAGGTGCGGGCGGCCCTCACTCGCGGGCTGTCGCTGCCGGACACGGTCGCCGTCGGCGGGTGGGCGCACGCCGAGCCGGCTGGCCTGCCGCCGCTGGACGGTGAAGTGACCTGGTCGGACGACGAGCGCATCGAGGTCCGAACCGACGACGGGCTCTACACCTTCCACCACTTCCCCGGCGTGGCGCTGATGTTCCACCACCTCTTCGGCCCGGACACCGACGGCGCCGACACCGCATGGCAGCAGTGGCTGACCGGCCTCCTCGCCGGACACCCCTGACACGCGTCTCGGCGCGCGGAAACACAGGCGGGCATCCGCGTCCGCCCCAGAACTCCGGATCAGCCGCTGCCCACCGCGGGCTCCGGCCCCCCACCCTCGGTGCGGCGATCCGCCGTGCACACGGCCGAAGCGCGCACCGAGCAGTCACCCCACACCCATCCCGAAACACCGAGGAAGCTTCATCATGCGCACTGTGATCAGCACGGCCTTCATCTCGCTCGACGGCGTTGTGGAGGGTCCAGGTGGCGAGCCCGGCTACCGGAACTCCGGATGGACCTTCAAGGAGGTCGAGTTCGTCCCCGAGGCATTTGAGATCAAGGAGCGGGAGCAGCAGGAGTCCACCGCGATCCTGATGGGCCGGGTCAGCTACGAGGCGTTCAGCCCGGTGTGGCCGGACATGGCGGAGTTCGCGCACTACAAGACGATGCCGAAATACGTCGTCTCTACCACCCTCACCGAGGACAAGCTCGTCTCCAACTGGGGCGAGACGACCATCCTGCATTCCCTGGACGAGGTCGCCGCCCTCAAGGAGACCGACGGGGGCCCGATCATCGTCCACGGCAGCGCCTCGCTGAACCGCAGCCTCTCGGACGCCGGCCTCATCGACCGCTACCACCTGCTCGTCTTCCCGCTGCTGCTCGGCGCTGGCAAGCCCCTGTTCAGCACCACGGACAAGGACACCCAGAAGCTGAAGCTCATCGAGCACGAGGTCTACAGCAACGGCCTGCAGAAGCAGGTCTTCGACGTCGTCCGCTGAGGACGCTCCGGTCATCCAGGCGTCGTCGTCCGGGCTTTCCTCGGCGGCGGCGCCTGGATCGCACAGCGGGCGCAGGCCGCCGCCGGGGCCGACCCGACGCCCTTGAAGACCTCGTTGCGGGGGTGCAGGCTGCACGCCCACGCGAGCGCGACGTCCTGGCCGCCGACCTGTGTGAAGGCGGTGGCGTCGATGTTCGGCCAGCGTCCGTACTGCTCAGCGGGCATAGCCGTTGTCACTCGGCGAATGGTGGTCAGGCCGCTGTGCTGAAACCGGCGGCGGGCAGATGGAGATCGTCCGGCTGCGGGCGCGGGAAGTCGAACTCGCCGGGAGGCACTGTCACGTTGGCAAATGGCGTGGGAGGATCTTCGAGTTGATCACGGTGGAGGGGGTTCGTCCGTGGGGAGCGCGTCGCCGTCGTACAAGGGGCACCGGTACCCGGTCGAGGTCATCTCCCACTGTGTGTGGCTGTACTTCCGCTTCCCGCTCAGCTTCCGCGAGGTCGAGGAGCTGATGCTCCAGCGCGGCGTCATCGTCTCTACGAGACCATCCGCCGCTGGTCCGCCAAGTTCGGCCAGACCTACGCGAACGGACTGCGCCGCCGTCGGCCCCGGCCCGGGGACAAGTGGCACTTGGACGAGGTCTTCGTGAAGATCAACGGGGAGCGGAAGTACCTGTGGCGGGCCGTCGACCAAGACGGCAACGTGCTCGACATCCTCCTGCAGAGCCGCCGGGACAAGGCCGCCGCCAGACGCTTCTTCCGCCGCCTGATGCAGAAGACCCGGGCGGTGCCCAGGGTGATCGTCACCGACAAGCTCCGTTCCTACGGCGCCGCCCACCGCGAGGTCATGCCCTCGGTCGAGCACCACTCACACAAGGGCCTCAACAACCGGGCCGAGAACAGCCACCAGCCCACCCGCCAGCGCGAACGCGCGATGAAGGGCTTCCGCTCCGTCGGTGCAGCCCAGCGGTTCCTGTCCGCGTTCAGCGGCATCTCACCCCACTTCCGGCCCCGCCGCCACCTGATGACAGCCCCCGACCACCGAGCCGAGATGACTGTCCGTTTCGCCATCTGGGACCAGATCACCGGCGCTGCCGACCGGTCCACCACAGCCTGACCCAGGCCCGAAGCGCAAGCCCACCACGCCCCGACGGCGCCATCAGACACTCACACACCCAACAACGTGACAGCGCCTCCTGCCCCTATGGGAAGCCGAAACCCTCCAACCGCCAGCTGCCGCCCCTGACCCGACGCCCGGCGAACCGGAGCTGACAAGGGAACCTGCGCAGATTCCCTCTGGCTGAACTTCCGCCACCACGGCAGCGGCGCGCTGAGCGGCGCGGCCCTCGAGGAGCTCATCCGCGAGCTGATCGTGCAGGGCGCCCACGAGGGCCTGGCGGCCGCACGAGCCCGTAGTGAATGGATCGGCCGACCGCCATGACGGAGGAACAGATCCGCCATGCCCGCGGCCTACTGACCGATCCCTTCGGACTCTCCTGTCGGCTCCGGGCTGTCGGACCCGGGACGGGCGCTCTGCCCTCGAGCCCTTCCGGAGCGCAGGCACTGCCCGGGACAGGAACCGGAGGAGAGATCGCCGCTCCGCCCGCCGGACGTAACCGACTGCGGCGGTCGGCGAAACGAGGAGCGCCCCGGGTGTGCCTTCATGACGCGCTGCCCACAGGTGACCAGCGCTTTCACACTTCGCGTCGCTGCTACGTCGACGTACACGTCGGCGGGGCACCAGCCCGGGCACAAAGGCGTGACGCCGGCAGTCGCAGGGAGACAAGGAAAAACAGACGGTGACCCAGTCGGTTGAGAGTTCGGGCTCGTTCCCGGCGAGGCGGAGCAAGATTCCCAGCCTGCGCCAGGCGATCGGCCGTGCTCGACGCGGATGCGTCGCGAGGAGTGCGCCTTGCGCTGTCGCTCGTGCATCTCCTCGTACCGGCCCGGGGCGTTCTTCTTAAACTTGCGGTGCGGTGGCGTCACCACGCGCCCGCCGGTCTGGGCACCCAGGCCCTGGTAGCCGGCATCCGCGAAGATCTCGACTGGCGGACCGCCCTCCAGGAGCCTGACCAGCCCTAACTAGCGGGCATGGGTGATGTCCGCGCAGCTGCCGTGCTGAGTCGGGCTGCAGAAGAGCAGCCGGCCGTCGTCATCCGTGACGACCATGGTCTTGACCGCGTTCTGCTTGCTCTTGCCGGAGATGAACTCGTCCCGGTCTTTGCGCCCGATAGCCGGGCGCCTGACTCGGATCTCGGTTCCGTCGATGATGCCGGTCTTCCCGCTGGCGCCGAGATGGTCGACGACCTCGGCGAGGGACCGCAGCCGCACTCCGGGGCTGATGGTGCAGCCTCGCTCGGCGAGCAGGGGCCGCACCTCGCCGATGGCACGGGTGATGGTGGAGCGGTTGACGCGGAACCATCAGGCCAGCACGTCGTGCGTGGTGGCGTGGCGGAGATGCACGAGCGTGGCCAGGAGCTGGTCGACGACCATTAGCTGATGCTTCGCGCCCGCGCCCACGGCTCGCTTCCTTGGCCTGGATGTGAGCTTGGCCTGGTGTCGTTCGTGCCACAACGGGTTTACCTCGGATAGCGATCACATCGGCCGACAGGCCCGTGATCCTCCGGTCGCCGATGATCGGTGCACGAGACGCGTTCCCCACCACACGACCATGATCGACGATCGAGAACTCGACGTCTCACCGCCTACCGTGCACGAGCTCGCTGGACCACCTGCGCAGACAGGAGAAGGAGTTGGAGGAGGATCTGGCCGGCCGCGGGTGCACGAGCGGCTGGCTGCCGGGGAAGCGGTCCTGGTTGCGGTGGAGCGCTGGCAGTCTCTGCCCACGTGCCCGCCGGTGGCCTCGCCCTCTGTGACGCCGCCCTTCTCCGGCGCGGGCGAGAAGGGCTCGCTGGTCGGTCGGATCGCGCTGCTGCTGGCCCAGGATCCGGAGCGGACCTGGAGTCCCGCGCAGGTGTGCAATGCTCTCAACGCGCCGGCCGGCAGCAACAAGTCCACCTCCGTGAGCGACCTGGTGAAGGCCGGTGCGGTCCCCGCCCACTACGAGCGGATCATCAACGCGTGGGGCAACGATTGCGACGCGATCACCCCGAGCGTCCTCGCCGCGCAGATGCAGCAGGAATCCGGGTTCAACCCGAAGGCGGCCTCGTCTGCCAGCGCGCAGGGCATCGCGCAGTTCATGCCTGCCACATGGGAACTCCCGTGGTTGCTGAGCTGAGTCTGCTCAGCAACCACGGATGAGATCGACATCACATGATCATTACTATTTACTCACCATGACCACGCACGATTTGATCTTGTCGTCAACCTCAACCTCCCCTAGCGGAAGGGAATTTGATCGCCACCTCAACCATGGCGCGCACAGGCAAGCGCGCTGTGATCGTCGGAATGGCGGCAGCGGCAGTTGTCGGCGCCCTCGCGATGCCCGCTCAGGCATCATCCTGGTCCAGCAGCCTCACCAATGCCGGGGCTGACTTCGAGTCACGTCGCTGGACCGACACCGGCGGATCCACGACGATCAAGTTCACCAGCTGCTCATCGGCCGGAACACAAGCCGTCGGCGTGACGCTGCGCAAGGACGTCTTCGGGCCCGACCCGACGTACGCTATTGCGAACTTCACCAACTGCTTCAACTCCGGCGCCACATCAAGCGGCACGTGGGACGACCACGGCAGTGGCGACTACTACTTCGTCGTCAACTACGCGACCAGCACTTACGCAACCGTCTCGGTCAAGTCGCTCACCGTCTACTACTGATCAGTAGTTCTCCGGGCCCCCGCCGCACAGCGTGCCGCGGGGGCCCCGGCATACAGAAAGGCCCTTCATGCCTATCACCTTCCGCGAGTGCACCTTCCGCTACCGGGGAGGTGACGACGTCATCCAGAGCCTCGATCTGGCTTTCGCCTCCGGAGCCACCGTTCTCCTCGGACCCAATGGAGCAGGCAAGAGCACACTGCTGTCGCTCGGGGCGAGCGCACTGCGCCCACGGTCCGGAGACGTGACCTTCAACGGCCTGAGCCCGTGGAACCGCAAGCAGTCCGCGGCTTACCGCGCAGCAGTGGCATGGCTCCCGCAGAAGCCGTCATTTCTCTCAGGGATGACCTGCCGTCAGCACGTCACCTACGCGGGTTGGCTCAAGGGCATGACACAGCGCGACGCATCGAGCGCGTCCGGCGAGGCACTGGAACGTGTAGGCCTTGCTAAGCAAGCGGACCGGAAGGTCAGCGATCTGTCCGGCGGGCAGCAGCAGCGTGTCGCAATTGCTCAGGCCCTCGTCCACCGCGCCAAGGTCCTCCTCCTTGACGAACCCACCGTAGGACTCGACCCGAAACAGCGCAGATCGTTCCTCCAGCTCATCGCATCACTGCGGAACGAAACACATGTGATCGTCTCCACCCATGACATCGCCGACATCAGTGAAGCCTTCAGCGATGCCGTAGTACTTCATGGGGGAAAGGTCCTGTTCAGCGGACCCGTTACTTCGTTCCTCGCCCATTCGGGCACCCAGATCCACTCAGAACGCGCCGCGGAAGACGCCTACACCGCTATCCTCGAAGGAGGATCCAGGTGATCATCTGGCATCAGCTGCGGCGTTCGGCGGCCCCTTGGGTCATCCTGCCGGCCGCCCTGTTCGTAAACCTGTACATGCAGAGTGTGGTATTCACCGTCCCATCACACTACGGAATCGAGTCGGGCGAGAGCACGATCTATGCACTGGCCACCATCGCCCCGGCCATCGCCGCATGCGCCGCATGGGACTCGGGGCGCATACGGACCGTACGCCACATGCTGACCACATCCTCGCGGTCACGATGGTCGCTGCTCCTGTTCATCGGCACTCCCATCGCCGCACTGGAAGCTGCACTTCTCGTGCTCGCCGTCGCCCTGGCACGGATCAACACCGGAGTACTTCCCTCCGGTGCCGGATGGACCGCACTGGCACACGTGGTCATCGTCCCTGCCGAGTGGGCCGTGATCGGCTGGTACGTCGGCGGGCGTCTCCCCAGAAGTATTGCCGCACCAGCAGCAGCAGCCCTGTGCTGGACCTGGCTGACGATGCCACATGCAATGTCCAACGCATGGCTGAGGCACCTCGGCGGGTTCATCGACGGAACATCCACCATCACCGATGTCCACCGGCCCGAGATCTATTTCGTGCCATGGATCTTCACAGGCTGTCTTATAGCCGTCACATGGCTCCTCACCCGTACCGGCTCCCGCCGTATCTTCCTCCCCGCCGGCGCAGGTGCCGCCGCCGCAGCACTCCTCGCCGGACACGCCGCAGTCAGCGGATGGGGCTACGGCAACCCGGGAACCGTCCGTGCCGTTCAGTCCGTGTGTTCCGGAACCGCCCCGCAGATCTGCGTTCCACCGGAGTACCGTTCCTACATTCCGCAGATCCGCCACAGCACCCAAGGCCCGCTCAGTGCGCTGGCCGCCGCCGGCGTCACACAGCCGAAGCGTATGGAGATCCTGTCGCCGTCAGCGAAGCCCGCACCGGGCGTATGGCGGCTGCACTGGTCACTTCCTGCCGTTCACCCGCAAGCCGAATACCACACGGCCGCCGATGACATGGCAGTATCGGCCGTCGAGGGGACCGCGGCCCAGCATGGAAAGCAGTCGTGCGGAGGCCCGTCCGCTCCAGGACTTGTATGGGCCACCGCCGTTGCAGGCAACAAGGATGAGGTGCGCAAGGAAACCGATCCGCAGTTGTGGGGCCTGGTAGGTCCTGTCCTCGATGAGCCAGTGAAGCAGCAGTCCGCCTGGTTCACGCAGCAGGTCCTCAACCATGCCTGCACAGTGGAGGGGGCGCGTTGAGGCTATATGTGACAGCAGTGCGGAAGTGGTGGACCGCAGCTGCAGCGATCATCCTGATGGCAGTGGTATGCCAGCTTTCGGGAACGAGCAGTATCGAGCTGCCCGCTCTCAACGGCAGTGGCGTCACGCCCTTGGCTTACTTCACTCCGCTGCTGGTGTCTTCCGCGGTCCTGTACTGTCTCAACCGACGTGCCGATCACATCGAGCGAACCGCTGTAGTGGCCCTGGCCGTGATCGATGCGGCATCCGTAGCGTCCGTATTCGTCCTGTGTCTGGCAGCTGGTTTCGTGACAGGCTTCGACACCGCCCGCAACGTACTGCTGCTGACCTGCATCGGCCTTCTGATCGCCCAGGTGGGCAACAGCGCATCAGGTATCGCCACGGGCATGATGCTGCTGATCGCTAGCATCGTCGCGGGACGTGGCCCGGCGGGAAGCCACGCCTGGTGGGCTGTGGTCCTGTATCCGTCGAGCAGTGTCCCTGCGTGGTCCCTGACTGCGGTACTGCTGGCAGCCGCAGGCATCCGTTCCGTCAAGGCCTCCGGGAAACCGTAGCCTTCCGTCCGGGGCCGACCGGAGCCGTGATGGGCGAGACTTGGCGTCCTGGTGCCGTGTCGTCCCATGAGGGGGCGCCGATGTATTCCGGTGACCAGGGGCGATGAGCGGTTGGCCGGGGCTGGATTCCACACTATGAGTGATCATCTTCCGATCCCGCGGCCGGACTTCGCCCGTTCTGGGGGGCTGGCCGCTCGCGCATGACCGTTCCGCTCCGGGGTCAGACTTCGTCGGATGGCATCCCGCTGTGTGGTGTAGGGGGTCTCCCGGTTGAGTGCGCGGGTTTTGCTCCCTCGGGTGCACCGTCTGCCGGTGACTGCTCCCTGCTCAAGTGGCAGGCCACCGTGCAACTGTCCCGGATGAACGAGCAGTTCGCCCCCAGGGGGTGCACGGTGACCTTGTCCCAGCATGACCTACTTCGCCTGCTTGAGTCACTACGTTCGGCAGATGGGCTTGAACTCGTTCACGAGGTTGCCGAGCGTCTGCTGCAGGAACTGATCGAGGCGGAGGCGACTGCGAAGATCGGCGCCGAGTGGGGCGAGCACACCGACACCCGCACCACCTGGCGCAACGGCCACCGGGAGAAGACGGTGACCACGCAGGCCGGTCTTGATGATCTCCAGCAGACCGGCGTGACTTGGTGCAGCCACTCCGGTGTAGCACGCGGGGGCGCTGACGTCACGAAATCATCACACCGCTAGGTGCAGGCCTTGGCGGCTGAAACAGTACGCGCATGTGATCACTGACGACTGTGGGGACGGCCGTGAGCACTGGTTTATCCGGAGCCGCGTCCAACGGCCAAGAAGGGGGTACGGCGTGACAGGTCAGAGCAGCGCCCGTCGCCGCTGTGTGGCGGCTGTTTCGGCCAGCCCGTGGCTCGTCGCGGCAGCGGCTACGTCCTTGTTGGCTGCCGGTTGCGGCATGTTGGGCGATCCGGTCAAGGAACGTTGGGCGTCCAGAACCGAGTTCTCAAGTTGTGGCGAAGTGAGCTTGGATCAGGGTGAAGAAATAAAGCAGACGGCGGTGCGGGAAATCGCCTGCCTGCGGGGGGCCCTCAAGAGTGGCGAGAGCGCAGAACTGAAGGTGACTCACCCCACTGTCGAGGGTGATCCGATTCGCGAGTACTACCGGTTGACGCCGCAAGGCAGGCTTGAGGTGTACACGGACAGTACGGACGACCACTTCTCGGACCGGAAGTGGTCGTTCGTTGAGTGCTACACGCCGGAATGGTTGGTTGAGATTTCCTGCGATCAGTGACCAGGTCAACTGCCGGTCATCGTCTCGACTGCGCAGAGGGGCGACCTGCCGACCGTCGCGCGGGCCTGGCCGGTGACGACCGCCGCGACATCCCCGCCACCGTCCGCGATCACCCGCGTGTCTTCGCCACCCTCACCGCGCCCTCGTTCGGCCCGGTCCACAATCGGCCCGACCATGGCACCTGCCGCTGCGGCACCCGCCACGCCCCGGACGCCCCGGAACTGGGCACCGCCCTCGACCCGGCCACCTACGACTACGCGGGCGCGGTCCTGTTCAACAACCACGCCGGAGCGGACCTCCTGAACGGCGGTGATGCACTGACCGCTTGAGCCCGCCGTCTATTGCCAGACAGCCAGAGCTTGGCGGAGGCCCGCGCCCGGGGCGTGATGCCAACGCCCCCTCGATCAACGCGCTAGGGCTGGGCCAGACTCAGGAAGAGCGCATCGATCTTCGCGTGGTCCGCGACCAGCGGGAGTGTGTCGAAGTACAGCTCCCACTCACCGCCGGGGCCGAAGCGCTCCACGATCCCGAACGGGATATCCTTGCCCTTCTCGCCCAGAGCGGGGCAGGTGACCGTGCCGTGCCACTCCACATACGTCGTGCTCCTGCCGAAAGCGGCCTGGCCGGCCTTGAGTCGGACGTCCGCCGTGTCGAAGAACCGCTGGAGATAGGCCCGCTTGCCGGCCTCCGTGCTCAGCGGCGTGGCCAGTCCCGGGCCCGCCAGCCGGGCGCCCTTCATGCGGGTGAGCAGGGCGTCGACGTCTTCGCCGTTCCAGGCCGCCAGGCGGGCCGGTATCTCCCCTGCCCGGAAGCGCTCGTGCGCCGGGCCACCGGAGCGGGTGGACGCACCGGCACTGTCCGCGATGCCCTCGAACAGGCCCTTGGGCGCCAGCTCCGGGACGGTGTCCCGGAACAGCGCGTAACGGTCGTAGTAACGCCGGGCCTGGAGCGTCTTCCCGTCGTCGCCGAGCACATTGCGGGCGATCTGCGGGTAGGCCACCGTACGGCCCTTCAACGTGATCTCGTTCCACTGGCCGAACATCATCGTGCTGCCGTTGGCCACCACGTCTGTGCCCCGGTAGCGCAGGTCCGGCGCCAGCTGCAGCGAGCGCGTGATGGAGGTGCCGATCACGTCGTGGCCGCGCTGCGGGTTGGCACCCGCCTCCCAGAGGGTGGCGTCTGCGTCGAAGATGTCGAGGTAGGCCTTCACCCGGGGGTGGTTCGGATCGCCGATGGCGGGCGAAGTGCCCGTGGGGATCTCACCGAACGCGATCTGCCGCTTCATGAACGCACAGGCGTTCGGGGTGATCTGGCCCTCCAGCCGCTCGACCTTCGCGCGCACCTCAGGGCAGTCGCCCAGAGGGGCGGACTCCGCACCGTCCGGCAGCGCTGCCGCAGAGGTCGCCACCCCCGCGACCACCACCGCTACAACCGCCCCGACCAGACCACGCCGACCCGTAGACATGCCCCACCCCTTCACTTGGCGCCCGCCGCGACCTGCTGCCGCTCGGTTGCGATCAACATGCCTTGCTGCTGGCAGGAGGGCGATTACCTCCCGGGTAAGCCCTGAAGCGGTGCAGGAGCAAGAAGGCCTGACCTGACCGGCCAGCGGCGCGGGCTTCGTGAGCAGCCCAAGACGGTAAGCCGCCGACGTGTGCACAGTCCCGCGCATGAACATCATCAGAACCGGAATGCTCTGCGCTCTCTGCCACACGGCCACCAAGGAATTGGTGTACCTGGTCCTCAGCGCCCAGTCCCCCGTCCCGCAACGAGAAATGATGAACGACCGCTGGTGCCCTGCCGGCTGCCACCTGATCCACCGCGTGCAGTGGAAGGAGGGGATGCCGCCACTCCACAGCAGCGACGCCTGACGACGTCGTGCGAATGCTGCACGACCAATCCTGTCGCACGCGTCCCTGGCTTCGTTCACTTCAAGCAGCAGCGTTTCTCTGCCGGCTTGGACGGCACTTGGCGATCTCGAGGCTCATGAATGTGTATGAGAAATGACGTCACTGCCTGAACTTGGTGGCGGACAGGCTGTTCTCCGGCCACGAGCCCTCGACGAAGGGGGCCAGGCACGACGAGACCCGTGCTGTACGTCGACGATCAGGTCTCGTCCGGCTGTCCTGTCTCACTGAAGTTTGGTCACGTAGGGAAGTTTGAGCGAGTACCCCCACCCACATGAGTATGCGTACTCACGTGCAGGGGGAGGCTTGATCGGAGACTGTGTGCATGACACGAATCCCTGCCTTGACCAGCACGTTCGCCCACTCCTCGCGCCGCCCGCGGCTCACCCTCATGATAACCGCCCTTGCTGCGCTGACACTTGGCGCGTGCGGCACCGAGAAGACGAACGCCGTCGGAGGCCAGCCCGACGCGGCCTTCACGGCGATGCTGGACAAGATCGCGCAGTCCTGTCCCCCGAGCGCCCCGCCAGAGGCGCCGCCGACCGGTCCGGCGGAGACACTGCTGTCCGGTTCGGTGGAGACACCGCCGAGCGACGCGATCGAGCCCATCGCCCCCACGGCGGGGCCGGAAGTGGAGTTGAACGCTCGCGACTGGTGCGCGAGCTCCCTTCATGAAGAGCGCATCGCCCAGGCGCTGTGGGATCTAGTGGAACCCACCCCCACCAAGGTCAGGGCGACCCTGAACGACCTCGGCTATGTCGACGAGCGCATCCACGACCTCAAGCAGTCCGGTGCGACCACGCGGTTCTTCCTCGACCTGCGTGACAAGGGTGGACGACTCTGCTTGGAAGGCTCGGCAGCCGGCGACAAGACCGTCGTCGACGAGTGCGTAGCCCCCGCGACCGGCCCGTTCACGGCTGGAGAGCAGCCGTGGCACTGATCAAGGCCATGACCCACGGCGACCTCACCGGCCCCGAGTTCACCGACCGTTACACCGAGGCGCCACACGCGGTGATCGAGGCCAAGCAGGAAGAGCGCCAGTTGCCGGAGGTCCCGGAGCTGGCGGGCGTAGCCCGGCAGCGCGGCCAAGAACATGCCGCGGTTCAGTCCCTCGACGGTGCCCTTGAGGTGGGGGTATACGCGGGCAGGTCCTCCACCGTCACGTCCAGGAGATCGAACGCGACAGTCACCGTCCTGGAAAGGAAGTCCTTGCCCCGGTCCACCCGCACTTTCTCCGGCAGGCCGCCGAGCGGGCCGTAGGGGTCCGCGCGCAGGACCGCGGAGCGCAGCGCGGCCAGCACCGACTCCCGCGACGGATCCCCTGGCGTGATGGCCACACCCGTGACCGCGTTCGTCGCGCAGTCGGTGAACCACGTGATCCACGCCCTGCGGGCCGTGCCGTCGACATCGACCAGCACCGGAGCCTGGACATGGTCGGTCTCCCACACCTGGTTACGCCAGGGGCGCGGCCGGGCCAGGAACACATCATGCTTGCGCGCAGCCCGCTCCCCACCCGCAAGCCCCGCCCGCTCCCCTGGCGTCAGATCACGGCGGATCGCCCGGTGCAGCGTCGGGATTGACGGCGGAGACTCGCCCTCTCCCCTGGCCGCACGAGCGGCCAACTCACGGTGGACAACAGCAAACTTCCCCTTCCACAGCCCGAGCAGAGCCCGGATCTCCGGGGTGACCGTGAACCGCCCGTAATAGCGGGCCCGCTCCCCCGGCGCCCGGGCCGCGGACTCATCCTGTTCAGCGGCGGCCAACCACCACCGCCGCCAACAAGCTCACCTCGCACCTGCGCGAGTACTTCCCCGGCTTCCTGGCCGCCGTCGGGGTGCGCCGCGAGGGCGTCTGCCACCCCATCGCCCGTGTCCTGCTGGCGGCCGCTCCCACCCCCGGCCAGGCCGCCCGGCTGACCCGCGCCCAGCTGCGGTCGCTGTTGAAGAGGGCCGGCCGCAAGAACACCATCGACGCCGAGGCAGAGCGCCTCCAGACCATGCTGCGCGCGCCGCAGATGCGCCAGCTCCCGCTGGTCGAAGAGGCCATGGGCCGCCAGACCCTCGCGCTGCTTCGGCAGCTGGACGCCGCCTGCACCAGCGCCGACGACCTGGCCCAAGCCGCGATGGAGTCTTTTGAGAAGCACCCGGACGCCGAGATCATCACCGGCTTCCCAGGGCTCAGCGCGCTCAGCGGCGCCCGGGTGTTCGCCGAGATCGGCGACGACCGATCCCGCTTCGCCGACGCGAAAAGCCTCAAGGCTTACGCCGGTCCAGCCCCGATCACCAGGGCCTCCGGCAAGAGCGTGGCCGTCCTGGCCCGCCGGGTCAAGAACCAACGGCTGGCCGGCGTCGGTTACGTGTGGGCCTTTGCAGCCATGGCCCACTCAGACGGTGCCAGAGCCCACTACGACCGTCGCCGCGAGGCCGGAGACCGGCACACCGCCGCCCAGCGCAACCTCTTCAACCGCATGCTCGGCTGCCTCCACCACTGCCTCACCCACCGTCTCCACTACAGCGAAGCAGTCGCGTTCCCCGCCCCACCAGACACTCAACTCGCTGAGGTCGCTTGACAGTTCTTTCGCATCGGATGTCTTCTTGCCCGCGTCCGTCCCCTGACTCGCAGCGAGGACGCTGGGGGAGGTCTTTACGCTCTGTGCGTCGATCACGCAGGCCGACGGGCTCGCCCTCCGTCCCTCCTTCTGACGCACCAGCTCCCGCAGCAGGCCGTTGAGCTGGACGAACACGCCGTCCTTCTGCCATTTGGCGAAGTAGCCGTAGACGGTTTCCCAGGGCGCGTTGGTGTCAGGGGCCGCAGGTTGATCCCGCGGCATTGACGAGGATGTCGGGCTCCCCGAATGCCTCGGCTTGCCTCCTCGGCCGCTGCGCGCAGGCCGTCGCGAGTACTCAGGTCGGCGCTCGCCCAGGCCGCCCAGCAGCCGTAGGCCGCCAGCTCGCCGACCGTCGCGGCCAACTCCGCCTTCTTGCGTGCCACGACCACGACGCTCGCTCCTGCGCGTGCGAGGGCCCCGGCGATGGCTCGGGCGATGCCGGAACTGCCGCCGGGTCACCATGGCGACCCGGCTGTCCCAGCGAGAACAGTTCGGAGGGATATGCCTGCGGGGTCACGCCCGCACCCTAGGCGGCGTGCCCACGAGCAGCAGTGTTGCAAGCGCGGAGGCAGACGCCCTCGAAGCCATCGTGAAGATCACCACTTGTCTTGGACGCAACCCGCGCGGACGTCGCGCTAGACGCGGAAGATGTGCACCACATGAGGGGTGTCCGCGAGGGTGTGTGGGGCCAGGGCGTGGTACGCCCAGACGTGGACCCAGGCGTTGCCCGTGCGCAGGGTGAGCACCGCCTTCATCATGCCTGGGGCGAAATAGGTGAGAAGCAGGAAGGCCCCCGACAGCAGCGCGTCTTCGAGCGAGCCGAACCGCGTCCAGGCGTCCCACAGGTGGAAGGCGGCGTAGGCGAGGCCGCCCGCGACCACGGTGGCGGCGGTCGAGCCGGTGAGCTTGAGCACGCGGGGGAGCAGGATCGCGTAGATGAAGATCATGGCGGGGAGCACCGCACCGGCGAGGTAGAGCGTGAAGGTGAGTGGCAGGCCCACGAGCAGTCGGCGGCCGCCCAGTTCGAGGGTCTCGGGTTCGAGTACCAGGAACTGCACCGTCGACTCGACGACCAGAACGATGGCGACCAGGACGGTGTCGGCCCGGCGGTCGGTTGAGCGCAGGAAGAGCTGTTCGGCGGTATAGCGACGGCGGAAGTACAGCAGAGGTACGAGGGCGTACACGATCACGTTGTAGAGCGCCCAGGTGACAGCCTCGGTCGGGGTGACGTGTTCATGGGTGCCGTAGAGCGTGCCGGCGAGGTGGAAGCCGAAGGGGTGCCAGCCGAGTGAGCGGGCGAGGACGTATCCGAAGGCGAGTCCGGCCGCTCCGTAGGCCAGCAGCAGGAGGGTCTCGCGCAGCGCCTGGGCGCGCTCGGGAGTTCGGGCGGCGAGGTCGGGCCGGGGCCGTCGGCGAGTGAGCAGACCGACGAGGGCGATCAGCAGCAGAACCTCGACGAGACCGACGTTGGCTTCCAGGAGGTGGTCCGCGGTCTTCTGCCCGGTGCTGGATGCCCAGGTGAAGGGCAATCGGTCTCCCGCGACGGCGACGACGAGCGCGTTGACGGCCAGCCAGCCGAGGGTGGCTGCCCATAGGGCCCGTGAACGCAGCAAGGGCTTGCAGTGGGCCGAGTCGGATTCAGGGTCGGTGGTGGGGCGGGTGAGCTGCATGGGAGCCTCCGCGATTTATTTAGCACGACCGTGCCATGAAGCGTTGGAGTCGAATGTAGCACGACTGTGCTATAAAAGGTTCATGCCCAAGGTGGTCGATCCCCGGATCCGTCGCAGAGAGCTGGCTGAAGCGGTATGGCGGGTGGTCCGGCGCGACGGCCTGGAGCACGCCTCGGTCCGCAACGTGGCCCGGGAGGCAAGACTCTCGATGGGCTCACTGAGGCACTACTTCGCGAGCCAGTCCGAGCTGATGACCTTCGCACTGCGGATGGTCATCGACGGGATCGAGCAGCGGATCGCGGCAGTGCCCTCGGACGGCGACCTGCGGCAGCGTGCCGCGCGTGTACTCGCGGAACTGCTGCCGCTGGACGACCAGCGGCGAGCGGAGAACGAGGTGTGGCTGGCCTTCACCGCCCGCGCCATGACGGACCCTGAGCTGCGGGCCCTGCGCGACGAGGGGTACGACATGCTCCGCGCGGGCTGCCGTGGTCTCGTGGCCGGCCTCATCGGTCCCGGCCGCGACCCGGAGCGGGAGGCCGCCCGACTGCACGCCCTGCTGGACGGGCTCGCCGTGCACGCCGCCATGCGCCCGGACGTCAACACCCCGGACGCGCTGCACGCCGTCATCGCCGATCACCTGGCCGAGCTGCGAGCTCCACGGACCACTGACCCGACGACGCCATCCTGGACGAGTCTTTACTGAATACGATCAGTGGTCGAAGGCGGTCAGTGAGCGGCTGACCGCCTGGCCCGTCCGGAAGTTGTGCCCGCGGCGGCCGGCGTCAGGACGCGCTGGGCAACCCGGCCCTGGAGTCCTAGCTCGGACCCCAGGGAGCAAGTGACCGGTCAGTAGGTTCTTCTGGTCACTCGCCGAGGGTATTCGGGGCCGAGTAGTTCCCGTACAGGATTTGGCGCTGAGATCGATCATGGGCTGACCTGGGGCTAAGTTCCATCTGGCGGATTACGACGCCGTAGGCTCCAGCCCATGACGTCGCCTCGACGAAGGCGACCGTGCTGCCGGAGAACGCCGCCTCGCTGAAGTGGACCATGCCGCCGGAGAATGTCGCCTTGCCGAAGGAGACCGTGCCCCCGGAGAACCTGCCGGCGGCCGACGCGGGACCCGTTCCAGAGACGGATGGATCTGGGTCAGCAGGCCGTGCAGCCGGTCCGCGACCCTGGTCGCTTCGCCGGCCAGGTCGTCGTCGAACCCGACGATCATCTCCCGCTCGGCGATCGTCTCATCCTCGCCGTCGATCGCCCGCAGCGTGTGAGGCATCGCGCGAGCGGCGTCGGCGATGATGAACGCGTCCTTCGCGTCGGTCTTGGCTTCGCCGGGGTAGAGGTCGGCGATCCGCCGCATCGTCAGTCCGGGCAGGTAAGCGACCGGGCAGCCCATGTCCCTCGCCACCGCCAGCGGCAGAGCCCCGATCGAGGCCGGCTGGTCGACCACGATCAACACCGTTCCGTGCTTGGCCTGGAGTTTCGCGAACAACTCGCGGAGCTTGGGTTCGGTGTTGGGCAGGCGCTTGTCGAAGGCTTTCTTCCCGGCCGGGGTCACGGCGGTGGCGTGGTGTTCGCCCTTGCCGACGTCCAGACCGAGGAAGGCGTCGATGTCGCCGGTGTCGATCACGTGCAGGCCCCTCCATCACGCTTTCGTCCGGCCTTGCCAGGGCACCGAGCTGCCACATCCACGTTACGGAGAGCTCTTCCGGCCCGGGTGAAGCCGGTGCTCAAGCCCCTCATCAGCGGTCCGTCGATGCCTCCAGGCCCGGTGACAACACCCCCGGATCATGAACAACAAGGGGGGGAAGTCATGCCGGACCCGAAGGCCGGAGGCCCCATTGCGGAGCCACGAAAACGGTAACGGGGGGGCAGTGTGGGGGTGTCCCTTCGTTGCCGGGTGCCGGAAGGCGGCTGCTCCAGCCGTCTGCCGTGTCCTGCAGATAAGGTGCCGTGCCCGTACGGCCATCATGTTGAACCGTGGACGGTCCTTGGCGTCGCCGGTCCGCGTGACGTAAGAGAGCGAGGCGTGGATGCTCAAGATCCTGCCCGGTGTGTGGGAGGCGGCCGAGGGTGTGTGGCGTGGGCGGCGACGTGCGAAGGCCCGCAGTCGCTTCGGCGAGAAGCCGGCCGCCGTCATACTTCCGGCGCCGGGGGGCCTGATCGTACCCACTTCGGCGGGCCAGGGGATCGGGAACATCCCGGGACGGCCTGCGAGCGGTGTCACGCAGGCCGGCCGGTGAGTTCCCACGCGCGCAAGAACCGGGCGGGGCGGGCCGCGCGCCCGTCGGTGTGGCGGCGCATTCCCTGGGAGGCCGGGGCCGGTGGGGGGCCTGTGGGTACGGTCATCGTGGTGGTGGCCGTCGGCAGCTGGCTGTCGGCCCACCGGTGGAGCCTGGTCGCCGTCGGTGTGCTCGCGGTGCTGGCCGGCTGCGGCTGGCTCTACCAGAGGCGTCGCAGTGAACAGCGGGAGGCGGCCCGCGCGAAGGGCCTGCGCTACACGATGCCCCAGCTGGACGCCCTGGACCACTCCCGGTTCGGGGAGGCGGTGCGGGAGTTGATGCGCCGTGACGGCTGCTGGGACGCCCGCATCGGGGCCGACGACGCGCTGGGCGCCGATGTGAAGGCCACCGACCCCTACGGGCGGCGCTGGGTCATCCAGTGCGAACACCGCCACAACGGCCTCGCTGGCTCCGCTGTCGGCCTGTCGGACCTGCAGGTCCTCGACGCCACCGCCCGCCGGGTCCATGGCGCCGACGTCGCGGTGATCATGACGAACGGCCAGGTGACCGCACCAGCCGTGGCTTTCGCCGAGCAGCAGCGCCTCCACGTGGCCGACCGCCACACCCTCGACGTGTGGGCGTCTACCTCACGCCCCTTGTGGGAGCTGCTCGAGGCCCTCCCACCGCCGCGCAAGCCGACCACCGCTCCCGTGGACTGAGTACAGCGGATGCCGCCCCGCCGCACGCCCCGAACGGCCCCCCGGCACACCGGTCCCCGGCATGACTCAGGCCCCCCGGCACACCGGTCCCCGGCATGACTCGGCCAGCGCGTCGCCGGGTTCGGCGCGCCGGGACAGGGCGAACATCGCGCCGGCGAGGGCCAGGTACACCCGTACGCTCGCGAACGACGTGCCGCCAGCGGTGCCCGCGACGACAAGCTCCTCGGACGAGTCTCCCTCCAGTCCGTCATCATGGTCGGCGGCCAGGCAGAGATCTCCTACTGGACCGCCCCCGGAGCCCGCGGAAAGGGAGTCTCCTCCCGAGCGGTGACCCGAGTGTCGAGCTGGGCGCTGGAAGAGGCGGGCTTCAACCGACTCGAACTCGGCCCCGAAGTCCTAGCTCAGACACCAGGGAACAAGTAACCCACCAGTAGGTTCGGGGGCCCGTTTCCCGGTGGCGGGACGCCTCGTTGGACTGTCCGGGTGAATGCCCGGGAGGTCGACGGAACAGGGGCGGGTGTGCGACAGGAGTGGTCGCCGGAGGAGTTGCTGGCGAGCTGGACGCTGGTGGACGGCGACTGGAAGCTCGTGGCCAACAAGACCGGGCCGACGAGGCTCGGTTTCTGCCTGATGCTGAAGTTCTTCGAGATCGAGGCCCGGTTCCCGGAGTTCATCGAGGAGTTCCCTCAGCCCGCGGTGGAGTACGTCGCGGGTCTGGTGAAGGTGCCGGCAGCGGAGCTGGCGAAGTACGACCTGCCGGGCGCGAAGCGGCACCGAAAGCAGATTCGTGAGGCTCTGGGGTTTCGTCAGCCGACGCGCGCCGACGAGGAGTCGCTGACTGCGTGGCTAGCTGCGGAGGTGTGTCCGGTCGAGCTGGTGGAGGACCGGCAGCGCGAGGCGCTTTTGATGGAGTGCCGTACGCGGAAGATCGAGCCGCCGGGCCCGACCCGTGTTGAGAAGGTCCTGGTCGCGGCGCTGGGCGGAGGTCGACCAGGGCATCGGTGATCTCCGCCTGCCGAGATGAGCACAGCGCCGCGAGCAGCGTGATCCGCACGTCCTCGCTCGTGTCACGGAAGTCCGAGGGATACATCTTGATCGCCCGCGCCCGCCACGCGGCCACCAGCTTCTCCGAGCAGTCCGCGAACAGCCCGTCCGGGAGGGCGAGTTCCCGCACCGACGTGAGCTTGAGGATCTCCATCAGCAAGGCGTCCAGACCGACAGCTCCCGGGTCGCGCTTGAGCGCGGCCAGCAGCGCGGTGCCCTCGTCGTTACCCTCGGCCACCAGCGCCAGCAGCCGCTCCCTGCCCACCGTGCCCAGACGCTCGATGGTCCGGGGATGGTGGCGACCGACAACGCCTCGTACTCCGACATGGTGTTCGGCCTGTTCAAGATCCTCGGCTACAACTTCAGCCCGCGGTTCCGCGACCTGGACGACCAGCGGTTCTGGCGGGCCACGATGCCCGGCGTCGAGACGGGCACGTACGGCGCGGTGGAGGACCTGGCCCGCAACCGCGTGAACCTGAACAAGGTGATCACGCACTGGCCGGACATGCTGAAGGTCGCCGGTTCCCTGGTCACCAACCAGGTCCGCGCCTACGACCTGCTGCGCATGTTCGGACGCGACGGCCGCCCGACCCCGCTGGGCGCCGCGTTCGCGGAGTACGGGCGGATCGCCAAGACCGAGCACCTGCTGCGGGTGGTCGACCCGGTGGACGACACCTACCGCCGTCAGATGAACCGGCAGCTGACCGTGCAGGAGTCCCGCCACAAGCTGGCGAGGGACGTGTGCCACGGCAAGCGCGGCACCATCCACCAGGCGTACCGCGACGGGATGGAGGACCAGCTCGGCGCGCTCGGCCTGGTCCTCAACGCCATCGTGCTGTGGACGACGAAGTACATCGACGCCGCCGTCGCCCAGCTCCGCGCCGAGGGCCACGAGATCCGCGAGGAGGACATCGCCCGGCTCTCCCCGCTCAAGCACCGCAACCTGAACCTGCTCGGCCGCTACAGTTTCACCGCCAGTGTCCCGGCCGCCGGCGCCCTGCGCCCGCTGCGCGACCCGGATGCGCCCGAGTTGGACGAGGACGACGACGGCCGCGGCTGACCCGACTCTTCACCAGGGCGCCGGGTCAACGCCGGTGTGGAGCCGGGTTGTAGGTTGATCGCTTGCGTCGCTCCGGTGTCTGGGCTGCTTGATGGCGGTGCGAAAAAAGATTTCGAAGAAAGTTGTCGTCGGATGTCGAGGACCCGTTTCCCGCTCCGACTGAGGGGTGACAGCGCGCCAACGGGGCGTGCGAAATGGGGAGGACACCCGAGATGAAGTACGTCGCGATGATCTACGGCAACCAGGCCAAGTGGGACTCCTTCCCGGCCGAGGCGTGGCCGGAGGCGATCGCCAAGCAGGAGGCGTTCAACAAGAAGTACCGCGAGAGCGGTGAACTCCTTGGCGCCTACGGCCTGGCGGACGCGGCCAACGCCCAGCTCGTGCGCCGCGAGGACGGTGTCCCGGCGGTCACCGACGGCCCGTACCTGGAGACCAAGGAGTACATCGCCAGCTTCTACCTGCTGGACTGCGACAGTCTGGAGCGGGCGCAGGCGATCGCCGCGGACATGCCGTTCGCCGACGTGGAGCCGGTCGAGCTGTGGCCGGTGCTGCACGAGTCTGCGGCGGACGTGTGACCGCCGAGCGCCACGTCGCCGAGGACCTGCTGTGCGAGCTGGCGCCGCAGGTCCTCGGCGCGCTTGTACGCCGCTACGGCGTCTTCGACGCGTGCGAGGACGCGGTCCAGGAAGCCCTGCTGGCGGCCTCCCTGCAGTGGCCCGAGGCCGGCGTCCCGGACAATCCCCGGGGCTGGCTGGTCACCGTTGCCTCCCGCAAGCTGGTCGACCAGATCCGCAGCGACAGCGCCCGTCGGCGCCGCGAGGACAGCCTCGCCCTGGCTACTCCGCAGGCCGAACTGCTCGGCCACGCCGCCGACACCCTGCCTGACGCGGACCGGGACGACTCGCTGGCCCTGCTGTTTCTGTGCTGCCACCCCGCGCTGTCGTCGGCCAGCCGGATCGCGCTCACCCTGCGCGCGGTCGGCGGCCTGACCACCGCGCAGATCGCCGCGGCCTTCCTGGTGCCCGAGGCGACCATGGCTCAGCGAGTCAGCCGGGCCAAGCAGACCGTCAAGGCGTCCGCCATCCCCCTGGCCGTGCCTGAGGGTGCTGATCTCACCGAGCGGCTGGCCGAGGTGCGGCACGTGCTCTACCTGGTCTTCAACGAGGGATACACCACCACCGGCGGTACCGGCGATACTGGCCTGACCGCGCCGGAACTGTCCGCCGAAGCAATCCGGCTTACCCGGATGCTGCACCGCCTGGTGCCCGATGACACCGAGACCGCAGGCCTGCTCGCGCTGATGCTGCTCACCGACGCGCGCCGCCCCGCCCGCACCGGCCCCTCCGGCGAGGTGGTGCCGCTGGCGGAACAGAACCGCGCCCGGTGGGACCGCCGTGCTATCGCCGAGGGAGTCGACCTGATCAGCCGGACCCTGCCGCGCGGCCGGGTCGGCCCGTACCAACTGCAGGCGGCCATCGCGGCTGTGCACGACGAGGCCGAGGACACCGACGCCACCGACTGGCCTCAGATCCTCGCCCTGTACGAAATCCTGGAACGGTTCGGGCCAAACCCGATGGTCTCCCTCAACCGTGCGGTCGCCGTCGCCATGGTCCACGGCCCGGCTGCGGGACTCGACCTGATCACCGCACTGGAGACCGACAACCGCACGGCCCGCCACCACCGGCTGCTCGCCACCCGTGCCCACCTCCTTGAACTCCTTGGCGAATACCGGGCCTCGGCGGCCTCCTACCGCGAAGCCGCCCGCCGCACCACCAGCACCCCCGAACGCCGCCATCTCAGCGCTCGCGCCCACCGCCTGGAGGCCCGCCTGTGACGCGCCGTGGCGACGGAGGGGTGGGCGCGGGCGTTGCCCTGCTTGAGGTCGGCCGCCACCCTGTCGTCAAAGGATCGTTTGACGACAGGCGGCCGCCGTGTCCAATGAACCCATGGAATCCGGGGGTTCGCGACGGCTCGAATCCAATCAGATCCGATGGTGATTGCTGACAGGGTTTGACGACAGATAGGGTCCGATCCTCCGTACGAAAGAGGCCCCCGAGTGGCGAACCTGGTCTACAAGCGGGTCTCGACCGACCAGCAGTCCACCGCCAGACAGAACCTCGTCCTGGACCAGGCCGGGATCGAGGACCCGGTCGTCTTCGAGGAGGACCCGGGCACCTCCAGCCGCCTCCATCCCCTTCAGCGCCCCAAGTTCCGCGAACTGCTCACGTACGCACGGCCGGGCGACACCGTGCACATCTCCGAGATGTTCCGCCTCGTGCGCGGCACCGGGCACATCCTCGACGTGCTCGACGTCCTGCACCGCGACCAGGTGGCGCTGCGCATCCACGACGGCGCGTTCTCCGCGATGGACCTCACCGCCCGCCACCCGCGCACCGGCGAACTGCTCTCCACCGTGAAGTTCATGGTGCAGACCCTCTGTCAGCTTTCGAAGTCGGCTGCGCTGATGTCCGAAGTCGGCTGCACTCGCTAACGCCGGATCATGCTGGGGTCAGCCAGGGTGCCGGCTGACCCCTCTCTCATCAGGCCTTGGCCACCGGTTCCTGGAGCTCGGTCACCCACTCGTTGTGATTGTCGGGGCACTCCAGGTTGACCTCCCGCGGATAGCCGATCGAGCGGTAGCCATTGGCGTCGATCCAGCGGCCCAGGGTCTGGATGGTGGGCAGGACGGTTTCCATCGAGCCGCGGTGCACGATGGTCGCCGCCTGCTCGATGGGCGGCAGGTCCACGATCCGCAGCCCGTCGTCCACCCTGAGGGGCACAGAGACCTCGACGCCGGCGTGGATGAGAACCCCGCCGTCCGGAGCGTCCTCGTAGTAGGCGATACCGGGCCCGGAGGGAGCGATGCCCGCCGCCTCCAGACGCCGGAACAGCTCTTCGTACAGCGGCTGGATGACCGGCCCGATCGTGTCGAAGTCCGGTGCCACACCGTTAAGTTCGGCCACCCGAACGCTCGGCAGGCTTTTCAGTACAACGTCGTTGCTGGGCATCTGCCCCTCGCTCTCGATCGAGCGGATGCCTTGCCTCGACCTGGACCAGCCGGGCAGCCGCAGCCGTCATTGCAGCCTCCAGTTCGGCCCGTCGCAGCCGGAGCATGGCGCGCAGTTCCTCGGTTGTGACCTTCTCGTCCAGGATCTCTTGGACCTGCTGGAGGGTGAAGCCGAGGTCCTTGAGCGCGATGACGCGGTTGAGGCGGGCCAGCTGGACGGCCGTGTAGTAGCGGTAGCCGGTGGCCGGGTAGAGGTGGGCCGGGCGCAGTAGGCCGGTCGCGTCGTAGTGACGCAGCATCCGGACCGATACGCGGCCGTGCCTGGCGAAGTCTCCGATGGTGAACATGATGTCTCCGAGTTGACCGCCTGACACGGTGAGAGGGTCAAGAACCTACTTCGAGGCCGCCGCCCGGCCGCGGCGTGGCCAATTCGCCGCCCTCGCGGAGTTCATCCGCGAGCTCATCGTCATCGGTACCAACGAGGGATTGGCCGCCGCCCGCGCCCGCGGCCGCGTCGGCGGGCGCCCCAGCGTCGCCACCGAGGAAGTCATCAAGGCCGCACGCGACCTCCTGCCCGACCCGGCCCTGTTCTCGTATAGCTACGGCCAACGGACATGTAGCGCTGCGTGACGGGTGCCGGTAAGAACCGCGTCACCAGCCGCAAACGGCGGTGATCAGTCCTTGGATTGTGATCTTCCTGGGCTGGGCGGCTCGTACACTGACGAAAATGGAGGACCACACGGCCACCGGGATCGGTGCACGTCCGGCGCCCGTCTTGCGGCAGTACGTCGACTCGTATGTCGGCTTCGACCTCCGCGGACTCCCGACGGGGGTGCACTGCGGCCCGCCGAGCCGCGCGCTCACCGCGGTGATCAGCCTGTCAGATCCTTTGGAGGTGGCGGCGGGCGTTGACGACGGGTCACCGGTCACCCGATTCGGCAGCGTGGCCGGCGGTCTGATGTGCCGTTCCGTCGCGATTCACCACGACGGACGCCAGCAAGGTGTTCAGGTATCGCTGACACCGCTCGGGGCCCGGGCCATCTACGGCATGCCGTCCGCCGAACTCGCCCACCGACTGGTCCCACTTGACGAGCTTCTCGGAGCGCTTGCCGTCGAGCTGGTCGACCGGCTCCGATCGGCGACAACATGGGCGGCACGGTTCACCGCGCTGGACGAATTGCTCCTCCGAGCTGTCGGCCGTGGCGCCTGCGGCGACCATGTGCGCTGGGTGCGCCCCGAGGTAGCCGAGGCGTGGCGCCGCCTCGTCGCCGCGCGGGGTTGCGTCCAGGTTGGTGCGGTCGCCGCGGAACTCGGCTGGAGCCGTCGGTACCTCACCGAGCGGTTTCGCGGTGAGGTGGGCCTGTCCCCGAAGACCTTCGCCCGAGTCTTGCGCTTCGAGCACGCGCACGAACTGGCGGCGGCGCAGGACCCGCTCCCGTGGGGCGATGTGGCAACCGTCTCTGGCTACGCCGACCAGGCCCATCTCGTTCGGGACTGGCGCGAGTTCACGGGCCGATCGCCGACGGCCTGGCGTCGCAGCGAAGTCCTCCTCGGAGCCGGGTAGCCGCCAACCGTCTGCCCTTCGCGTCGGCTTCTCTTCCCTTTTCTTCAAGACCGCCCGATCGCTGTCGTGGACGATCGTCGGCATGAGACTCGTCAACCACGAACGCAATGCTATGGACCTGCGGACCAACCCCGTGCACCTCGGACTGGGATCGAGAGCGAAACTTGTCGAGGGCTTCACCTGGGACCCGGAGGTGCTCCAGGGCTACAGCGCCGCGGTCGCGGCAGACGGCGCCGAGGGCCGGATGGTGATGATCTTCGACGGCGACGGGCTCGGCGACCATTGGGAGAGCCACCCTGCAGGCGACGAACTGGTCGTTTGCCTCAGCGGGTCCGTGACGGTCACCCGCGACGTGGACGGGGTGCCCGACCGCGTTCTGCTCGGGCCGGGCGAGGCCACCATCAACCCGGCCGGGGTATGGCACGTGGTCGACATGGAGGGGCCGACGTCCATCCTGGCCATCACTGCGACCCTCGGCACCGACCACCGTCCTCGGACCGACACCCGCCCGACCGAACGCGTCGGCACGCCCAGCCCGGAGGAAGCGCCGTGACGACACGCATCGCGTGCCTCGGCGACAGCCTCACCCGCGCGCAGTTCAGCGTCGACTACCTGGATCTTCTCGGACGACGCCACCCTCCCGGTGACGTGCAGCTTGCCCGTTTCGGCGCCAACGGCGACTTCGCCTACAACCTCTTGCAGCGCCTCGATGCTGTCGTCACGAACCCACCCGATGTGATCACCGTGTTGATCGGGACCAACGACGCCCGAGCGAGCCTTGCCGGCTACCCCGTCGAGCAGGCCATGAAGCGCAAACAGCTCCCCGATCGCCCGTCGGCCGGCTGGTTCCAACAGTGCCTGGGAGCCGTCGTCGCACGGCTGCGAGCGGAGACCGACGCGACGATCGGTCTGCTGTCGCTACCGGTACTCGGCCAACAACTCGACGGAGCAGCGGCACAGGCATCGCAGGCGTACAGCCGGATGATCGCCGAGGTCGCCGCCACCAACGAGGTGGCCTACCTTCCGCTCCACGAACGCCAGATCGAGGAACTGCGCCAAACGGACCCGCTGCCGATTTCATACCGGGAGGTGACGCCCGCAGCGGTCGTCGGCGTCCTCGTCAAGCACGCAGTGCTGCGCCGCAGCCTCGACACGATCTCGCGGCGGCGAGGTCTCGTGCTCACGACCGACCACATCCACCAGAACAGCCGCGGCGCCACCCTTATCGCTGAGGTCATCGACGCCGGTCTGCTGACCCAGAGCACGTAGCTGGTTCCGGCGCCCGGCCAGTCGGATGCCATCTACCGCGCGGGAGGTGGCATCCGATCCAGGCGGTCAACGCCTACGACATCCGGCTCGTCTGGCTGCGTGACCACCGCGAGGGCACCTGGGTCACGGTCCCGTGGCGGCTGCTGTCGTCGACCGCGACCCCATTCGGCGAGCCGGTGGCTCTGTCGATGACGAGGAGCAGCGTTTCTCGGGCGGTTCGGGAGGCACTGCCCGTGCTGGATGTCGATGGCTTCGGGCAGCAGCTCGGTGCCGATCGGTAAGACGCCGTGTGCTGCTCGTCCGAGGCCCGGGACAAAAGCGCTGGCTACGGGCGCAGGTTGCGGCCCCGTCCCGCCGTTGCCGAGTACCGGCAGGCGCCTTCCGTTCTGGCCCTGTTCTCGTATAGCTACGGCCAGGTGGCGTGTAGCACTGCGTAACGCTCAGGGCTGCGGTGAGAGATGCCGCAGTAAATCCGGTGTTTACTGCGACAGTGTGGCCTGGCCGATGATTTTTCCGCGCCGTGCTGGCCTGTACGCCGAATACCGACTCACGGGAGGCTGACGCCATGCGGAAACTGACCTTTGCCATGAACATGAGCCTGGACGGCTACATCGCCGCGCCCGGCGACGACCTCGGCTGGAGCGTGCCGAGCGACGAGCTGTTCCAGTGGTGGTCCGACCGGGTGGACGCGACGGGCCTGGCGCTGTACGGGCGCAAGCTGTGGGAGACGATGAGCTCCCACTGGCCGACCGCCGACAAGCAGCCGGGTGCCACACCGGCGGCGATCGAGTACGCCGGCCGCTGGCGGGACATGCCGAAGGTGGTGTTCTCCTCTACGACCAGCACGGTCGACTGGAACACCCGTCTGGTCACCGGCGACGCGGTCACCGAGATCACCAGGCTCAAGGCCGACGACGGCGGCCCCATGGACATCGCCGGTGCCACACTCGCCGCGGCGGCCATGCGGGCCGGGCTGATCGACGAGTACGCGATCGTCACCCATCCGGTCCTGGTGGGCGGCGGCACGCCGTTCTTCACAGCCCTGGACAACTGGGTGAACCTGACCCTAGTGGAGACCCGGACGTTTCCCGACGGCGTGGCCTTGACCAGGTACGAGACCAAGCGCTGAGCGCTCGACGTCGGATCGGCGCGGGCTTCGGGCGCCCAAGGATCTCGCGGCGCTGTGTTCCGAGGCGATCGTGATACCCCTGCCGGATCACAGGCCGTGTGTGTAAGGGATCCCCAACCGGACACCGGTCAGCTCGTGCTGAGCGGGAGTCTGCTGGTCATGTTGAGTTTCACCTCGCCGTAGGGCCGGACGTGGGACCAGAACAACGGGGTCAGGCCGCGCCGGTCCGCGGGCGTGAGGAGGTCCGCCCATTCCGGTTCGCCGCCCGACATCCACCTGAAGGTCCCGGCCGAGGAGATCGCCCTGCGTCCCTCGCCGTGGACCCGCTGCCCCGTCTCCCTGCCGGTGACCTTCACCCCGTCCCTGTCCCCGACCCCGACCCGTAGTACATGATCATCTTGTGCACCGTCAGACCGCAGCCCTTCACCGGAGGTAGTGCATGACTGTCCAGGACGTCTCCGCTCACCAGGTGCCCTTGGTCCGCCTCGACCCGACCGGCTCCGACCACCAAGGCGAGGCCGCCCGACTGCGCGAGCTCGGCCCAGTGGTGCGTATCGAGCTGCCCGGCGGCGTGCACGCCTGGGCAGTCACCCACCACCAGCTCCTCGCCGACCTGGTGGCCGACCCCCGCGTCAGCAAGGACTGGCACCGCTGGAACGCCATCCGCAACGGCGAGATAGCCGACGACTGGCCCCTGACCGGCATGGTCAAGGTCACCAACATGGTGACCGCCGACGGCGCGGAGCACCACCGGCTGCGCAGACTGGTCACCAAGACCCTGACCCCGCAGCGGGTCCAGGCCCTGCGGCCGCGCATCGTCGAGATCACCGAGGGCCTGCTGGACGCTCTGCCCCGGCACGCCCTTCCGGATGGATCGGTCGACCTGCGCCACCACTTCGCCTACCGGGTGCCCATGCAGGTGATCTGCGAGCTGGTCGGCGTGCCCGAGGACGAGCGCGACGAGATGCGCGCTCTGGTCGACAGCATCTTCCGCACCGACACCACTCCGGAGGAGGTGCTGAACACCCAGCGGGACATCTACCTGCTGCTCGACCGGGTCGTCGAGGCGCGGCGCAAGGAGCCGGGGGACGACCTGACCAGTGCCCTCATCGCCGCCCGCGAGGAGGAGCCCGACACCCTCAGCGACGACGAACTGCTCGGCACCCTGTGGGTGATGGTCGCCGCCGGCCACGAGACCACCCTCAGTCTGCTGGCCAACGCCGTCCGGGCCCTGCTCACCCACCCCGCCCAGCGTGCCATCGCACTCGGCGGCGACGCCGGGGTCTGGTCGGCGGTGGTGGAGGAGACCCTTCGCTGGGACGCCCCGATCGGCAACTTCCTGGCCCGCTACCCCCTTGAGGACATCGAGATCGCCGGCGTCACCATCCCCGCCGGCGAGGCCATCCTCGCTCCGTACAGCGCTGTCGGCCGTGACAGCGCCCAGCACGGGCCGGACGCCCACCGCTTCGACATCACCCGCACCCAGGCCAAGCACCTCTCGTTCGGCCACGGGCCGCACGTCTGCGTGGGTGCGCCGCTGGCCCGGCTGGAGGCGAACATCGCGCTGCCGGCGCTCTTCGCCCGCTACCCCGGCCTGGCGCTCGCAGTCGCCCCCAGCACCCTCGTCCCCGTCCCCTCCATGTTCTCCAACTCGGTCCAAACCCTCCCCGTCCACCTGGGCACGCCGAACTCCGACGGCGCCTGACCAACGGCACCTGACCGACGGTGGGGACCGGGCTCCCAGGCCCCCACCGCGGTCGAGGGGTGGACGTTGAACGAGATCGACGACGCCGTCCAAAGCTGGGACCGCCGCTTCGCGCCGTGCGTGGGGCTCTGAGGTCTGTGCGGGCGGACCGGTGAAACAGGGTGGCACCGGTGTCGCGCTACAAGTGGCTGAGCTGCAAATCTGTGGAACTCCTATGGGCAGTACCACGATACGCAGCAGTCAACGCGGTCGTCCGCCTGCCGTCGGCAACAACCACCGTCGATGGGGAGCAGGCCGGCCGTCCCCGCAGAACCCTCGGCTTGACGGCCGTCCGGCCTCGCGGGAGGTGCTGCATTCCGATCGAGGACCGCCCACGCCCCATGATGCGCCCCGACGGCCCGGCGGAACGCTTCGCCGTCCCTCCTGCACCGGCGGGAGCGCGTGGTGGCCTTGAGCGGACGCAGCCGGTGGTGCACGCCAGCAACGTAGCGTCCGGCGCAGTCCCGCGCACTGTCACGCCCCCGCCGGGCCCGGGAGCTCGCCGCCCAGTTGCCGGCGACGTACGTGGCGTTCGACGTCCTTCCCTCAGTCCGTCTGTCCGACCTTGACGAATTGAGGGCCCGGGGTGTTCTCGGCAATCACCCGGTCGTGTGTCCGGCCCCGCGGCGGACCCTCGGAGCCGGCGGCCGTGCCGACGAGGGCACGCCATCCCACCGTTCTTCCTGAGGCTCCCTCAACAGCGGGGCATCGGAAACCTCCCACCATCGGGGGCGGGTAGGGCCGAAGAGGCCCCAGCCAGTGGGGGAGCTTGCATCCCGGCTGGGGCCTCTTGTGTGTCCGGCTTTACAGGGCGCGGATGTTCTCCGCCTGCGGGCCCTTCTGGCCCTGCGTAACGTCGAACTCGACCTTCTGGCCCTCCTGGAGCTCGCGGAAGCCCTGGGAGGCGATGTTCGAGTAGTGGGCGAAGACGTCCGGGCCGCCGCCGTCCTGTTCGATGAAGCCGAAGCCCTTTTCCGCGTTGAACCACTTCACAGTGCCCTTGGCCATGCCTGTCTCCTTTGAGGGGACTCGTATCGGGTCCCGCACCGTGCGGGATCCGGAGGTGATCGCCCTGGTCCGGAGAGGCGTTGAACAGCAAAAACGCCCGCGATTGCGATCACGGGCGAACGGGACTTCGGAACCACGACTGCTGATCACGACGGTACACCGGCTGGTGGAGCTCGGCCACAAAGAACCACGAAGGCAACATCATCCGTGGGACGACGACCGGCCGCCACTGTGCCAACGGCCATTCCGTTCTCCCCGTAGTGTGAGGGCCTGGCAGCGTCTGGAATCGTGCCCTGGCCTGTCTCATCATCAGTGGATGACTGAGCGCATGGATGTGCCGCGGTTGCGGGAGCTGACCGACGGCGTGGTCGCCGGCCTGTACCAGCGCTATGGTCACCGGGATCTGCCCGAGCTGAGCGAGCGTCTGCGTCTCCCGCCGCCTCCTCGGGAGGAAGGCCACACCAAGCATCAGCGCCTGACGGCCAGTCGGCAAGCCTGCCCCGATGACCGCCTGGGGCAAGTTGCTGAGGCGATCCTCGACAGCGGGCTACTCCCTGTGTCGGAAGGCAACCCACTGCAGGACGTGCTGTGGCTCGGGCGCCCCTACGTGGAGGTTCCTGGGCGTACGCGGCGAGAGCTGCCCCGCCCTTTCAGCGGCGGCGTAGTTCCTCGGACCAGGTGCGGAGCTGGTCTTCGAGGGCGAGGTTGTCGCCGCGGGCTACGGTCTGGAGCAGCATGGCGCACACGGTGGCTTCGGCGGCGAGGCCGGCCGGGCTGCCCAGGACGGGGAAGACGTCGCGGACGCGGGTGGTGGTGTCCGGCTGGAGCAGCGTGTAGGCGAAGAGGGTGGCCGCGTCGAAGCCTTCCGGAGCGCGGCCCCAGCCCTCCCAGTCGAGAATCCGCAGGGGTGCGGTGAGGTTCGCCCAGTGCAGGTCGGAGTGGGCAGTGGTCCAGCAAGTGACGGCGGGCGCCGGGATGCCTACGAACTGGGGGATCGCCCGGTCCATGTACTGCTGCCGTACGGCGACACGGTCGGTGGCCGTTGCCGACACCTTTTCCAGCGCCTCCGACAGGTCGGTCCACCAGGAGCCGGGCAGCTGGAGGTCGTGCTGGAGGATCGGGTCGTCGGAGAGGACCGGCTGGTCGACGCGCACAGACAGCTCCGCCCGGTAGGCGGTCCCGTCATCGAACACGTCGTGCACGCCCAGGAGCGCGGGCCGGTGCCCGTCGAGGTCGCCGAAGGTGTGCTGGGCGTCCAGGGCGCCCTCCCACAACTTCCCCGACGCCTTGTCCGCCGGGGCGGACACCAGCCGCAGCCACGCCGGGGCGTCGGCGGCGGTGCGGGCCGGGGCGCCCAGGGTGCGCCCGGCCCATCCCCAGAACTCCCCGCCCGGCTCGGTCTGGACGTCCAGGGCCTTCGCGGCGCGGGCGTGATGGGCACGCATGCGCTGTTCAGTGTCCTGGTCAGGAGGAGGCGAGTACACCAGTGATCTCCCGCAACTGGGCGACGGTCAGGGAGGGTTGTGCAACGGCGTCAACCGCCTCCCCCCAGTGTGGCGCACTGGACGCGGCAATGAGGACGTGCGTCACTCCTGGGCATGACGCGACCGCCAGAACGCAAGCCTGTGCGGGGGTCAGGCCCGGGCGGATGAGGTCGGCGAGTTCCTGGTCGACCATGGCGGGCAGTTCCCCGCCGTGCAGCGGGGCCGACGCCATCACCCGCAGGCCCGCGGCGGCGGCGGCCGGGAGCGGGCCCCGGCCGTGAAGGGCCTGCGTGATCGGCGTCATCATCACCAGGCTGACCGGGAGTTGGACCGCGACCAGGTGGTGCTGTCCGCCGGCGGCTTCGGCGGCCAGGGCGAGCAGCTTCCCCATCGTGAACGTTTCCTCTTCCAGGCCTGCCCAGGTGGCGACCCCGTACCCGGCTACGTGCCCGGCCGCGACCTCTTCCTCCAGGACCTCGAACGCGCCCCTCATCGCCTGATGCAGGGCGGAGCGGTCGCCGGGGTGCGCCCGCTCGGGATTGTGGAGCAGGACCAGGTCCAGTCGGTCGCGCCCGAGCTGGGCGCGGTTGCGGCCGGTCTGCCAGCGCACGTAGTCCGGGGCGAGGCTGTGCCCGGCCCGGGCCTGGTCCTCGGTGAGGACGTCGGCGTTCACGGCGTCGGTGCCGGTGGCTGCCGTGAAGTACCCCGTCTTGGTGGAGACGTTCAGGGCCGGGTGGGTGGCCAGGGCCGGGGCCAGCAGGGTTTGCGCCTGACCGGCGGCGTAGTTGGGGGCGGTGTCGATCCACGCGCCGGAGGCGGCCGCGCGGGCAGCCGCCTCCGGGATCGCCTGGCACCGATAGGTGCCCAGAGCGAGCTGTGCCGTCACAGCAGGCTCCCCACCACGGCGGCCTGCCCGGCAACGAGCTCCTGGACCAGCCCGACGACGTCCTCCAGGGCGAGGCCGGCGGCGTCGGCGAGCGTGGCCAGGTCCACGGTGCGGCCGTCGACCAGCGGGCGCAACACCGCCTCCGCCTCGGGCGCGAACTCGTACACGGCGCCGGCGGCGGACAGCGTCACCGCGTCCTCGCCGACGTCCAGCACGGCGCGGGCGGTGGTCAGCCGCACCCGCAGGTGCGGGTCGGCCGGGATGCCGTCGATGTACGGCAGGCTCGGCACCATCCGGCCGACGGCCTGGCCGTCCATCGCGGCCCGGTAGCGGGCGAGCAGCGTCGGGTCCTCCAGCAGTTCGGCGAGCCGCTTGCGCATCCCGTCCACGACGTCGGCCTGGACGTCCGGCGCGGCGAGCAGCGGCAGGTCGCGCCTCCAGTCCTCGCGCGTGAGCAGCTGCTCGGACACCCACGCCATCAGGTCCGTCGCCGTGTGGGTCTGCAGGCCGCAGGTGACGTGCAGGGAGCGCACACCCTGGTCGGCGGAGACCGCGTGCCATACCCCGCGCGGCACGTACAGCACGTCCCCGGGGCGCAGGACCAGGTCGGCAATAGGCTCGGCGGGCGCCTCGCCAGGGTCCTCGATGTCCCGGTACAGCGGGTAGGCCCGCGTCGTGCCATAGATCCGCCATCGCTTCGCGCCGTCCAGCTGGACGATGACGGTGTCGTGGTCGTCCCAATGAACGCCGAACCCCTCGGTGCTGGTCCACGACGCGTACAGGTTCGCCTGCACGCGGGTGCGCAGGGCACGCTCGATCGCTTCGGCGAGACGCGCGATCGGCGGGTGGAGTTCGTCGACGCTGTCCAGCGCGAGGGAGGCGCCCTCCTGCAGGCGGGCGTGCAGTTCGGCCGGGTGCAGACGGTGCCAAACAGTGTGCCGGCGCGTGGCCACCGGGGTGGTGTACCCGCCGACCAGCAGCGTCTCGCCGTCGCGGGACAGCCGCATGCGCGGCGGCTGAAGCCGGTGGCCGACCAGGATCTGGTTGAGGTCGTCCCAGGTCATCATCCCGGCGACATCGAGCGCGCCGGGTACGTGGCGGTATTCGCGGTGCAGTGCCTGGGCGAGGAAGTCCTCGCCCAGGCACGCCGCGATGGACACATTCGTCATCGCGTCAGGGCTCCCGATCCGTCAGTCGTTGCCGTCGCTCTTGCCGGTGCCGCCGCCGTCCGAGGGGATGGCGTTGCGGCCCCGGGCGGCGACGATCGACCGGCGGGAGCGGACCAGGCCGCCGGTCGACGGCCCAGACGTGGCGGGCGGGGGCGTGGCGGGACTCTGCATGGAATCCTCCTGCGGGGTTGGTAGCCGGGCCCTGGACGGCACGGCCGCGAACACTCGCCAGTACAGCCACCCAAACCGCTGGCGATAACCCCGTCACGGGGCCCCCACGGTGGGTATCGTCGTGAAGCTGACGCACGTCATTCCACGAGACTTCAGGGGGACTTGTGGACGACTTACCGCCGTCACCCGCCCAAGTACCGCACCACCTGCTGACCGACCCAGCGTTCGTCCGGGCCCTGCGCGAGCGGGACTTCACCACGGTGTTCGCCATGACCCACGACGCGGGGATCTCCTTCAACCGGATCGCCGAAGCGTGCACGCTCAAAGCCGAGCGCGTCAGCCAGATCGCCCGGGGCACCACATCCGTCACCGCCCTCACGACTGTCGAGCGAATCGCCGGCGGACTGCGCATTCCCGGTGCCCTACTGGGACTTGCTGCGCAACCCTGGGAGAACACCGCCGTCCTCAGCACGGAGTCCCACCATGGAGATGACCCCATGAAGCGCCGCAACCTGCTGCGCGGCGCGCTGGCCGCCGGCCTCACCGCTCCGGCCCTCACCGCGCTCACCGCCGCCCGGACCGACGTCGACCAGACCCTCTCCCCCGACACACCCCAGGACCTGGCCGACCTGGAGGCCGCAGCCGAAAGCTACGGATACGGCTACCACGGACAAGCACCCACCCGCGTCCTGGCCGACCTGGTCACCGACTTCACGACCCTGCGCCCGTTGCTCACCGTCCCGCAGCCCGCCCCCATCCGAGCCAGGCTGTGCCGGACGGCCGGGCAGATGGCCGGGATGACCGCGATCGTCCTGCACGACCTGGGCAGCCGTCGCGAGTCCCGCGCCTGGTTCGCCACCGCCGCCCGAGCCGCCGCTGAATCCGGCGACGGCCAGCTGCACGCGTGGGTCCTCGCCCGGGAGGCGATGGTGCCGCTCAACTATGGCGCCCCGAAGGCAGCGGCGGACCTCGCCGACCAAGCCCGGCACGCCGCCGGCACCCGGCCGACCGCCGCGGCGACCCTGGCGGCCGCCGTCGCCGCCCGCGCGTACGCCCTCAACCACCAGCCCGAGCAGGCCCGCGCCGCGCTCACCACCGCCGACGCCCTCATGAACCGGCTCCCCGAGAGCGAGCGGTCAGACACCTGGCTGACGTACGGCGAGCAGAAACACCACGTCCATCTGAGCCACGCCTACACCACCCTCGGAGACACCCGCCGTGCCCAGGAGAGCCAGCAACGGGCACTGGAGCTGTCCGCGCCAACCAGCACGATGACGCGCACCCTGCTGCACATCGACGCCGCCGCCTGTGCTCACCACGACGGCGACAGCGAAGAGGCGTGCCGTCGTACGGTCGCCGCCCTCACCTCCCTGCCGGACGGCTACCGCACCGGCCTGGTCCGCCGCCGCGCCCTGGACCTGTACGAGGCGATCCCCGCCCAGCACCACCGCGAGCACGCTGTACGGGAGCTGCGCGACGTCCTGGCTGCTTGATCTCGGCGTCCGGCCCATGCTGCCTACTGTGGGGCCGTGACGACACCTTCCGACGATGCCGCCGGGCCCGAGCTGGTGCCAGTTCCCGTGCGGGTCGTGCTGCCCGCCGATCCCCTGCTCGGCACCAAGCCGCAGGAGATCGTGGCGCGGCTGTGGAAGCGGCGGCAGACCGAAACGGGGTGGGCATATCTCGTGGGTCTGCCGTCGTACCGGGTTCGCGAGGACGGCGGTGTGGAGGCGGCGGAGTACCGGGTGTGGGTGCGCGCCCCGAAGCACGTGCGGCCGGTCGACGGCGTCGACTACGACCATGTCGTCACCGAAAAGCTGGAGCCGTCGCCGCAGTCCGTGGTCCGGGAGGTCCTTGGGGAGCGCCGGCCTTCGGGGTGGGTGCTGCAGAAGCTGCGCCGCGGCCCGGCTGGAGGTGTCTTGCACGCGCCGGACTGCGAGGAAGCACCGCAGGGTGCACCGCTGCTCGATGTGGAGCACGCCCTGAACGTCGCGGAGAACCCGGCGACGCGGTTGTGCAATCTGTGCGGCTGGGCACAGGCCGGCGGGGGGGCCGGGGCAGTGGCACAGGGCGTGAAGCGGGCGGAGGTATGGGAGGACTTCGACTGGGTGGTCTGGCGGCTGGAAGTCCAAGACCCGCAGCAGCTCGCCGGCGAGGACCCGGACCTGGATGAGCGCACCCAGGAGACGATGACGCAGCTCGCCGCCGTCGTCCAGCCAGTGCAGGACGTAGAGGCCGTTGCCCTCCCCGCCGAGGCGAGGGTGTTCCGCTGGACGGCATGGGCTACGGCGACCTCGCCGCGTCGTCCCGGCCAGAACCTCGACTACCGGGCCCGGTCCGATTCTGCGGTAGGTCTCCCCCGCCCTGGTGCGCGCGCCGGGACGGTCCGCTTGCGACGAGGTGCGTCGCCGGGCTCGCTAACCCGCTGAACCGGCATTCCGTCACCTCACGAACGCCACTTCGTCGGTTCCTTGAAGTGGGTCTGAGCGCTTCGGCAAGGTGCACCCCCTCCGCTGTGCAGTTCCCACTGTCGGTGTCGGCGGATCGACGTTTCGACCGCCGGCGCAGGCCCGCGGGGTCGGAACGGGCGGTTCCGTGGTACTCACAGTGCAGTTGAGGGGACCGACGAGCGGGGGCGCTGTGCTGGGCAGGGGTGCGGCCGCGGCGGCGGCGGTGGTCACGGCTGGTCTGCTGGGTCTGATCAGCTGCTCGTTCGAGGGCAGCGGGAGCGCGGTGCCGCCGACGGCCGCGTCGACGGACGCCGTGACCACTTCCGCCGCGTCGCCGATACCCGACCCAACCACGCCCTCCGCCTCCCCCTCGGCTCCCGGCAGCCCAACCCCGGTCCCCGTCGCTGGGCCCGATCAGAAGTTGGCATCCATGACCGTCACCGGCGGCTTCGCGGGCGTCCACCAGCTGGTCATCCTCCGGGGCGACGGCACCGTCTACGCCAGCGAGAAGGGCCAGCCGGTCGTCCGCCGCACCAGTGCGGCCCAGTTCAAGGAGTTGCGTACCCTGCTCGGAGATCCGGCGCTGGCCGACGTTCCCGACTTCACCATGAACATGGGGGCGGTCGACATGTTCCAGTACACACTGCAGTTCAACGGCCGTACGGTCATGACGGACCGCTCCGGCGACGAGCCCGCGCTCGACCGGCTCATCGATGCCCTCAGCGCCTGGCTGTCGAAGAAGTGACCTCGGACCCCGCGAGCCGTCGCTTTGTCGAAGCCGGTGGCCCGGGGGCCGCGGCGTGAACAAGCGCCACCCCCGTGTGGGTGATGACAGCCGCGTGGTCCGGCGAGACGCTCAGCGAAAAGCCAAAGACGACTGGAGAACCCAGTTCGCGCAGCACGGCTGGGATCGCGCCTTGCGGCGGCGGACCGCGCCGCCCGGGCTCACCCCGACAGCCACCCGGTCGCCCTCCGGGCGAACGAGGATCGCAATGCCAAGGGCAACGCCGTGACCTTCCAGGATCCGTCCTGGCGGTCGCCTTCCGGGGCGACCGAGTGGTTCTGTTCACCAGATTCGGTTCTGGCTCAACTTCTCTGACGCGGCCACGCTGAGCCCGAATCCACCGGCTTGATTCCGGGCTGATCGTTTCGGGGTTGCCGCTGGCGGTGGCCGAGATGATCTGGCCGTTCGGGCAGGGAGTATCCG
>NZ_JBIVPK010000057.1:0-42177 GCF_044754605.1 Streptomyces sp. NPDC093064
GCACCAGCCCTGTCCGGCAGAACGGAAGGGGAATCTGCCACACACCAGCATCCCGACCAAAAAACCCACAGCTAAGCAGCGACACACTACTAGGCATGGACCCCGAAGGCGTCACGGTCTACCTCGCCGACCACGTCGACGCCGGCCGGCTCCCATAGCTCGGAGAGATTCCCAAGGCTGGCGATGTCTGGGCTGGCAGAATGTCCCGGTGACACTCTTCACCTGCGCGAACTGCCGGCAGCCACTCACTGGAAATCTCAAGAAAGCACGGCCCTCGCGGGACACCGATAAGAAGTCCGGTCGTCGGATCGCCCCTCCGCGGATGGCCCGGGGCACCTATGCGATCAGCCACGACGCCAGTTTCTTCATCCTGCATCCCGACGACGTGCCGGGAACGGCTCCGCACCCGGACCACGGGCGCCGCAACGGCTGCTGCGGACTCGACGGTCAGGACGGCCCCAATCTCGTCTGCGCGACTTGCGGCGCCGATGTCGCCACCAAGCAGTCAGACTGCTGGACCCAGAACCTGGTGGCGCTGAACGCCGCCGCAGTCGACAGGGGAGCCGAATCTCCAGCCTGAACCCGTTGACCGAATCTCTTGAGTGCAAGCCCGTTGGCCAGCCCGCGGTAACCGTTGTCCACCTCGGCCCTGACTGCCGGGCGGAGGCGAAACTGCCCGGCGATGCGCTCTGTGCGTACAGAGGTCTGGTCGTGCATCCGCCCGGGCCGCACCACGCCGGAAAGCAAAGTCCGGCCCTGGCGGTCGCTGAACGTGGTCGTCTTGATCGTGTTCTGCTTCTTCTTCCCGGAGAGGAACGCTTTGCGTCCCAGCCGTCCTGCACGGGGCCTTCTGATCTGAACTTCTGCACCGTCGATGCGGAGCTCGACCCCCTCGGCCTCGGCGTAGGCGAACACATCCTCCAGGGTTCGCCTACGCACGCCGGGCCGGTCAGGGACGGCGAGGCCCCGAGCTGCGAGCAGGGGCCGGACCTCCCGAATCGTGGTTGAGACGGTGGAGCGCTCGACCCCAAACAGCTGCACCAGGGACGCATGAGGCAGACCCAGCCGCAAGTACACCAGGGTGACCAGGAGCCGATCAGTGAAGACGAGCCGTTGCTTGCGTCCCGCACCCGCCGCCCGGCGGCGATCGCCTCCACGACGCTCGCGCAGCGAGGACTCCCGGGCCGCCGCCCACTTCGGGGCGAGTTCTTCGAGCAACTCGCCGAAATGTGCACGGGAGACCCCGGACGGTGCAGGAGGGGAGCAGGCCGTACGGGCCCAGGTCAGTTTCACAACTCACCCAACCCGTACGGCTCATCTCATGTCACGGCCCGATCGGAAATACCCTCGCCGCACCCTGTTCTTACCTGCGGGTGCCCAGCACATCCAGGTAGTGCGGGTTGTGCATGAAGCCCAGGACGTTGCCGAAGGGATCAGTCACGGCAGCGGTGACGAACCCCGCGCCGCGGTCCGTGGGCGGCTGATACTCCTTCGCGCGCATGGACAGCAGTCTTTCGAGAGTCGCGCTCACATCGTCGACATGCCAGTACACGACAGCACCGCCGGGCCCGGTCGCAGAGCCGGCGGGCGCGTAGCGGCTGTCGATCAACCCCAGCTCGTGCTGGTAGTCGCCGAGGCGAAACTCCGCATACCCCGGTCTCTCGAAGTACGGACCTATACCCAGCAGATCGGTGTACCAGGTCTTCGCCGCCTCCAGATCGGCAGTCCAGAAACTGACGGTGGTGAGTCCTCGCAACATGGATGGCCCCCTCCTTGTCGCCGCGGATACCGCATCCCGGCCGGTGCCATGACTGTAGACACCGAAGAGGTCAGAATCCGTCCTCGTTGGCGGAGTGAGCCTCGTCGGACTCGTGGCCGTCCGCACGACGGCCTGCTGATCACCCACCGGGTGAACCCCTAGTCCAGGACGCCCCGAGCTCAATTGCCCCCATAGTCGTAAGCCCGCCCGAACTTCAGGCACCACTGCCGGATGGTCTCGTGGGAGACGACCACGCTGCGCTCCAGCGTCAACTCCTCGACCTCGCGGAAGCTGAGCGGGAAGCGGAAGTACAGCCACACACAGTGCGAGATGATCTCCACCGGGTACCGGTGACCCTCGTACGACGGCTGCACACTCTCCACAGACGATCTCCTCGCCTGCCCGACAACTCCAAGATCAACCCACGTCGCCAGCCAACGTGACAGTGCCTGCAACACCGCAGCTCAGAGTTTGTCCGGTTCACGAGCCGGATCCTCAGGTGCCTCCCCTGTGCCGCAGCAGCCGGAGGCGCTGCACCGCTGACGGGCACGACGTGAACACCGGTGTGCCTGCGCCCAGTTGCCTTGTTACCGAATGCGGACAGACCCGAGTGAACTACGCCCGCCCCGGCGTCATCTCATGGGGTGCAGCGAAACAGTCGATGCGGCCGGTCGCCCTGCGGAGAGGTGCCGCGTCCTGACAGACCATGGGGGAGCTTTCATCATGACCACGCACCGCGCCCGCCGTACCGCCACCCTGGCCGCCGTCACCGCCGCGCTGGCGCTGGGCCTGACCGCCTGCGGCGGCGCCGACGGCGGCTCGAAGGCGGCGGGCGGCGACCACGCCGCTGGTACCGCGCAGAGTCGCTCCGCGTCCAACGGGGACGGCAAGGGCAACGCGGAGCAGGCCAACAGCGGTGGTGACACCAAGGAGAGGGCGGGCTCGGCGACCGCCTCGGGCGGGACGGACGAGGTCGCGAGCAAGGGCACAACGGCCGGCGCCCAGCAGTGCCGCGGAGACGAGATGCTGGTCACCGCGGTGCACCGGTTCGCCGGTCAGCAGGGCGACCACCTGCTGGTCACCGCGTCGAACGCGGGCACCAAGCCATGCTGGGTCACCTCGTACCCGGCCGTGAAGCTCGGCGAGGACGTCGACGGCGCCGCACTGCCGCACTCGAAGAAGGACAACCCGGGCGGCGACAAGCACATCACGCTCCGGCCCGGAGGCAAGGCATACAGCGCGGTGAACCTCTTCGACTACGGCTCGAAGAACCACACGGCGCACTCGTTCGCCATCGCGCTGCGCGGCGCCGACGGTCACAACGGCCCCTTCTACTCCGTCGACACCAAGGGCCAGAAGCCGCAGTTCAGCTGGAACGAGGCCGACGTGCTGAACTGGAGCACCAAGAAGCCGTACGACTTCTGACGACCCGTCGACCAGTGACGCGTCACCGCCTTCCAGCACGTCTACGGTCAGCAACTCGCAAGGCTCCCCGGCGACCAGCGACTCGGCGAGATCGCGGCCACGCCCCGAACAGCCCGCGAGCCCGGACCGATCGCAATCGGTCCGGGCTCGCTCGCGTATCCGCGGGGGATCGGATGTTGATACACGCGATGTCGTGTCCAACGACGGCGAGCCGCCTGGGCCACCCGCTCAGCGCGCGGGGAGGGGCGAGCGGGCTCCAGCACGGACGAGGGCGACGAGGTGGGGTGCGGTGACCGTGCGCCAGCGGGCCTGGGCGGACTCGACCGGAAAGGGTTTGAGTGAGGCGGCGCCCCACTGCTACGGTCCTGGTGGACCGTGAAGTCGTCGTATGGAGGTGAGCCCCGTGAACACAGTTACCCGTGGGTGCTCCCTCAACCCGTCACGGTCCGGCGGCTGACGTTCGGTGTCGCCAGGAGCGCCTGAGATCGAGGCACTCCTGGAAGGAGACTCCGATGAACACGAAGCCTTTCACATCTGGCCTGAGCGAGAACGCGGTGATGATCATGCGCGTCGCGGACAGGCAATGGCATGCACTGGATGACGACCTGGTGGTCGGCCGCGGGCATGCGGAGCACCGGCCCGACGGACGCTTGTTCGTCAGCATCGACGCCTGGCACGACGCCGCCTTCGACCGGCTCGCCGAGGCGATGCTGGCGGAACTGCCGGCGCCGCTGTACACGGTGGTCGACGAAGCCGACGTCGAGCTGACGGCCGGCTGGCGGCGGGCCGGTTTCACGATTCGGCGCCGTGAGTGGGAGTACGTCGTGCCGACCGACCTGCAGGTCACAGGGCTCGAAGCAGTCCTGCCGCCTTCGGGCGTGACGATCGTGCCCGCCGGTCAGGCGGACGAGAGTCTGTTGCGGGCGGTGGACCGCGCGATCCGTGACGAAGTCGAGGCGACCGTCGGGTGGCAGTCGATGCCCGCGGAGGTAATTCCCCTCCCCGAAGGCGACACCATCGTCGACCCGTCGAAGTACGCGGTGGCCGCGGCGCCGGACCGCTACCTGGGTCTGATCCGGGTGGTGACGGTGAACCGGCCGCGCATCGGGCTGGTCGCGGTCCGGGCCGGCGAGCAGCGCCGCGGCATCGCGCGGGCGCTGCTGGCCCACGCGCTGGGGACGCTGCACCGTTCCGGGTTCGCCGCGGCCTGGGCCGAGGTCCAAGAGTCCAACCAAGCAGCCTCGGCGCTGTTCGAGGGCATCGGCGCCCGGCCGATGAGCAGCAACCTGGAGCTGGTGCGATGACGAAGAACAAGAACGTCATCGAAGTCGAGGGCAAGGTCGTCGAGTGCCTGCGCAGCGCGATGTTCACCGTGGAGCTCGAGAACGGCCACCAGGTACTCGCGCACATCAGCGGGAAGATCCGCAAGAACTACATCAAGATCATGCTGGAAGACCGGGTGCTGGTGGAGCTCCCGCCGTACGACCTGACGCGCGGCCGGATCGTGTTCCGGTACCGGAACTAGCGGCGGTCGGCACCTTCCGCGGCAGCTGATCCTGGGGCCCCGGTCACGGCGTTTCCGTGACCGGGGCTCCGACGGTGGCTCGCACGGCCGCGGCGGCCACCGCTCCAGCCGCCAGCAGGTCTGGCCCGAGCCGAACCGCAGCTCCAGGGGCAGTAGTTGTCAGGCGATGTCGTTGTGCATCACGTGCAGCCCTGCAGGCACAGCCGGTCCGGCACCGGCTGCGGGCCAGGAGCGTTCTCGAGTGTCTCGGCTATCCGTGTAGTTGAGAGAGAGTCATTGCTGTGACATGCAATATCTCAACCGAGCTGAGAGAAAATGGAGTTGAGCTGTTTACCCGTGTGGCCTGTGATGAGACACCTAGTGGCTCGTCACGCAGCCTTGGCCGGGTAATCAACGGTGTCAGTGATCGCGGCTATGGTTCCCGGTCATGGGGTTCTCGGGGTCTTTCATCGTGGCGCGAGCCGGCCTGCCGCTGACGGAGTTGGCGGCAATACGGGCCTCGGACTGTGTGCCGTGCTGGTGGGCACGCGATGGCGAGTGGCAGTACAAGCGTGCCCTATCGCGGATCCCGACCCTTCGATCATCCGCGAGACGCGTGCTTCTGTCCTGGTCTCTCATGTGGTCGACAGCGACTTCGCGACAGTTCAGGCACCGAGTCCCGATGGCCTGTCATGGCAATGTGCTTTGTCGCCGGAGATGGCGCGGGACTACGGTCTGCCCGGTGAGTGGATCGGTGATTCGGTCGAAGTAGGGGAGCGAGCTGCGGCCTGGGCTCGAGGGGCTGGCCTTCAGCCGGACCCGGTGGCGCTCAGGGCTGCCCTGGTGGCTGAGTGTGACCCGCTGGCGGAGGACTTGGTCTTCGCGCTCGTTCACCTGATCTCCTTCGAGGATGCCCCGGCCTTCAGGCCGGGGAGGAATCGAACCCCTGCGGAGCAGGGCACGGAAAGAGGAATCGTCGTCAGGGCGATTCGTCATCTCTACCCGCATTGGTGAGGGCGACCTCAAGCAGGTGGACGATCTCAGAGTTGAGGGACCGCCGGTCTGAACGGGCCTGTTCAACCAGCCGTGCGTGCAGGTCGGTTGGGAGTCGGAGGGAGATTCTCTTCTCATCAGTCATGCTAAAATGATGCCATGACGATGCCGCAGATAGCCAAGGATGCCGGGCACGCCCGGTACACCTACCGGCTTCGCGTGTCGTCAACCGCCCGCACCGCGCTCCTTGCCGAGTGGGACCGGTGCCGATGGGTGTGGAACGAATGCGTCGCCAAGTCCCGGCAGGTGCACGCACACAATCGGGTGCACCCCGAGGGCAAGCTGACGTGCGGTCCGGCGCAACTTGACAAGATGCTGACCGAAGCCCGCAGCAAGCTGCCGTGGCTGCGGGACGGCGCGAGCGTCCCGCAGCAGCAGATGATCCGGGATTTCGCCAAGTCCCGCTCCAAAGCGCTGAAGGACATTGAGCACCGTCTGCCGGTGAGGCAGCGCGCAGGCATGCCCCGGCACAAGCGGAAGCGTGATGCCGAGCCGACGCTGAACTACACCACCCGAGGGTTCCGGCTGAAGGACGGCCGCCTGCACCTTGTGGGCGGCATCGCCGTGACCGTGGTGTGGTCGCGTGAACTGCCGTCCGCTCCGTCGTCGGTGCGGGTGTACCGGGACAGCCTCGGCCACTGGTACGCGTCGTTCGTCGTGGCCACCGAGGTGCAACCGATCCCCGAAACCGGCGCCGTTGTCGGTATCGACTGGGGCGTCAAGGAGACCGCCACCACCACATCGGACGCGCACGACCTCCCGCACGCCGAACACGGCAGGCGGGCCGCGCAGCGTCTGGCCCGGTATCAGCGGATGATGGCCCGCCGCCGGCCCGCCAAGGGGCAGGCCGCGTCCAAGGGCTACAGGAAGGCGCAACGGCAGGCCGCGCAGGTCTCCAAGAAGGTTGCACGGCAGCGGCAGGACACCGCCCGCAAGTGGGCCAAACGCGTCGTCCGCGACCACGACGCCATCGCCGTCGAGGACTTCCGGCCGAAGTTCCTCGCCAAGACCACCATGGCCCGCAAGGCGGCCGACGCCACCATCGGCGCCACCAAGATGGCCCTGATCGAGATGGGCCGCAAGCACGGGCGGGACGTCCGCCTCGTACACCCCGCGCACACCACTATGGATTGCGCATCGTGCGGAGCGAGAACCAAGCACGCACTTCCTCTTTCGGAACGTACCTACACCTGCACCGCATGCGGAGCCGCGTCCCCCAGGGACAAGAACTCCGCCCGCGTGATGCTGGTCCGGGCTGGTCTCACCCCGGCTGGTGTTGAGGGCGCAAGACCTCCGGGGGCGCTGCTCCCGGAGGCAGCCTGAGCCAGGAATCCCCTCCCTTCAGGGAGGGGAGGATGTCAAGCCTTGGGGTTCCGGTTACGCGTCGTGACGGCGTCGACCCGGAACCGCCAGCCGTGTGATTGGGGCGCCCAGTCGCAAACTGCGCCCTGCCGAGTCGCCACGCGCGCGTCGTACAGCTGCTGGGCGAGCGCGGCCTGGTCCTCGGTGAGCCTCGGCCGACGCCCGCCGACCCGGCCTCGGGCGCGGTCGGCGGCCAGCCCGTCCATCGTGTTCGCCACGAAGCGGTAAGGAAGAGGCAGGGGGCGGCGTGTCCACCGCCCCCGGGAAGCAGGTCTGCCCGTCAGAACATCCCGCCGTCGAGCTGCAGTGTGCGGCCCGTCATGTAGGCCGCATCGTCCGAGGCGAGGAAGGCGTAGCCTGCGGCGATCTCCGTGGGGTCCGCGAGTCGGCGGAGCGCCACTGCGGTGTCGAGCCACTCGGACAGGTCCTGTCGGCCGACCAGTTCCGGGTGCTGGTAGTCCGCGCCGTACTCCGCGGCCATGTCCGTGGCAGTGCCGCCGGGGGCGACGGCATTGATCGTGATGCCCTTCTGCCCGAGCTCGGCGGACAGGTTCAGGACCATCGATTCGACCGCAGCCTTGCTGGCCGCGTACAGCGTGTGATGGAAGAACGCCTTGGAGGCACTCACCGAGGAGGTGAGTACGATACGGCCGCCCTGGCGCATGTGAGGCACGGCGTGCTGGACTGCGAACAGTTGTCCGCGCGTGTTGACTGCGAAGATCCGGTCGAAGTCGCCAGGCGTGATCTTCTCCAGGGCGTCGAAGTGCTCGACACCGGCACAGGACGCGAGCACGTCCAGCCGGCCGAACTCTGCGACAGTCTGCTCGGTCAGCACCCGGGTCTGCTCCGGATCAGCGGCGTCTGCCTGCACGGCGATCGCTCGACCGCCACGCGCGCCCAGTTCGGTGACGAGGGCGTCAGCCGCCTCCTTGTTGCCTCGGTAGCCGATCGTCACTGCTGCGCCTTCGCTGGCCAGCCGTCGTGCGACGGCCGCGCCGATCCCACGACTGCCGCCGGTGACGATCGCGACCTTGCCTTCGAAACGTGTGCTCTGCACGGATGACACCATTGCTCTCCTAGCCGAATGGGTGGGGGTGCGGCGGGTGGTCGGTTCGGTAGGCGTCCGGCCCAGATGAACAGCACGACGGGCCACCCGTCCGCGGGTTCCGGGCCCGCGCAGGTAGGTATACCGGCGTCGAGGTCCCCGGCAGAGGTATCGGCGTGCGTGAACGGGATGTCGATCGGGACACTCGGCGGATCGAGCAGTCGGGTGTCTTCCTCGTAGCCGCCTTGCCCTTCTCCCAGGCTTGCCGGCTGAGCGGTGACCTGTTGATCGGGAACCACGCGATCCGATAGTCGTCCGGCCGGTACAGGACGCCGGGATCATCGTCTGAGATCTTGGTCAGCTCGGCGAAGACCGGGTCGAAGTCCGCGACCCGAACCCCAGCGGCGCCCCTGGCGGTCAGTAGTACGCGCCGCCTTCCGACCGTCAGCGAAAGACACCAAGTGGGCCACAGCTGTCCTCGAGCGAGCACGCAGCGCTGCCGGAGCCTTCCTCTTCGACGGCAAGATGGTCGACGGCCCTGTCCTGGCGCAGGCTCGCCGCATTTTGTTCCGCAGCACGACGGCGGTCGTAGCCAGGGGGCGTCGACCGCCGGGGGCAGAGGCGTCGGTTCGGCCGGTTCTGCGCTCAGGGGATGTGCCGGGCCAGGCCCGTCGCCTTGGTCATCAGCCATTCGAGCGGTCCGCGCTGCTGGAAGCGCGACCAGACGGTCGCGAACACCATGGCGGCCGCGATGAAGCCGAGCAGGACGTGCAGGGGCGATCCGGGCAGTTCCTCGATGCCCAGGAACCGGATGCCGAAGAGGTGGAAGACGTAGGCGGTCATCGACATGGAACCGACTGCGATAACCGGCCGCGCCAGGGACTGGAGCCGCGGGAGGGCGTCCGTCGCGGCCAGACATGCGGTCACGGCCATGATCGCCACGCCGGTGTTGCCCAGGATCGACAGGGTGGTCTCACTGTGCGGGGAGGCAGCCATCAGCCAGGCGGGGGTGTCCCCGGGCGGATAACCCGCGGTGTCGGACCACCACACGCTCGCCCCATCCCCGGCCGACGTCGACGCGCCGATGGCGTTGGCGGCACCGGGAAGGAGGTGCAGCGCAAGCCAGGAGCCTCCGTAGCCGGTGATCATGAGGGCTGCACCCGTGAGGGCCAGGCGTATCCGGACAGCGGTGGCAGCCAGGTCCAGGCGGGCCACGGCCATGCCGGCGATCACGAACGGGATCCAGGTCAGAGCCGGGTAGGTGCCGGTGAAGAACAGCGAGACGACGCCGTCGGGCTCACCGGGCGGGCGGACGTCACTGTTGCCGATCGCCTGCTGCACCACGTAGAGCACCTGGGGCAGGACGAGGGCCGTTCCCGCGGCGATCGCCGCCAGGGGGCCGGCGCCGAGCCGGTACAGCGGCAGTACGAGCAGGAAGTACAGGCCGTAGAAGGCAAGGATCACATCGACCGGGGTGCCACTCATGGTCAGGGCGGTGCCCACGGCCAGAAGGATCACGGCCCGGATCACCACCTTGGCCACTGCCTGGCGCCCGGCCCGCCCTGTCTTCGGCGCCCTGCGCCCGGTGATGAGAACAACGGCGAAGCCCGCCAGGAAGGCGAAGAGCGCGGAGGACCTGCCGTGGGCCAGCTCCATCAGGAAGCCGGTCACGCCCCCCTGGTCAGGGTCGGGTCCCACATGAGCCGCGTACATGCCGAATACCGCGAGTCCGCGGGCCAGGTCCAGCCCGATCAGCCGGCCCGCCGGTGCCTTCCCGCTGTCGCGCACGGGGGCCGGGGCGTCTACCGCAGGAGTTGCGACGTCTGAGTACTGTGTCATGCCTTCCAGGTTTGAGAGTGGGCTGATCGCCGGGTGACCGGCAGATATCCGAGCCGCCCCCGCCATCCGGCGGAGGCCCACCTGCCGGGCGCCTGGAACCGCTGCTCGCGAAGCCGCCCTGGTCATCCGGGGCTTTGGGCTCGGTGCAGCAGTGCAGCAGGCATGGACAGCCATCAGCCGGTGTACTTTCGAATGTACAGCCGACCGCAGCGAACGGGCGGCGAGGTGGAACGCATGTGATGCAGCTCGCGGCCCGCACCGATCTCGGCCGTGAGCTGGGCGCCGCCCGCGGCGAAGAGGGCGTCGAAGCGGCATGCGAGCTCACCGGCGGGCGCGGCACCTACGTCGACGAGCATGGTGCACGGAACGGCTCCCCTGTCAGCGGAGCTGGACAAGGCATCCCGGACGATCACGCCAGGGGGAGTGATCCGGGGCTGGGCCCCGAGGGCCGGATCAGTCGGTTGGCAACATCGCTTCCAGCTCCGCTACCAGCGACGGATAGTCCTTCGCGGCGCGCACCAGGCGTTCTACGCCGGTCCGCTCGCCCAGCACGTCGGTCAGCTCCTCGAACGCCAACCGGAAGGAAGGCCGGTCGCGTGTGGCACGGCGAAACCGTCCGGGAAAGCGGTCGACGGCAGTGCCTCTCGCTCCAGCACTCTTTCCAAATACGTCTCATCAATGGCGTCGGCTTCCAGGAGCAGCGAGCCCAGCCTGCGGATCGCCTCTTCTTCTCCATCCGCATCCAGGTTGCGGACGAAGAGTTCAGGGCGGTGAAAGTCGAGTAGTCGGTGCGGGGCCGAGGCCCGATCGCGGTTGCGGGTGGTGCGGGTGATCGGCCCGAACGGACTCGATGTCCTTCCAGGTCGGGAAGACGTTCACCACCACGACGGGGGCGTCCTGACCGGACAGGGGCACTGTGGAGATCACCAGATCAGCGTCGATGTCGTCCACGCCGTGCAGGCGAGTGACCAGGCCGGTGATGTCGAGGTGCTGGTCGAATTCTCGCTCGAGCCGCTCCCGCAGCCTGGGTCGCCATCTCGTGGTACGCGGGACACACGACGACCGTGCGCAGTCGTGCTGCACGTGCAGCTTGCACTTCCAACGCGCGCCGATGTGCATGGCCACGAACGAGATCTCGTCCTCGGTGAACCGCACGCCCTCCGCACGCTGGATCTCCCGACGTATGTAGACCGCGAGCTCGTAGATCAGCGGGTACGTCGTCTGAGAAAGGGCTCACCGGCTCCCGCCCTCTCTCGTTGTCTCTCACAGTTCGCGGCCCACCTCCGGCACACTCGGCAGCCCAAGGGCGCGGCGCCAGGCCGCGCCCCGGATCGCGCCGCCGACCGAATCGGCCTTCAACCAAAGGCACGGTGCTGCATGCGTTATTCCATCGCTGCGTCCAACTCCAGGCCGGCCTCTGAGCGCGATGGATGGCCCGCGAGGCCGCCCCGGGCGGTGCGGTGCGGGCGTGGGGTCGGCCGGACGCTCGCCTTCCTCTTGGCTCGGGCTCGGCGGCGGGGTGTCCGGCGGGCCTCGGTGGGGTGGTTCTGCGCGGCCGGGCCGGCGCAGGCGCGGCTGTCTGCCCGGGTGCCGGTTCGGCATGCCGGTGCTGGCCGGATGCCTCGCGGGCCGTAGGCGTGGGCAAGCCGGCGGCGGCCGTACGGTCTGCCTTGGGGAAGACGGTCTGGGGCTGGGCCCGGCCCGGTAGGGCCGATGTCACAGGCGGCGGTTACGTTGCAGCCCAGCACGTACGCGAACGGGAACTGGGGAGCGGCAATGGTGGTCGAGGTGGAGTACGCACAGGCGTGGGACCTGGAGGCCCGCGTGGCCTGGCGGCCAATATCCGTGGGGGAGGCCCGTGAGCGGGACGCCGCCGGGCTTCCGTACGTGGTGGTGTACCGGGAGGCGAGCCGGGAGGCTCCGCTGGAGGTCCGACTCGTCTCCTGGCGGGACCACTATGTCGGGCTGTGGGTCTACGACGCTCAGGGTCGCCGTACCTACGACCTGGACATGCGGCTGCTGGACGACCCGGTGCGGTTGCTGCGCCGGTGCACCAGGAACTACATCGGCCCGGAGATGGCGGAATTCGACGAGGCGTGTCCGCGCATCACCGTGGAGCTCTTCCCGGACGGGAGGGGCCGGCGGACGGAGGAGCCCCAGGGCAAGGACGGGGGCCTCTACGTCACCGTGCCCGGGGTCCGCGACGACGAGCGCTGGATGGACCGGCCTGTCTTCGGGGAGTGGCCGCTGCTCTCGGCCCAGGTCCACGGGCTCACGGAGCCGCCAGTCTTCGAGATCACCGAGGCGGCCGCGGCAGCCGACGACGGTAGCGGGCTCGCGTCCGCCACCTGCTGGCGTCCGCCCCGCCCCGCGCAGCCCGGGCCGATCGGTGAGCTGTTCCGGCCTGGGGTACGCGTGACCGACGGATACCACCCCGAGATGACGGTCGTGGAGCCGCGTCGGACCGGAGCCCTGCGCGTGCCCAGCGGGCTGCTGGCCGTCTCCGGCCCTGACAGCGACGACGGCGACGGGCCGCACATCACTGTCCCCGTCCCGCCGGGGGAGTACGTATTGGAGGAGGCGCGGGCCCGCCACACCTACCACTGCGAGTGGAAGGGGAGCGAGGTCACGCGTACGGACACCATGGCCGTCCGCGTGCTCATCAACGAGAGCCCCGCCGCGACCTGGGAGATGGCCCGCCGCCCGGTCGACGACCCCCGCCTGCTCCGGGAGAACGAGATCTTCGGCTTCGACACCGACGGTGCCACCGGCTGCTTCGCCGATGCCGGGGCCTGGGAGCCGCTCCTGGCGCTCTTCGAGAAAGGGTTGATCCAGGGAGACGCGGACCTGGACCCGGACGTGTACGAGGACATCAGCGACTCCATGTACCTGTTGCGCACCCGGGACCAGGCCTCCGGCGGCGAGCTGGCGGCCTTCGCGACGACGGGGGACGGCACCTATCCCGTCTGGGTCGGCCGTTCCGAGGCCGGCGAAGTGGTCGGGGTCGTGGTGCTGGTGGAGGGGATGCCCGAGCTGCTCCCAGAGAGCGGAGCCACCGCCGGTGCCTGACGTGACTCATGCGGAGTCCTGGGACTCGACGTCCCGTACCGCCGGGCGGGACCTGTCCCGCCCCGCGCCGGGCCTGCGACGGGGTCGTCCGCGCCGGCCCGGGGCACTCTCAAGGCGTCCATGACCGCATCGAAGACGGTGGAGTCGTTGACGTTGCTCCTGGCAGACACGGGTGATCTTGGCGAGAGCCCGTCTACCAGGAGCTTCGTTGTTACGCAGGACTGTTCAGCTCGCGGTCGGCACCGCCAGCTTGGAACAGGCTCACTGCCTCGTGCATCTGGCACAGGCGTGGCGTGGTGGTAGTACATCCGCCACCCGGATTCGTCATCCAACTTCCGCCAGATCGAGCTCCTCCGAGCTCGCCTGCCATCGAGCATGGCGGCGCCCGCAAAAAAGGGCGGCAGCAGGGGACGAACTGGAAGATCCGGCACGCGTGTCGGCTGGCCTCATGATGCCGCCGACCAGCAGCGACGGCTGCCGCCGCTCGATTACCTCGAACTCTTCGCGTTCCAGGGCACCCCGCGACAGTGTGGGCATCTTCAGACCCTGGCCGGCGGGCAGTTTCAGGCGGCGCGGCGGCGGGTCCAGACCGCGTGGACGGTCAGCGGCAGGCCGGAGCGCCCGCGCAGCCGGGCCAGGCCGTCGAAGCCGCCCGCGTGGTCGAAGTGTCCGTGGCTGAGCACGACGCCCTGCAGGCCGCCGACATCGATGCCAAGACGCTCGGCGTTCACCGCCAGCCCGTCCGGCGACGCGCCGGTATCGAACAGCAGCGTGCTGCTCGCGTTCCCGCTTTGGATGGTGACCAGGGCGGAGAAGCCGTGCTCGGCACGCAGCCCCGCGAGGGCCTCGCCGCCGGCGAACTGCCGCGCGGCGGTCCGCCCGGCGCCCATCGACGCCCGGGTGACGCCTTCGGCAGAGGCCAGCAGAGCGTCGTAGGTGTTGTCGACCATCGTCGTGACCCTGACCTCGTCGACCTCGGGCAGCGTCACCGGGTCAACAGCCGGTCCCTCCGCGACGCGAGGCGCTGACCACGCCAGCCCGGCCGCCGAGTGCCCGTGATCGTCGCACATGCTGGAAAGCGCCCCCCGCCGTTACGACCGGTCAGGGAAGCAGATCCCGGTACAAGCCGCAGGCCCGCGGGGGTCGCGCCGGCCGGACCGGCCGCAGGCGCCGCGCGGTGTCATGCTTCCACTCGCGCGGGCGGGACGACGACGTCGATGAGCCCGGTGGCCACGTCGTACACGAGCCCTGAGACGAAGACTCTGGCCCGAAGCTTCTGCTTGAGGATTTCGACGTCGACGCGGACGGCGGCGATCGGGTCGGTGACGGCTTTGGCGTCCAGGTCTCCGGCCGGAACTTCGAAGTAATCGGCCAGCAGCTCGGGGAACGCGGCCAGGTCCGTGATCCCGCAGTCGGTGTGGTGCAGGACCGCATAGTGGTTGTCGCCCGGGCCAGGGCCACCCGTGCGGGCCTGCACGACCTTCGAGAGCATCCCCAGCGTCCGGAATGTCGCGGGCGTGACCCGCCCTCCGACGTTGCGGATCACCGCTGCCTCGCCGAGCTTGAGTCCGAGAACGTCGGACGGGTCGACACGAGGATCGACGCATCCGATGACCGTCAGACTGCCACTGGGCATGAGCCTGAGGTTGGCGAATGATCCGCCGTCGGCGAACCCGGCGTTCCGCTTGGCCAGCTCGTCCGTGTTGATCACTGTGACGGTAACCCCTTCTTGCTCTGCGCCTGGATCCCCGGTGACGCCGACGGGGACCTCCAGTTGCCGCCAATCCTGGACCGCTGCTGCCTCCCAGGCCATTCGGCTTTGCGGCATATCGTGATCATGCAGGTCAACGCCTTACGTGATCCGACACGGCGAGTCGGCGCCGAGGTGCGATTCGTACCTGAATACCCCGACTTGCGCGCTGCGTGATGAGTCGATAACGACTGATGGTCGCGATTCGCCGCAAAGTCGAGGCATCGACGAGCCGAACAGCAGGCCGGCGGCTGGCTCTCCCGCTTTCGCGCCTGCCCCGGGCAAGCCTTCCGCCGGCGGCGCGGGCAAGCCCAAGGTTGTCTTGGGTAAACCCGTGTTGTCGGTGGTGGCTGGAAGGCTGGTCGGATGAATGGCGATGAGCAGTTGCTGCGCGGCCGGGTCTACGGCCACGATCACGACGACCCCAACCCCGGTCCGCTTCCGCACCGGACGTACGCCACGCTCGTGGGCGGTCCGCTGGACGGCCTGTTGCTGGACATCACGGGCCGGCGGCCGGAGGAAGTCGACGACGGTGTGGCCCTGTCCACCGAGCTCGGGCAGTTCCCGGGCGGCCGCGCCCTGTACGACCCGCGCCCCGGCGAACCGCGCACGCCCGGTCCCGGCATCGCGTGCCGTTTCTACCACTCCGGCGACATGCCCTGACCGTAGCCCCGGCCATGAGCCCGACCACGGCAGGGCAGCGCGCTGACGTACCTTGCCGACCGCCCGCGCGCTCGGCGGTCCTCGAGGAGGCTCTCCGCGAGGGCGCCTTCTTCGCGGGCTTGGCCGGCACCTTGGACGCCGTCTCGCCGCGCGCCGCCCGGGCCTTGCCCACGGACTGCGGCAGCGCGGCCATGAGGTCCACCAGCTGACCCGGCCGGGCTGCCGGATGCGGCGGAACTGTTTGCGGCCGGCGTAGGGATGGACTCCTGGCAGGCTGTCGATGCGGTCCTCACCGTCTACCGAGCTGTCCGCACCATCCAGCCACTCGGCAGGAGCCGGGAGGCCCCGGGTCTGGCCGCGATGGTTGAGCCGGCCGTGGCCGATGGCTTCCTGCGTAGGGAGGCCTTCCTCAGTGCGCTGCGGCAGGTCGCAGCGCACCTCGAGAATTCCCCCACGCTCCGGCTTCGATGCCGCATTTTCTGTCGCTTTTCAGCCGATGGCGCGGGGTCGTTCATCGCGACGGGCTTCACGGCGTGGCGGGTGTTCCGGGTGCCGTGCACGACCCGGGGGTGCATGGCAGGAGGAGCGGGACCGTCGGCGGGTGCACGCCTCGGCGCGTACTCGCCGACGGTCCTGGCCGTGAGGGTGTCAGGGCGTCAGCGCGTGCCGGTCAGTGGGCACGTGGGCCGTGTGGTCGGTGAGGTCTGGGCGTGCGATGAACGCAGCGGCCGGAAGTAGTGGGTGACCGCCCAGACGCCGATGCGGCTGCCGGTCTGGCACCCGGCCACGTCCGCGGAGCGGGAGTGGATTCCGGCCCAGACGCGGGCGTTGATCATGTCCTCGTTGAGCCGGTCGGCGTATTGGTAGTGACGTGTGGTGCCGGTGGCCTCGGAGAAGAGGGTGAGGTCGAGGCGTGTGGTGCCGAGGAGTCCGCTCAGCGTCTGGGTCACGGCGCCGGCGACCGCGGCATGGCCGCTGATGTAGTCGGGGTGCGGTGGAGTGGGGAGCAGTGGCTGCCACTGCGGGTCGGCCGTGGTCGCGGGGTTGCCGTCGGTGTCGGCCAACTGGATGGCAGTGATCGGCCGCCAGCGTCCGTAGTGGAGTTTGGCGTTCCAGGAGGCGACGACGGCGTCGGTGGCCGAAGTGTTCGCCGCGGCGAACAGCCGTGCCGTCTCAGCGATGCCCAGGTGGTGCCGAGCCGTGTAGTCTCCGACCGCCGCCTGGATCTGCACCGTCAGATTGCCCCCGAAGAACAGGGCGGTCTCGGTCTGGAACGCGGTGCGGGGCGACCCGGTCTTCGCTCCCATGGTCCTTACCTCGTTCACGTCCCGGGCATAGCGGGCCGAGGGCAACGCGGGCGGGGCCGCGGGACGGAACTGGGCCGGGGAGGTGAGCAGCATCGGGCGCAGTGTGCCGAGCCAGGGGTCGATGAAGGGCTGGTGGCCGGGTGGGGTGGGCCGCCAGACGCCCGGCGCGGGCAGGGCGGTGAACTGCACCGGTGCGTTCCGGCCGTCGCCTTCGCGCAGGTTGATGAGGTGCTCGGCGGCCCGCTCCCCGAAGGCCACGCCCTGCGTCTTGGGGCTGCCCTCGGGGATTTTGGCGAGGGATTGGGCGTAGGCGGCGTCGAGCGGGGCGTGGGAGGCGGGGAAGTAGGTGACCAGCACGCGGTGGGCCGCAGCCACGGCGGCCGCCTCGGGTGACGCGGTGGAGGGGCCGCGCGCCTGCCACTTGTAGGGGGCGTAGTCGCCCCGGATGCCCACCACGGCGTTGTAGACGGCAGCCGAGACGAACCCGTGCCAGATGGCCACCTGGCCCGAGGGGTGGGTGGCGCCGAGGTTGGTGCCGATGGTGTCGGTGGCGATCGTGTTCCAGTCACGGATCGCGGCGGGGTCCGCCGCGGGCGGCGCTTGGCTGCCGGCGGTGGCTGGGGGTCCGGTCAGGACCGTGACGAGGAGAAGGAGGAGTGACATGACGGCGCCTACGGCAGCCGGTCTGCCCGAAGCGAAAGTACGCATAAAAGATATAACGACTATAGGTTCTGATGGTTACGCATATGTGGTTCCTTGGTGCTGACGCCGTCGGGGCGGAAACCGGGCGCCAACCGGGCGGCCCGGGACCGCCCCGCACGGTGACTTCGTCCGGGTGTCATGGTCAGCTGATGCGGAACGCGTACCCGCCCGCGTCGTGACGGTCCGTCGGGGTCAGCCTCCGTGGCCGAGACTGCGGCTGCACGCCGATCCGGTGTCCCTGGGGCACCACCGGCCGGCATGCGCTAAGGTGCCCGCTCCTCGCGGGCCCCCGTTTCCCGCATTCTTTTTTGATTCGCTCCCGAGCGCTGTGATCTGCGGAAACAGTGTGACGGGCGGGGCGGTGGGGACGGTTGAGGAAAAGCACGCTGGCTTCGCTCCCGGAACATCGCGCCCCGCATCGCCCGCCGGGGGATCGAGTCGTCCACCAGGCTCGGCCGACACCGCTGGACCGTTGAGCGGACCGTGAGCTGGCTTGGTGGATACCGCAGACTTCACCGCCGCTACGAACGTAAGCTCGAACACCTCCTCGCCTTCGCGTGCGTCGCCGCCGCGCTCATCTGCTACCGCCGCCTTGCCGCATGAAGCGCCGCGCCTCCCCGCCGCTATGACCTCCGGGGCCTGCCGCCTGGTCGTTGCTGTTCAACATCGTCGCGGTCAGTCACCCTGGGAGCATGCTGCTGCCTCCTACTCATTCGAAGGCCGAGCTCATCGAGGTGGTCCGGATCACCGATCCCGCACGGCACCTCACTTCGCAGGATCTGGCCGGTGACGATGTCGCTCTTTGGGAGGGAGACCAAGCCCACCAGGTGCTGGCATTGATCGCGGATCTGCCAAGTAGTGAACTCCACCGCTGCTTCCTGCCTGGTTGGGGCATCCGGGCCCACAGCTCCACCGGCCTGCTCTTTGAAATCGCCTTCTGCTTCCGCTGCCACGCTGCCCGCATCTGGGGCCCCGACCTCGCCGTCGAACACCAGGGAGACACCTTCGACCCGGACAGTCCCGCCGCCCTTCAACTACTCCGCCGATTCCGCTCCTGCGTGACCGACTGACGGCACGGCCCACGCTCCGTTTGCCAGGACCCCGAACCCATTCACACGCCAAATGCAACGACTTCTTACGAGTTGGTGCGTGATAGTGGGTGAGGGTGTGCCGCTGGTGGGTGGCATGATCCGGCTGTGGCGATCATGGTCAATAGGGCGGTCCTTGCGTATCGGCTGTTCACGGGGATCTCCAGGTGTCATCTGGCCTCGCTGGTGGAGGAGTTGGCTCAGTCGTGGCAGGCGGCGGTTGAAGGGCGTCGCCACTCAGCGCGAGGCGGGACGAGAAAGCGAGCCGCAGGAGCCGGTGCCCGGCGCCAGTCGGTCTTCGTCGACCGGCTGGTGGCCACACTCATCCACCTGCAGCGCCTGCTCGCTGTCCAGCGCATCCTGGCGCAACGCCGCTGCCGACAGACACGCCGTGCCGGTGTTCAGCGCGTCATCTGCCGGAGCTGAGCCAGCGGTGCAGGGCTTCGTGCACGCTGTCGGGCAATGCGCTGAGCGCTTCGATCGCCTCCCGGTCTCCTGGGAAGGGGGCGGTCCCAGCCACGGTCAGCGCCGCGTACAGGTCCAGGCGGCGCAGGTCGCGCGGATGGACGCGGCAGGTGATGGGGTCTGCTGGATGGGGCGGCGCCAGCAGGAAGTCATCCGCCGGGGCATGCTCCCACGCTCGATCGGCTGCTGCGGTGAAGGTATGCATGATCTTGCTCCGTTCTGTGCGTGCTTCCTTTTCACGGTCGCGCCGTCCCCGCGCCTGGAGTGGCCTGCGTGCTTCGCTCTCTACGGGGTGTGGCTTTCTGGCGCGGCGGGCAGATCGATTCGCCGGCTGACGGCAGCCCTCTTGGGCCCGCTGCAATGACTGGCACCAGGGACGGTCCGCTCACGCGTGGTCCCGCGTCGGTCGCTCTCTAGGCAGCAGGCGGCCGCCGGATCGGCACCGGATACGGACTTGTCCCGCTTAACCAGGTCATTGCGCATGCCGGGCCAACCTCATACAGGCGAACCTCGTTGCGGGTCACCATCACCCGCAGACCAGGCTGTAACCGCCGGGGCATTTTGTCCCCGAAGGGGAGCAGATGTGTCTTTCCTGCCTGTCGGTGGCCGGCACGCATCGCATCCGTGCTATGGCACCCGGTGGCGCGCTCGTCACAGCGGGACCATTGATGCGAGCCGGGCCGGGCTGCTGCTGTAAGGGTCTGCTTACGGCGGGCACCTCAAGTATTGGTGGCACACGCTCAACTCGATGGCGCAGGCAGCCGGTCACCAGGGGGGTGAAGCTGTCCATCCAGGTTTGCCGTAAAAATTGAACATGTGACCTAATAGTGGGCATGGGGCATGCGGCCTTCCCCCAGACCTGATGCAGCTCCAAGCCGACTGGCACCGCACCTACGAGGCCTTGGCCGCGCCCCACCCGGCCCGGACCACCGTGCTGCGCTGCAGGCTGCAGTGGCTGTCCGTCCGGCTGCTGTGGCATCGCTACTGGGGCGGACCGGGATGCAGGCCGGCTGCACGGGCCGAGTTGCGCCACCAGGTCCGTACCTGGCAGGAGCAGCAGTGAACCGGCGCCCGGACCTGCGGTCGGTCCCATGGCCGGGCTTGTGGCGCGGTCGTGTGCCGTCCCGGAGTAAGGACCACTGGTGCGATCAGAGCCTTGGCTCACGATGGATTCGGTCCTGCCCCGAGGACCGATCCACGATTTCTTGAGCATTGCTCCTCGGCGCCGGTTTGTTCACAACGCGTGCCAGGGGCGGACAGGTCGGCGTTGTGGCCGGCCGGGAGGTCGAAGCGGAGGTGGAGGATCCGGTGGCCGCTCATGGTGCCCACCTGGCGCCAGGCGTGCCAGGGGCGCGAAGGCACTACTGGTACTGCCGGCGGTATTCCTGGGGACTGGTTCCGTAGGCGGCGCGGAAGGTTCGGCTGAAGTGTGCGGGGTCGGTGAATCCCCAGCGGGCGGCGATGGCGCGGACCGGGCGGGAGCGCAGGAGGGGGTCGGTCAGGTCGCGGCGGCAGCGCTCCAGCCGTCGGAGGCGGATCCATCCGGCGACGGTGGCGCCGTCCTGGCCGAAGAGCCGGTGCAGGGAGCGCAGGGAGATGTTGTGGGCCGCCGCGATCGTGGCCGGGGACAGCTCAGGGTCGGCCAGGTTCTGCTGGATGAAGGCCCGCACCTTCAGCAGCAGGGCCCCCCGGTAGGTGTGGGGCGGTACCAGCGCGCCTGTGTCCAGGTGGTGCGCCAGGAAGGCAGTGAGAACGTCGACGGTGAGGGTGGCCAGTCGGGGGCCGTCCGCCGTGGTGTAGGAGGCGGCGCCCGCGCTGAGCTGCGTGAGGTAGGCGGTCAGCAGGGCGCCCACCCCTTCGCGCCCGCACAGGCGCATCCCGGTGAGCCGTTCGACTTTGTTCGCCGGAAGCGGCAGCAGTGCCCGGGGGAATTGCACCAACACCCCCTTCACCGCGTCAGGGCCCGCGCTTGCCCAGCCGTGCCAGGGGCGCGAGGTGTCGAAGAGCAGCACCTCACGGGAGCCGCTGGTGGTGTCCCGGCTTCCTTGGAGGATCCGATGGCCTCCGCGCAGGGTCAGCATCAGCTGTATGGATTCGGGATCGGAGCGCCGGATCATCCTCGCCGTCCGACGTGTCTCCAGCGACGGGTAGGCCAGCGCCGACACTTGAACGCCCCCCAGGTCCAGCATCCGCGCGCTCGCCCGGAAGTCCTCCTCATGGTCACTGCGGACCACGCTGGGTATCAGTGCGCTGGCTGTCATGTCGTACCAGGACGCGAACCTCTCGGCCGCCGGCAGATCCAGCGTCCGGAACTCCGTCACCAGCACCCTGTCATCCCCCTTCACGGGGACGAGCGGCCCAGACCGCCGAGCGGGGTCCCTTCCCGCTGTGGTCCGGCAGCGAGCGCGCAGGTACACCCCCGACGACGGCTACGGTGCGATCGCCCCATCCCCCGTACCCCGGCCGTTGGCTCGGACAACAGCCCGTCCACCGGCGCACCCCGTCAAATCGTCGAACGGATACTACGGTACGAAGCGTGGCGTGGACATGCCGTAACGCTTACTGGCCGGAAGGGACCCGTGGCCCCGTGGAACAGGCGGAATGACTCTGCCAGGGGCCCGTAGTCCCGCACGGGGCGGCGCTGCGGCATCAGCTGACCGACCGTGCGCTCGGCCCTCACCACGTCCGCTGGGGCCGGAAACCTGCCACGCGGCTGTTCGGCGGCCTCGAGGTTCATGCCCGGCCGTAGGGGCGTCGCGTCGGCCGCGCGCTGCTGGCGCCAGCGAGGTGGACAAGGCCGACGGGCCGTCGTCGAGTGCCGGCGTCACCGCTCTTGTCGCAGGCCGGGCGCCGGCCTTGATGCGCAGGCGGGGACGAAACGCGCGGGGTCGGGGATGAGGGCTTCGCTGGCGACGCGGCGGAAGCGCCGACGCCGCTGGGGGGTGGGGTGGTGAAGGCTGGCGGTGAAGCGGAGGAGGGTCTCGAAGGCCGGCACGGAGCTGTCCTCCAGCAGGCACGAAGTCCCCGGTGCCGGGGGCCGGGTGCCAGGTGGTCCGGCACACCTCGCGCACGGCGTAGTTGTTCACCGCGGTCGGCAAGACCAGGTCGCCGAAGCCCTCCTTGAGCCGGTCGCTTCGGTCCTGATGGATCTGGCGGACCTCGCTGTCGCGCGGCACGATGCTCCGCACGATTCCGGTCACGTCCAGCTCCTCGTCGGGGCCGCCGGGCGTGGTGAAGTGGCTGATGGTCTTCAGGGCCTCGGTAACACCGGACCAACTGTCGTTGGATGGGGCGCCGGGATGAGCGCCTTGCGGGTGGCGGTCAGGGCGAAACCCACGATCTTCCCGCCAGCCCAGGCAGGCACGTCAAGGAAGAGGACGTCGACCAGGTCCCGGAGCCCCCGCAGGGCCCGCTTCAGCCGGAACTCCATCCCCAATACCCGCATTCGAGCTCCAGCCTTAACCGCTCCGACAATCCGCTCCTACGGTTTCTCTAGCCGCGTCACCAGGCCGGCCGCGCCTTGACGGAAATTCGCCTCCGAATGTGGCGCCTTGCAGAGAACGCTTTGCAGAGAACGGAGCCCACACGCCATGACCACGACGCTTTCCGCCGATACCATCACCGCATTCCGTTCCGTCGGCCACCGCCTCGGTGGCCGACGCCGTGGAAATGAGCGGCTGCCGCGGCTACCTGTCCGGCAGCATCCGGCAGATGCTCCCCGGCGCGGGCCGGCTCGTCGGCCCGGCGACGACGGTGCTCGAGGTGCCGTCGCCCGATCCGGCCCCGCCGGCCCACGCGTTGCGGGCCATCGACGAGTCGGAGCCGGGCAGCATCGTCTGCATCGCCGCCGGCGGCGCCGACGTCGCCGTGTGGGGCGGGCTGATGTCGGCCGGGGCCGTAGCCAACCGGATCGCCGGCGCGGTGCTCGACGGCGGCGTCCGCGACGTCGAGGAGATCCGCCGCGACTACCCGGACTTCCCCATCTACGCCCGCGGCAGCGTGCCCGCGACCACGGTGGGCCGCTATCGCACGGTGTCCCTCAACGAGCCGGTGGAGATGGGCGGCGTGGCCGTACGCCCCGGCGATCTCATCGTCGCCGACGCCGACGGGGTGGTGTGCGTGCCCGCACAGAGCGTCGCCGCTGTGCTCGAGGCGGCGCTGGAGATCGAGCAGCGGGAGCGGGAGCAGACCGCGCTGATACTCGAGTCGGGTTCGCTGCGTGGCGGCCTCCAGAAGCACGGCCGGATATGAGCCGTGGACATCCTCGCGGTGGGTGAGCCGCTCCTCGAGTTCAACGCCCGGATCGACGGCGCCCGGCCGGTCCAGGGCGACGACGCCTTCACCGTCGGCTACGGCGGCGACACCTCCAACTTCGCCGTGGCCGCGGCCCGGTCGGGCGCCCGTACCGGCTACGTCACCCGGATCGGCGACGACGACTTCGGCGCGGCGTTCCTGCGGCTGTGGGAGCGGGAGGGGATCGGCACCGACCACGTCGTGCGGGAGGCCGGCGGGCAGACCGGCATCTACTTCATCTCCCGTACGCAGTCGGAGAGCAGGTTCACTTACTACCGCGCCCACTCCTGCGCCAGCCGGCTCGCCCCGCGGGACATCCCGGCCGACGCCGTCAGCCAGGCCCGCCTCGTCCACCTCACCGGCATCACCCAGGCGATCAGCCCGTCGGCCTGCGACGCGGGCTTCCACGCCATGGAGCTGGCCCGCCGGGCCGGGACGCTGGTCAGCTACGACCCGAACCTCCGGCCCGCCCTCTGGCCGGCCGAGCGCGCCCGCGCCGTGATCATGCGCGGCGTCGAACTGTGCGACATCGCGCTGCCGAACCTCGAGGAGGGCCGAGCCCTCACCGGGGAGGACGAGCCCCATGCGGTGCTCGACGCCTTCGTGCGGCGGGGCCCGACCACGGTGGTGCTGAAAATGGGCGCGCGGGGCGCACTGCTGGCCCACCAGGGCACGGTCACCCGCATCGACCCGCACCCGGTGCGGCAGGTCGATCCCACCGGGGCCGGCGACACCTTCGACGGCGCCTTCGCGGCCCGGCTGCTGGACGGCACACCGGCGCCCGAGGCCGCCCGCTACGCGGCGGTGGCGGCGGCGCTCACCACGACCGGCCCCGGCGCGGTCACCCCCATCCCTCACCGTCGCACCGTCGAGGCCGTGCTCGCCGGCGGCCACCCACCCGTCCGACCGTCCAGACCGATCGGGAGATGAGTCATGTTGCGCTCGAAACGCCACCTCGCGGTGGCGGCTTGCTCGGGCATCGCGCTGATACTCGCGGGGTGTTCCGGCGGATCCACCGTCGACGACGACGTCGCAGGCGACGGTGCGAAAGCGCCGACCAAGGTTTCCGCGGGATACGTCTCGGCCATCGACCAGATCGGCCTGCCGGCCGGGGTCGAGGCCGGCTATTTCGAGGACCAGAACCTCAACGTGAAGCTCGCCGACCCGTACCCGACCGGCGTGGACGCGCTCAACGCGCTGCAGGCCGGCCAGGTGGACTTCGTCCAGGTCGGCACCCCGGCCATCGCCGCCACCCAGAAGGGCATCGACCTGGCGCTGGTGGGCAACTACACCGGCTCCGCCAGCCGGCGCAGCATCGACGACACCGTGGCCGTGGTGGCGAGCGGCAACTCCGGCATCGACGGCAAGGACCTCAAGACGCTGCGGGGCAAGCGCATCGGCGTCTCCGAGGGCTCCATCAACCACCTGTACCTGCTCGGGCTGCTGGAGAAGGCCGGGCTGAAGACGAGCGACGTCAAGATCGTGAACACCGAGCCGCCGGACATGGCGGTGGCGCTCAAGACCGGCGGCATCGACGTCGCCATCGTCTGGGACCCGTTCCCGATCACCATCACGCAGCAGGTGGACGGCGCGAAGGAGGTGCTGCGCGGCGGTGAGTACATCCCGTTCGTCGGCTACATCGTCACCACCGCCAAGTACGCCGAAGAGCACCCCGACGTCGTCCAGCGCTTCCTCACCGCGCGGGCGACCACGGACCAGTGGATGCGCGAGAACCCGGACAAGGCCGCCGACGCCGCGACCCGGTGGCTGCCCGGCATCAAGAAGGCCGTGGCCCTCGAGGCGATGAAACACAACGTCAAGCAACTCGACCCGCGCTTCTCCGCCTGCAACTACCTCGCCCTCGACACCCTCGCCCGGCTGCTGGCCGCCCAGGGGGGCGTCAAGGCCGGCTTCGACGTCAACGAGCACTTCCGGCCCGGCCCGATCCTCAAGGTGATGGCCGACGACGCGAAGCTCTTCCGGGACCTCCCCGAGATGCCGGCGACCGCGAAGATCAAGGACGGCTACACCTTCGACCGTACGGCGGCCGAAAAGGCGTGCCCGTCGTGACGGCACCGACCGTGAGGCGGCTTTCGCGTCGGCGCGGTCCCCGCGCCACCGCCGCGGGCGCGCTGTGGTTCTTCGCCCCGCTGGTGGGGCTCGTGGCGGTGTGGGCCGTCGCAGTGTCGGCGTCGGGGGTGCCGATGCGGGTCTTCCCACAGGTCGGCGACGTACTCGGAGCGCTGCACGACCTGTGGTCGAGCGGGGACCTCTTCCGTCATCTGGGCGCCAGCCTACGGCGGATGGGGATCGGGATGGCACTGGCACTGGTCACCGCGCTGCCGTTCGGCATCGCGCTGGGCGCCAGCCGCGCACTGTCCGCGTTCTTCTCGCCGCTGCTGCGGTTCTCGGTGGCGCTCGCCGGCATCGCCTGAATCCCGATCGCGACGCTGTGGTTCGGCTACGGCGACCGGGCCGTGATCTTCATCGTGTGGAACGCGATGTTCTTCGCCCTGACCTACAACGCGATGCTCGGCGTCCGGCAGATCCCCCCGCAACTGCTGCGGGCCGCCCGCAGCATGGGCACGGGCCGGCTGCGCATGTTCTGGGAGGTCCTCCTTCCGGGCGCCCTGCCCAGCATCGTCACCGGCCTGCGCATCGGCCTGGGCTACGGCTGGCGCGGCCTGGTGGCAGCCGAGATCATCGCGAGCAACGCAGGCCTCGGCTACGCCCTGTTCCAGGCACAGAAGTACTTCCAGACCGACGTGATCATCGCCTCGATGGTGATCATCGGCGTGCTGTGGCTGCTGATGGACCGGCTGCTGCTGGCGCCGCTGGAGCGGCGCACGATCGAGCGCTGGGGGATGACGGGAGCGCATGGCTCATGACTTCGACCGCCTCCCCAACAAGGGAGAAGCGCACGGCGCACGGATCCTCCCGGCCCCGGCCGGGAGCCGGCCGGGGCCTGGCGTGGCGGGTGTGGCGCCGATGCCTGCGCAGCGGCACCTTCCGCACGCTGGGACCCTTCGTACCGGTCGTCGCCCTGTGGTGGCTGCTGGCCGCACTCGAGGTGTTCCCCCAGTCCTTCTTCGTCGGCCCGCCCACCGTGGTGGACAAGCTGGGCGAGCTGCTGGAGAAGGGCATCCTGCCCGGCTACCTCTCGGACTCGCTCACCCGGCTGTGCTACGGCGTCGGCTTCGGCCTGCTCATCGGACTCCCGCTGGGCTTCGCCGTGGCGATGATCCGCGTGGCACGCCGCATCTTCTGGCCGATCCTGCTGTTCTTCCAGGCCATCGCGGACATCGCATGGCTGCCGATCGTCATCGTCTGGTTCGGCTTCAGCCTCACCACGGTGACGTTCGTCATCGTCTACACGATCGTCTTCCCGCTGATGCTCCGCGTCGTCGCCGGGGTCGAGCAGGTGCCGCGCGCCGCGCGAACTCCTCCGGGCAGCGCGCAGCCTGGGCGCCGGCCGCTGGCGGGTGTTCCTGGAGGTGATCGTGCCCGGGGCGCTGCCGTCGGTGGCCGGCGGCATCCGCACCGGGCTCGGCTACGGCTGGCGGGCGCTGGTGGCCGCCGAGATCATCGTCGGCACGAGCGGCGTCGGCTTCATGATGTTCGACGCCCGCCGGGTCGGCGACATCAGCCAGGTGTTCCTGGGCATGGTGGTCCTCGGCACGCTCTGGTACGCGCTCGACGCCCTGATTCTGGCCCCGTTCGAACGGGCGACCGTCGAACGCTGGGGGATGGTGCGCACCATGGAGGCGGACGGATGACCGCGCTGGAGATCAACCGACTGCACAAGGCCTACACCGACACCTACAGCGGTGAGGAGGTCACGGCCATCGACGAGGTCTCCTTCACGGTGAAGGAGGGCGAGTTCGTCTCCGTCCTGGGCCCCAGCGGCTGCGGCAAGACCACCGTGCTCAACATCGTCGCCGGCTTCGTACGGCAGTCCGGCGGCACGGTCGTCGTCGACGGCCGCCCCGTCAACGGGCCGGGACCGGACCGCGGGGTGGTGTTCCAGAGCCACGCGCTGTTCCCGTGGAAGACGGTGCTGGGCAACGTGGCCTTCGGGCTGCGCATGCGCGGCGTTCCACGCGCCGAACGCAACGCCAAGGCACAGGAGTTCCTCGAACTCGTCGGTCTCGACGGCTTCGCGCACCGGTACCCGCACGAGCTGTCCGGCGGCATGCAGCAGCGGCTCGGCGTGGCCCGGGTGCTGGCCAACGAGCCGGCCGTGATGCTCATGGACGAGCCGTTCGCCAGCATCGACGCGCAGACCCGCCGCAAGCTGCAGGAGGACCTGACGGGCATCTTCGAAACCCGCCGCCCGACGGTCTTCTTCGTCACCCACGACGTCGACGAGGCGGTGTTCCTCTCCGACCGGATCGTCGTGCTGTCCCGGCGGCCCAGCCGGGTACGGGAGATCGTGGACGTGACGCTGCCCAGGCCGCGCCGCTGGCAGGAGACGGCGCAGCTCCCGGAGTTCCGCCGCACCGCGAACCGGGTCAACGACCTGCTGGCAGAGCACGAGGACGCGGGGGGTGAGCCCGGTGCCGCCTAGGACGCCGCTGCTGCGCCGGGCCGCGAAGAGCCCGACGCTCCGCAAGATAGCCGTGGTGATCACCATCGTGCTCGCCTACCAGATCTGGCTGAGCGTCCAGGCCGAGGGCAAGGTCGGCCCCGGCGTCGGCGCGACCCGCGACGCCCGCGGACGCTTCCCGGTCGACGTGGAGCTCGGCTTCGCACCGGAGCGCTACCACATCCTGCGGCTGCAGATGCACGGCCGCATCGCGGGCACCGACGGCCATGTCGTGCACCTGCGGGGCGTCGCGCCGGCGGGGGTGGACGCACTGGCCCGCGAGTACTGGATCGAGCACATCGAGGCGCCCAAGCAAAGGTTCTGACCCGAACGACGCACAGCCACCCGCCCGTTCACGCCGTACCTCCCTCAAGGCCGGCTCCTCCGCGGCAGCCGCCGCAGCCTCGGGGAGGGACCCCTTGCCGCGGCCGCGCCAGCCCGACGAGATCCGCGAGGGCCCCAACACGCCCAAGCTGCGCCAGTGGATGCCCTGCGACCCGCTGGCGGCAGCCCGGCATCACGGGGGGGCGCTGGTCACCAATATCTCGGAGGCCCCGGGAAGGCCGCCGAACTCAAGGCTGACCACGAGCGGCTTGAGGACCGGGGCATGCACGCCACCACCTATCTGGACAGCGTGCCGGACGCCTGGTTGGTCGCCCGGCTGCTCAGCCCAGATGGTCTGGTCGTCGACCACCGGCCGGGCCGATCCGGCCGCCGTCAGCCGGCGCCGCCGCAGGCGCGGGCACCATCACGGGCGGGGGCAGGGGCAGGCACACGGGCACGGGCGCGGCCACGGGCCCGGCCGCCCGTGTCGGCAAGGGCGGTGAGCATGCCGACAGCCCTGGACCCCGCGGCTATTCGGAATGCGGATCGGCCCCCATCCGAAACCAGGACCGGGATTGTCCGCCGCCAGACCCCGGCGGTAGAGGGGAGGCATGCTCCGTACCGATCTGCGCCTCGAATGGCTCGTATCGTTCCTCGCCGTCGTCGACACCGGAAGCTTCAGCGCCGCGGCGGAGGTCATCCACCGCTCCCAGCCCCGCGTGAGCATGCACGTGGCCGCCTTGGAACGGGAGGCGGGTGTCCCGCTGTTCGACCGGGACCGCCGGCCCGTGTCGCTTACTGATGCGGGTGTGGTGCTTGCCGAGCACGCCCGTGCGATCCTGCGGCAGTTGGCCGGCGCGGAGGCCGCCATGGCCGGCTATCGCGGCGCGGCCCGCGGGGTGGTGACGCTCGGCAGCTATCCCAGCGCCAGTGTGGCGTTCGTGCCGCAGTTGCTGGAGCGGATGGCAAGGACCCGTCCCGCGATCAAGGTGATTCTGGTGGAGCGCTCCACGCTGGAGCTCGACGGGGCGCTGGCCGCGGGCGAGGTGGACATCTGCCTGCGGCCCATGGCGCCGCCGGCCGGCCCGTCGGTGGAGTGCCGGCCGCTGTGGCGGGAGGGGCTGATCGTCGTGCACCGCCCGGACCACCCGCTGGCCGACCTGCCGGAGCCGCTGCCGGTGGCCGAGGTCGCCGCGTACCCGGTCATCACCATCGGCCGGCTCGGCTCGTCGGAGGCGATGGGCTTTGAGACCTACCGCGCCTTCCGCGAGCGCGGCCTGGAACCGAACGCCGTCCAGGCCACGAACCAGCCGCAGACCCTCATCTCCCTGGTCCGTAGCGGCCTCGGCATCGGTGTGATCAATTTTCTGGCGGTCGCCACCGCCGACACGGACGGGGTGGTGGCCCGCCGCCTCGACGTCCCCTGCGGCCGCCGCGTCGCGGTGCACTGGAGCACGACCAGCCCACTGACACCGCCGGCTCGCACGCTCCTCCACGAGATCGAGGTGTCGGATATCCCGGTGGGAACCACGAGGCTGCCCGCAGCGGAGAGGCAGCCGCAACGGCCGGGTGACGTTCCGACAGCACCGGCACCGGCACCGGCGCCTGAACCGTTCGGCGTACCAGGAGACATTCGAGGTGCGAATACGGCTGTCCGGAAGGCACTCCTTTAGGGCCGCGACGTCGCCGCAATCACCGCCCACGGGAAGTGCCCGCGTTTCCCGCAATGCCCCGGGTCTCGAACGACCTGCTGCCATCCGAATTCCGAATACCGCCATACGAACCATGCGCTTAACGCCCGCCCTTGCTCGCCCTACCGTGTGACGCACCAACAACTACGAATCGGCTGGGGTGGGCGGATTGCGGACTGAACGAATATCACGACGGGCGATACTCGGGCGCGGTGCAGCCGTCGGAGGCGCGCTGACCCTCGGGCCGCTTCTGGGCGGCGAGGCGGTGGCGGCGGCGAACGGCGACACAGCCGCCCGCGCGGCCGGGAAGGGTGCGAAGACCGGCTATGAGGCGATCGGCGTACGCCCGCTGATCAACGGACGCGGCACGTTCACCGTCCTCAGCGGCTCGCTGATGCTGCCCGAGGTACGCGACGCGATCGACAAGGCGGCACGGCAGTACGTCCAGCTGGACGAACTCGCAGACGCCATCGGCAAACGGCTCGGGGAGCTGACCATGTCCGAGTTCGGGATGGTCAGTTCCGGATGCTCCGCAGCGCTGGGGCACGCGAGCGCCGCCTGCGTGGCGGGCGGCAACGCCGACCTCCACGTACTGCTACCGGACCTGACCGGCTTTCAGAAGACCGAGGCGATCATCCCGAAGCACTCCCGGAACGTGTACGAGGCGGCCATCAGCGCCACGGGGCTCAAGGTCGTCGAGGTGGAGACCCGCGAGGAGCTCAAGGCGGCCCTCGGCCCGCAGACCGCACTCGTCTACACCATGGCCATGCCCCGCGTCGACCAGAGTGAGCTCGACACCAAGACGGTCGCCGAGATCGCCCACGCCGCGGACGTGCCGGTGCTGGTCGACGCCGCTGCGGAGATCCTCACCATCCCGAACGTCCATCTGGAGCGGGGCGCCGACCTCGTGGCGTACAGCGGCGGCAAGTGCTTGCGCGGGCCGCAGTCGGCCGGGATGCTACTGGGCCGCGAGGACCTGGTGCGGGCCGCCTGGGTGCACAGCGCGCCACACCACGGCTGGGCCCGCGGGTTCAAGGTGGGCAAGGAGGAGGCGATGGGGATGCTCGCCGCCGTGGAGATGTGGGTGCAGCGCGACCACGACGCCGAGTACGCGACGTGGACCTCGTGGCTGAAGAACATCGCCCGCCGGGTCTCGGTGGTGGATGGCGTGAGCACGAAGATCCTGCAGCCGGAGGGGCTCTCCAACCGGACCCCGACGCTGACCATCCTGTGGAACGCCGAGAAACTCGGAGTCAAGGGCCGGACCATCGTGGACACCCTGTGGAACGGCGAGCCGCGCATCGCCATCAACGCCGCAAGCAGCAGCGACCCGGCGCAGTCCGGCGTGTCCATCACCCCGTACATGCTGGAGCCCGGCGACGCCAAGACCATCGCCGACGAGGTCGTCAAGCTGCTCAAGAACCCGCCGCCGGCGCCCGAGCCGCCCAAGCCGCCCACCGTCGACGCGAGCGGCACCTGGGCGCTGGAGATCACGTACGCGGCCGGCAAATCCACCACGCACCAACTGAAGCTGAGTCAGGACGGCGCGAAGCTCACCGGCACCCACAGCGGCGATTTCGTCAGCCGGCCGGCGACCGGCACCGTCAGCGGCGCAGAGGTGACCGTCCGCAGCTTCTACGGCGAGGAGCACGGCGATTCACTCGACTTCACCTTCACCGGCACGCTCGACGGCGACCGCATCAGCGGCGAGCTCAGCATGGCCGAGTACCTCGGGGCGTCCTGGACCGCCACCCGGAAGTCCTGACGGCATTCCTGCATGTCATGCACTGAACAATGCCTCACGCCCGCACCAGCACTGGAGGAGCCGTGTCCTCGAACCGACGGGACTTCATCCGCAAGGCCCCAGCCGTGGCCGCCATCGCCGCGGTCCCGGCCGTGGCGGGCGCCGGCACCGCGGCGGCCGACGACAACCGGCGCAGCCGCCGGCCCCACAAGGAGGTCCACTACCCGGGCGGCGGCAAACCGCCGGAGAACCCGCTGTTCAGCCCGATCGTCACGTACGCAGGCATGGTCTTCATCTCCGGCATCGGGGCGCACTTCGAGGGCGACATCCGCGCCCACACCGACCATGTCCTCAGCGAGGTGCAGCGCTACCTGGAGTCCGTCGGCTCCTCCATGGACAAGGTGCTGAAGGTCAACGTCTACCTCAACTCGCTGGACGACTACGACGGCATGAACGAGGTCTTCCGCGGCCGCTTCGGTCGCGAGCCCGGCGTGCGCACCACCACCACCACCACCACCACCACCACCACCACCACCACCACCATCGCCGCCGCCGCCGCGGGCATCCCCGGCAACTCGCTCGTCGAGATCGACTGCATCGCCGTCATCTGAGAGCCGCCGTCATCTGAGATTGGAGTCCGGATGCACGCCAGAGACCGAATCCGCCGGGGGATCCTGCCGGCGACCCTCACCCTGGCCCTGGGCGCCACCATCGGCGCCTTCGCCCCGGGCAGCGCACCCGCCGCCTCCGGCACGGACGCCGCCGAGGCATACGACCTGGTGGTCCAGCGCGGCCATGTCATCGACCCGAAGAACCACCTCGACGCCGTACGCGACGTCGCCGTCAAGAACGGGAAGATCGCCAAGATTGCGGACCGGATCGACGCCTCGGCCGCGAAGAAGACCGTCGACGCGTCCGGGAAGTACGTCACCCCAGGCCTCATCGACCTGCACGCCCACCTCTTCCCCGGCCCGGAAGACGCCTACAAGAACGGCTGGTCCGGCGTGGCACCCGACGGCTTCACCTTCCGCTCCGGCGTCACCACCGCGGTGGACGCCGGCTCATCGGGCGCGCGCAGCTTCGACCTGTTCAAGAAGAACGTCATCGACCGCTCCCAGACCCGCGTGCTCGCCTTCCTCAACATCGTCGGCGAGGGCATGGCGGGCGGCAAGTACGAGCAGAACCTCAACGACATGGACCCGGGGCCGGCCGCGGCGAAGGCCAAGGAGTACCCGGACGCGATCGTCGGCATCAAGACCGCGCACTACGAGGGCCCGGAGTGGACGGCCGTAGAGAACTCCGTCAAGGCGGGCGACGAGGCCGGCATTCCGGTGATGGTCGACTTCGGCGCCAACCGCCCGGAGCGCCCGCTGAAGACGCTGCTCACCGAGAAGCTCCGCCCCGGCGACATCTACTCCCACGCCTACTCCGGGCTGCGCGGCGAGCTGGGCCAGGACGGCAAGCTCAACCCGGGCATGCAGAAGGGCCGTGACCGTGGCGTGCTGTTCGACGTGGGCCACGGCGGCGGCAGCTTCGCGTGGGACGTCGCCGTCCCGGGGATGAAGGAGGGCTTCACCCCCGACACGATCTCCACCGACCTGCACATCACCAGCATGAACGCCGGCATGAAGGACCAGTCCAACATCATGTCGAAGTTCCTGACGCTGGGCATGTCGCTGAAGGACGTCGTCAACGCCTCGACCTGGGCGCCCGCTCAGGCGATCGACCGGCCCGACCTGGGCAACCTCTCGGTGGGCGCGCCGGCCGACCTCGCGGTGTTCACCCTTGAGAAGGGCAAGTTCGGGTTCGTGGACAGCTTCGGCTACCGCCTCGACGGCAACCGGAAGCTGTCCACCGAACTGACGGTCCGCGCCGGGAAGGTGGTGTGGGACCTGAACGGCAAGGCCGCCCAGAAGTGGACACCGGACGCGAGCCGGATGGCGGGAAGGACGGACGATCACTGAGGTAGGGACGTGCACTGACGTCCTGATGCGAACGGACGACGGGGCGGGGAGCCGGGCGCAACGCTCGGCACCCCGCCCCTCGCGCGCACGCGGCCGCCGAAAACCGTGTTGGGCCCGGCCTGCAAGGCTCGGTGGAGATGCCTGCTCCGCTGAGGACGGCGACGAGGGGCCTGGTCATGTGCCGAGCGTAGGACGCTTGCCTGCTCGGCGCGAGCAAATACCTGGCACGCCTGTCTGGTAACACCGTGACGAGACTCCTTGCGGCGGAATCACGACTAATTGGGCCCGCCAACGGGCCCTGAGTCACGAGCCATCGCGCAGTTCGTGCAGACGCTCGCGGGTGAAGTGGATGTCGTCGAAGGTGACTACACAGCCGTCACCGGTCGGCGATTGTGCCTCGAAGCCGATGGAGGCGGGCGTGGATGTGTCGTCGAGGGTGAAGAAGCGGATCATCCGCCAGGTCTTGCCGTCGAGGGATGCGTGGTAGGCGAAGGCGTGATCGATTCGGGAGACGCGCAGCCACACCGTCCGGCCGTCGACAGCGAAGGCGTTGGCGTCATCCGCGACGCCGCGGGCGACCACGGATACGATCATGGGCTCGCGGTCGGGAGAGAATTCGAAGCAGAGCTTGCCCCAGTTGCGGTCATCGATCCACAAGAGCAGTACGCCGGCGTCGAAGGTGGACTCGAAGTTGACGGTGACGCGTGCGCTGAACTGGAAGTCACCCTCCGGGGGGACGCCGAGCAAGGTCGCGGCGTTGAGCATGGACTCGGCGTTGAGCTGAGAGTCCGCTCCCGGGTCGATGAAGATGTCGCTGTGAGCGGCCGCTGCGGCTGTCAGCGTGGCGGTCGCCTCGTCGGTGGTCCACGCCTCGCCGGACGACGGCGAGAGGGTGAAGGGCAGGCCGGGCACGTTACGGGTGATGGTCATATCGTTTCCTCCTGCGGGCTGACCATTGGCAAGCCACAACGCCGGAACGCGGGTGTCTGGTTCAAGGTGTGCGGGCCCTGTGTGCTTTGGGGATGAGGTCGTGGAGGGTGCGGCGGACGACGTCCTCGGTGAACTCCTGTGGCAGGAAGTACCGTTGCAGGCCGATGCCTTCCTGCACGGCGTCGATGACGTGACCGCTGACGCCGTGGATGTGGCGGGAGATGGCGTCCTTGGCACGTCGCATCCACTGCCGCATCAGTTCGGCGTAGCGTTCGTCGCGGATCGCCAGAACATACAGCTCGGCCAGCAGTACCATGTCGCGCCTGCGGTCGCGGGAGTCCGCGACGATCATCTGGACGAGGCGCTCAAGAGGGTCCTCGCCAGGTTCGAGATCTCCCATGGACTCGTCGAGCGGTGAGAAGAGATCGTTCGCGAAGCGCTCGAACGCGATGAAGATCAGATCGTCCCGGTTCGGGAAATGGTAGGTCATCGACCCGAGAGGCACGTCGGCTGCCGCGGCGATGGTGCGGTACGTCGCGCCGCTCAGCCCCCGCTCCTCGATGGTGTCCAGTGTCACGGCCAGGATGCGGTCTCGTCGTTGCGGCTCGGTTCGCCGCGATACGGCACTCATCGGCTCAGGACTCCTCGCGATTGGCACCCTGCAGCGACTTACCAGACCTTAAGAACGTTCGTACGACAAGGGCGGGCGGCGGCCACATCACGGGGCGAAGTGGTCCGCGGCGGCTGTCGCAGCGGTCTGGACCCGGACTTCCACCGCCGGGACCTGGCGGACGCGATCGAGGCAGGCGCGTTCCCCCAGTTGGAACTGAGCATCCAGACCTTCCCCGACACCCCCGACCAGACGTTCCAGGGCATCGACCTTCTCGATCCCACCAAGATCGTCCCGGAGGAACTGGCGCCGGTACTACCGATCGGCCTGCTTACCCTCAACGCCAACCCGGTGAACTCCACTCCCCAGTCCTGCTCTTCTAAGTCACCCCAGTGTGCTCGCTGTACCAGGTCATCGGCATGGCGCGAGGTTACTTCCGCCAATGCTCTGCTCCCGGAGCATCCCGGCGCCGGAAGGCGTACTCCCGTGCCGGAGTAGCTTGTTCACGCACGTCCTTCCCGCCGACGCCGGGAGGTCTCCGTTCTGGTGGTGGGGACGGAGGGGCAGGACAGGGCACCGCCTCCGATGCCTACGGTTCCTGGCACACCGGCCGATCCTGCAAGGGCCGGCCAAGGGCTTGCGGTGCTTAACTCGTCCCACTCAGCCTGTGCTGGCGTGCTTGAATACCTGCTCGCGATGACAGTGGATGTACTCGCGGTCGGGGGCGGGGTAGCCGGGGCAGGGGCGGACACTGATTTGAGCCCGGGTGGAGGCGTGAGTCGCGTTCCGGTAAGCACCGCTCGGACTTCGCGAGGAGCGCGCGCATCGTCTCGGCGGAACGAATCCAGCGGACTTTGAGGTGTGTGTTCAGCAGGGCCCCTATTCTGCGGTCATGTCGGAGGAGACGGCCGTGCAACGGGCCATCGCAGCCTTGTTCACGTCACCGCGCACGTTGTCCGAGGCGGCGGCTGCGCTACCGAAGACCTCGGGGCTGTATGCCTGGTGGGCGCCGCCGAACGTTCTGCCGTCGTTCGCCGGGCCCGAGAACTCCGCGGATCCCGGGCGCCGGCTGCTCTATCTCGGCAAGGCCACCCATCTGCGGAGCCGTATCAGCTCGAACCACCTGAGGCGCTCCGGTAGTTCGACGCTGCGCCGGACGCTGGCGGGGCTACTCATGCCCACCGAGGACTACCGGACGGTGTGGACCGACCGGGTGGTCCTCGTGCCGGAGGACGAGCAGCGTCTCACCGAGTGGATGCACGAGCACCTCGCGCTTACCTGGGTCGAGCACCCCCATCCGCTCTCGGTGGAGGGAGAGCTGATCTCCCTGTTGGGTCCGCCGCTCAACGTCGATGGTGCGGGGTGGGGTGCCGCTCTCGATGCGGTCAAGGAGGCGCGGGCGCGGTTTTACGGGAGTGCTTCCGGTGGGGCGTAGCCGGTCGGCGAGCACATTACGCCCTAGGGTGACGCCAGGAGGTGGCGGATGCGGGTGGGGTTGCACGCGCTCGGCATCGGTGACGGTGCCCGTCCGGAAGTCATCCGGGCGGTGGCCACAGCCGCGGAGATACACGGCTTCGCCAGGCTGTGGTGCGGCGAGCACGTGGTGCTCGTGGACGCGCCCGTCTCCCCGTACCCCTACTCCACCGACGGCCGGATCCCCGTGCCCGCAGACGCGGACTGGCTGGATCCGCTGCTCGCCCTGAGCTTCGCAGCAGCGGTCACCAGCCGGATCGAGCTCGCCACCGGCGTGCTCCTACTGCCTGAGCACAACCCGCTCGTGGTCGCCAAACAGGCCGCCACACTCGACGTGCTCTCAGCCGGACGGTTCACCCTCGGTGTCGGTGTCGGCTGGTCGGCCGAGGAGTTCGCAGCGCTCGGAGTCCCCTTCACCAGGCGCGGGCGGCGCAGCGATGAGTACCTCGCCGCGATGCGCACCCTCTGGACCGAGGATCCAGCCTCCTTCGCGGGGGAGTTCACCCGCTTCGACGCGATCCGGGTCAACCCGAAGCCGCTGCGCGGCGGCCGACTCCCGGTCGTGGTCGGCGGCAACAGCGACGCCGCCCTGCGCCGCGCGGTCACGCTCGCCGACGGCTGGTACGGCTTCAACATCCCGGCAGCCGACGTCAGCTCGCGCGTCGCCACCCTCGCCGACGAGTGCGCCCGCCACGGTCGCGCCTTCGACGAACTCGCGGTTGCCGTCGCGTCCAGCGACGGCACACCTGAGCACCTGCCCGCCCTTGCTGCAGCGGGCGTCACAGAACTCGTGGTCGTCGGCGCACCCCCGCCCGCTCCCGACGCGGCGGCCACTTGGGTCGCGGAACTCGCCCGGACGTGGATTCATCGGAAGGAGTGACCGAGGTCCGTCGGGGCACCAGCCCACATGCTTTCACGCCCACAAGGCGTCCCCATGACCAAGATGACTGACCGGATCTCTTCAGCGCTAGCCCCGTTCTTCAGGTCGGGGTTAGCTCATCCTTGGCGCGGGGCCGCGCAGCGGCGGAGTTCTCTGCGTTGTCAGTGGTGTGCACTAGGTTGATCGCACCAGTTGAAGGGGGGTGCACTCATGTTGTCCGGTCGACGCTACCTGCTCGATCTCTCGCCTGAACAAGGGGAGATGTGTGAGGAGTTCGGCGATATCTGCCGGTCGGTGTGGAACACGGCCCTGGAGCAGCGTCGGGAATATCGGCGGCGCGGGGCGTGGATGAACTACGTACCGCGTACACGTCGCAGCGCTGCTCCGCCTGCGGCTTCGTCACCGAAGGAAACCGCGAGAGCCAAGCGGTCTTCCGGTGCAAAGCCCGAGGCTGCGGACACCGCGACCATGCCGACGTGAACGCCGCGAAGAACATCAAGGCCGCAGGACATGCGGTCTCAGCCTGTGGAGACCCTGGCACCAGCCGGTCCGTGAAGCAGGAACCTGTAATCCGGGCGACCGGCCGAACCCCCTCATAGGGGAATCCCCGAGCTTCAGCCCGGGGAGGAAGTCAAAACCCCATCCGATAGGAAACCTGGCCGATTCGGCTCAATGCGTGCCGATCGCTTGCGGGTAGTGGAAGAAGCCGGTTGGGTCATACTTCCGCTTCACGTGGACCAGGCGGGGGTAGTTCGTGCCGTAGTAGGCCTGCCGCCAGTTCTTCAGTGTCGGGTCGGGAAAGTTTTGGTACGCCTGTTCGGGTGACTTGTCCGGGAAGATGTCGTCGTAGAACTGCTTGATCCAGTGGAGATTGGCTTCGGCGACGCCGGGGAGGTCGGAGTCTGCCCACGAGGTCTCGGCGGCGAAGACGAAGAGGTCGTTTCGGTGTACGAACGCGGTCGCGTTCGGTGGTACCTGGTTGATCTCACCGCCGAGGGCGAACATTGCGAACCCGGCTCCGTCCTCGTTGCCGCTGCCAGGCCAGTCCAGCAGGCGCTTGGCTGCCGCGCTGACCTGTTGATCGGTCAGGAGTGTGCGGGAGTTCAGGATCGCCGATTTGGTGGCGAAGCGTTCGACTGGTGTGGTGGCGCTCAGCAGTACGCTCGCCTGACCGGGGGTGACCTGACGGACGGACGTGCTGTTGCGGGTGCGTTCCTCAGCCGTGCCGATCTCGAGTAGCGGGGCGAGGATGGCACGCAGTTCCTGGACAGTGCCGTAGTACTGGCCGATGGCGTTGACGTTGGCGTTCGCATGGATCTGTGTCCTGGTCATCCCGTTGGTCCCGATGCCCAGACGCAGATGGAAGCGCTTGTCGTTCACGGTGTCCTGGGCGATGTGCTGCGCGGCGGCGATCACTGGCAGTACGGAGTCCAGGCTCCAGCGGAGCTGGTAGAACCCCACGGTGCCCTCGAACTGCTCGTACCGGAAGGTGAACGAGGTGTTGACACCGAAGTTGTTGCCAGCTCCGCCGCGGCAGGCCCAGAACAGGTCGGGGTGCGAGTCCTTGCTGGCCTTGACCGCGCGTCCGTCGGCGAGCACGACGGTCGTGGCAACGAGCCGGTCGCAGGTCAGGCCGAACATCTTGTCGCTGAAGCCGATACCGCCGCCCAGCACCAGCCCCGCGACCCCGACGCTGGGGCAACGGCCGGTCGGCACGAACATGCCGTGGTCCTCCAACAGCGGATGCAGGTCGCCATTGGTGACCCCGGCCCCTACGGTGACGGTACCGGCGTCGTGTACGACCTTCATCGGCCCGTAGACCCGACGGCGGGCACCGCCCGGCATCGGGGTGGAGACGATGCTCCTCATACGGGCCATATTCAGCAGCAGGCCCGTGGTGGTCGAATACCCGGCGTAGTTGTGTCCCAGCCCGGAGCGCGGTACGGCGTGCAGCCCTGCCGCGCGAGCCCAGCGGATCGCTGCACACACGTCCCCGGTAGTCGCGCAGGCAACGATGCCGGCAGGCCGAATTCCGGCGTACCTGTGGTTGAACGGCAAGGCCAGCGACGGGTATACAGAGCCACCCGGCCGGTAGAGGGTGGCCCCAGGGGACAGAGCATCAGCCAACCGCTCCCAGTCCCGACGGCCAACTTGCCCTGCGGCTTCAGCTACCGCAGCCGCACTCTCCGATACCTGAAGCCCCAGCGCCCCACCAACGGTGCCCAACACGCCTGCCCGCAGCACGTCCCGCCTGTCGATCACAGTGACCTACCTTCATGCAGCGGTCGCAGGCTCACCTGCGATCCCATCGACCAGTTCGTTGATCGTCGACCGGTGCCATCCCGCCGGCTTCCCACCCGCCAAGCCCACCACACGAAAGGACGAGAGACGCACCGCCAAACAGCTCAGACACACGCCCAGAGGGCCGCCGTCCGGCCATCAGGGCCGACAAGACCGACGCCCCGCCCGCGCGCGGCCCGCTCCTGGTGGGACGAACCGCGCCTGGCCGTCTACGTCGTGCCGACCCGGGCCCTGGCCGCCCGGGTTGAACGGTACCTGGCCGAGAGCCTGGAGCTCGTCGGCCTGAGGGTCTCCGCTCTCTTCGGAGGGACCGAGTACGTCCGCTACGAAACCCAACTGCTGGACTACACCGACGTCCTGGTGGTCACCAGCGAAAAGCTGGATCTGCTGCTCCGCCACATGCCCGACCTGAGCACCCGCCTTGCCCTGGTCCTGGTCGACGAAGGCCATCAACTCTCGGCTCCGCCTCGGGGCGTTCCTGAGGCGCTGGAACATGGGGGATACGCCTTCATGCATCACCGCACCACCGTGGCAGGCTTCGCCGGGGCCCTCGCCCTGTCCGCGCTCACGATTCCGGCGGCCGCCCAGGCGGATGACTTCTCGGGCGACATCAAGATCACGAAGGTGGTCGTCAACGGAGGGAAGGACATCGTCCTGGGGACCACGGACGTAAAGACGTTCACCATCGCGGTGACCGCCACGGACGACTCGGGCATCGAGGTCGGAAACTCCTTCCCGGTCATGTGGCACACGCCCCTCCCGAACGGCGACTACTACGGTCTCGTGATGCCCGACAACATCGCGGGCAAGTGCGTGCGCCAGAGCTTCACCACGACCACCTGCACCTACACGCTGAAAATGAATCCGCGCATCCACCCCCAGGACAACACCACGGCCGGGACCTGGACCGTGAGAGCCCACGCCCTGGCCAACGACGGTGACTACATAACCAAGGATTCCGCCGCCAAGGCGAAGGTCCTGCGCAACTCCAAGCTGACGGTCAACGCCTCGCCGGAACCGGTGAAGAAGAACAAGACGATCACCGTCACGGGCGCCCTGACCCGCGCCAACTGGGAGACCTACAAGTACGGGGGTTACGCCAAGCAGCCGGTTAAGCTCCAGTTCAAGAAGAAGGGCACCAGCACCTACAAGACCCTCAAGACCGTCACGACGGACAGCAAGGGCAACCTGAGGACGACGACGAAGGCCACGGCGGACGGCTACTTCCGTTACTCCTTCGCAGGCACGTCCACCACCCCGGCGGTCGCCTCCGCGGCAGACTACGTCGACGTGAAGTAACCCTCGGGAGGGTCATCTACTCTCCAGCAAGCGCGGAAGGCCCAGGCTTCTGGGCATTCTTGAGCCCTGGCTGTTTCCCGGCCGGCGGGCCGGTCAGCCGCTGCATCCCTTCGCGCTCTCCAAGTTGATCGACGATCTCGGTGTCCCCCAAGCCTGCCAGCCGCACCGCAGTAACCGAACGCAGGCCTGGGACATCCGCCTCCGTCGCCACCCCTGTCTGCCACCGCGCACCGCGTCCTCACATCCCGCTTTGCACCCGAGTTCGGTGGAGCCCGGAACCAGCATGCCTCCGGCGACCACTCACGGTCATTAAGAGACCCGCCGCGCTGTATGACCGCCCCGTCCTCAACTATGAAGGAGCGGGGCGAAGTCGGCTGACTGCCACGAACCGGTGACTCCTCCTCCAGAGGCGCGCATTCTCTTTGCTCGCCCGCTACGGTCGGCGCTCCGACGATCACCCAGAGGAACGTCATGACCAACCTGTACACTGCACCGGCCCGGCCCGCACCGAAGTGGGCGCGGAAACGGTACGTGGGGCCCGCGCTCGGCCTCGCCTTCATCCTTGGCGCCGGTATCGGCAGCAGCGGCAGCCAACGCAAAGACGACGCGAAGCCCGCGGCAGCCAGCCCCCAGCCCACCGTGACGGTCACCGCGACGGCGGCCGCCACTCCCACGCCTGAGCCGGCGCCCACTGTGACGGAGACTGTCACTGCCAAGCCCGCCAGCGGTAGCAGCGGAGGAAGCGGCAGCGGCAGCAGTAGCGGTGAGGGCGGTAGCGTCTATTACCGGAACTGCGCCGCCGCGCGTGCCACCGGTGCTGCGCCCGTCCACCGTGGTGAGCCCGGCTACGGCCCGCACCTCGACCGCGACGGCGTCGGCTACGAGTGAAAGGCCCCACCACGACGGGGGATGCGTGGCGGGGCCTACAAGCAGTGTGGCACGGGGCGGGCTGGGGGCAGCTAGTGGCTCGTCACGCAGCCTTGGCCGGGTAATCGGTCCATGATCGGATCGGTGAGTCGGGCGCGAAGTTCGTCTTCGGTTCCGCGCGGGTG
>NZ_JBIVPK010000058.1:0-40888 GCF_044754605.1 Streptomyces sp. NPDC093064
ACCTCGGCCACGAACGCGGCCAACTCACCCCGGAGTTGCTCGATCTCCCCCAAGTCCACACGGGCAGCCTGCCGGACTCGGCACCCAAGATCAAATCAACCTAACGAAGTACTACTAGTGCCGCCTCAGGCAACGTTTGCCCTGTACCCGCCTGGGGCGTCAGCTCGTGCTGAGTGGTGCGCTCGCCTCAGCGTCGAGCTGGTGGTCCGCCCAGATATAGCTTTCGGGAAGCAGGTCGGTGACGGGCACCGTCCGGAGGCGGTCCTTTGTCCCGACGATGACCTTGAGGGCTGGAAAGTAGTCAAGGAGGACCTGGCGACAGCGGCCACAGGGGGGCACGACGCCTCGATCGCGGTCACCCACGGCGACGATGGTGTCCAGGTCATACGCGCCCTGGGCGGCAGCAGTGCCGATCAGGACCAGCTCCGCGCAGGGGCCTCCGGTGAAGTGATAGGCGTTCACCGCGGTGACGATCCGGCCGTCTCGGGCACGGGCCGCAGCCGCCATGGTGTGGTTGTCGCCCCGGCAGCGTGTGGCCGCGACGTGTGCCGCTGCCCGGATCAGCTCGTGGTCGACACGGTCGGTCTGTGTGGTCATCTTCTCTGCCTTCCTGCACGGTCAGGCGACGTTGGCCCTGTCGACGACGAAGCGTAGACGCCGGTCATCGGCGTGACGGTTTCGCCGGATGCTGTTGCGGCGGATCATGCTGCCCTGCTTTTTGTGGGTGGTGTGGTCGATACCGTCGAGGGTGAAGTCGCGCAGGACGGTGAACTGGGCTTCCACTCGGCCAAGCAGCGCCAGCAGGTCACCACTACGCGGCTCGTCACCGAAGCCGGCGAACCTGGAGCCGATACGCCCCTGGCGACCACAAACGGTGACCGCCGGAGGCCGGAATCTCAGGCGACCGACGCCCTGAACGGATCGGTGGGGATGATCTCTGCCTCGTCGAAGAGCTGCTCCAACGCCTCGTGCCCGTGACGCCTGCGGAACACGATCTCGGCTGTCGTCACGGGCAGTGCCCACAGGATGCGGGCGTGGCCCCCGGGAATCGGACAATGTTCAAGGCCGGGTCCGTGGAGATAGGGCAGGCTGATCAGCAGGTGATCGCAGGTTGAACCCGGCACCCACGGTTCACCCATCGGCATACTGTGCTCCAGGTCGAGCTGATGTCCTCCGCAGTGGTAGTAGGCGATCATCGCCATGAGCTCGATGAACCGCTGGTCTCTGACGTGAGCGGTCATCACGAACTCAAATCCATGACCGCCCTTCTCCGTCGCGGCCCAGCACCCGGCGGTCACATAGGCCCAGCTGTCGCTGCGGGGACCGGGCCCCACAACGAGAACTCGCAGATCGGGTGCTACCTCTCGCCGTTCCGGCCCGAGGTCGTAGTCGACGACCTCCACAGAGTGTCCCTCGAAGAACGCCCGGACATGTGACTCAACAGCCTCCGCAGCCAGCAGCCTCGCATCACTCACCGCGCGATCATCCCAGACCGCGATCGATCGCCCCTGGCGGCTCACTCAGCGTCATGGAGCTGCGGGCATCAGCCACGAATACGCGACACCTCAACATGCGAGCCCACCAGCCTCACCCCCGGAGAGGCCCGCGAGTTCACGGAAACAGTATTCGACGACGACACAAAGGACGCGTCGAGCCTGGTAGCTGCCGACAGCCGCTGGCGTATGCGGAAGGCCCGCCTCGCATGGTTGGCATGGCTGTACCAGTCGGAAGCAGATGGCCACGCCGAGCGGCCCGTGAAGGACTTTGCCCTCAGCCCGACAGGCTCGGAACTGCGCCTCCGACCAACGGGGAATCGGGAATGCTGGGGTCTCCTTGAAGTACTAGCGTTCCGCTTTTTTCCACGGTCTGACCCCGAGCTTTCCGGTGGTTCCGAGGTCGAGGTGCGGGGTCACCGTCACCGGGGCGGCACCCTCCTTCGCCCGGATTCGCACGTAGGGCACGTTGACCGGCGTACCGAACTCGGTGGTGTTGCGCCAGACCAGGCCGGCGGTGGCCGACTCGCCGGGCTCGAGCGTGACAGGGCGGGGCTGTTCGTCGGGCCCGGCGCCGGTGGTGATCTCGCCGCTGCCGTCGAGGATCTCGACGCCGTCGACGGGCTCGAGGTCGTCGTCCAGCAATTCCAGCAGCGGGTAGCCCTTGACGGAGTAGGCGCGCGTCCCGCAATTGTCGAGGTGAAGGCCCACGACGCGCAGCCCCATGGCGGCGTCGCCCTCGTCCGCGCTGACCCGGATCCCGGAGGCGGGGCACGTGCCCGGCTCGGCCGGCGCCTCGCCCGCGGGGACCTTGGTCACATCCAGCACCTCGACCTGCGTCACCCGCGGTGCGGTGGGCGGCAGTTCCCCGGCCCGGGCCATGCCCCGCACGGTCTTTCCGGGGCCGACGTCGCGTATGGTCTCGGTCCGGTTGGTCACTGCCCCGCCGTTATCGCTCTTGAAGGTGAAGACGATCGAGTAGGTCAGGGTCTCGGTGCTGTCATTCGTGACCTCATAGGCGGCAGAGACCCCCGGGGCCGAGCCCGTGGTGAGTCTGTCGGCGGAGACGGAGTGGCTGCGCGTGGGCGAGGGAGCGGTCGACGGGAGGGTCAGCGAAGTGATCCGTACGCCGTCCTTGCCCGGATCGTCGCTCCGCATGCCGCCGCCTTGAGACGCGGCCGCGTCGGCACCGGTGTTCCCGGCACCCGCGTGCTCCGTACCACAGGCCGTGAGCAGCAGAGCGGTCGCAGCGACAGCCAGGTGGAGGGGAACGAGTCTGGGCATGCGGTCATCTCATCAAGGCACGAACCACACGTGTGCGATGGAGATCACAGTTCCGGTCACAGGGGTGTCACAGGTGGAGGCGGAAAGATGCGGCTCCCTGACGCGTCGCAGCCGCCCGGCCCGCCGCGGCCCGTCGTGGCCCGGCCAGGAACACCGGGGAACCACCGATCCGATACACAGCGGCACGGCCGGCACGGTCAACCGGGCTGAGGCGGAGGCCCGTTGGGCGGGGAGGCTGGGAACCGGGTTGCAGGCGACCTTCATCCACTAGGTGATCTGCGCCGGCCCGCCCCCGAAGACCACGGGCACGCTCTAGTGGCGGCGGGCCAGCAAGTGGGCGTCGAGGAAGCCCCGCTCGGAGGCCGGATCGTGGAGCAGCCGGGCGAACGTGACGAGCCCGGTCCCGGCCAGCAACTCGGCGAACCGGTCCACCGGCCAGCTGTAGGCGGGCGTCACCTTGTGGTCGAAGCGGACCGGCTCCGGTCCGTCGGTCGCGAAGAACGAGACCAGGAGCAGGCCCCCTGGTGCCAGGACACGTACCTGCTCGGCGAGCAGTGCGGGCAATTCCTCAGGCGGGGTATGGATCATCGAGTAGTGGGCCAGCACGCCGCCGAGCGCGCCGTCCTCGACCGGCAGGGCCTCCATCCGCGCCTCGTCAAACCGCAGCGCCGGATGGGCCCGCCGGGCGTGGTCGACCATGCCCGGGGAGAGGTCGAGCCCGAAGGCGTCCAGCCCCAGGTCGTGCAGCATGGCCGTCAGATGTCCCGGCCCGCACCCGACGTCGGCTGCCCGCGGGTTCCCCGTCCCACGCACCAGCTCGGCGAAGGTGCCGATCATGTTCCGCGAGAACGGGTGCGTCTCCAACCGATCAGCGAACATCGACGCATACAGCTCGACGACCCCGTCGTAGGCCGCCCTGGTCTCGTCCTGGTGCTCCATCACGGCAAGGGAAGCTAACACCCGCGCACGTCCGCAGCTTCTCCGGGCCCCGTGCCGAACCCCGCCCCTGGAGACTGAGGGATGCCGTGCGAGGTCGGCCAGGCGCAGCGGCTCCGGGTGGCGGATCAGCAGTCCCAGGATGCCCTCACCGCGCGGGTAGTGACCAATCCGCGCGATGGTCTCCTCATCGACGCCGACGGTGAGGAACTGCTTGATCGTGCCTTCCTCCCCCAGCACGCCAGGCGCCCCGTACTTCGCGTCGACCAAACTCGTAGTGGACTCCACTATGCGCTGGAGCACCACCTCCAGCTCCAGGTGGGAGCCGATCGCGAGCACGGCGTCCAGCAGTGTGTGGATGCGATCGCGGGCCGCCCGCCCCTGCGTCACCTGCTGCTGCAGGCCCTCCAGCAGCTCGTCCAGCCGCAGCTGCGGCAAGGCACCCAGCGCCCCGGCATCGCGAGGTCAGGTCACGGTGACGGCGACGACAGGCGGGTGCCTGTGCGGGCGCGGACCGCCTCGACGGTTTCCCACTGCTCGGTGGTCAGGCAGGCCAGGGCGGCCGGGAAGACGCCGTCCTGCTCCTTGAGGATGTGGTGACGCAGCAAGTCGAGCGTCTCGATCAACCGCCGCGGCCAGGTGGGATCGGCCAGGAACGGTCCGTTCGCCTCCGCCAGCACGGCGTCGATGCGCCGGTGCTCGTCTTGGAGTTCGGCCATCTGCTCGGGAAAGTCGGCGGCCAGGGCCGGGAACAGACCGTGCTCCTCGACCTGGGTGTGCGGGCCGAGCAGGGCGGCGATCTCGCGGGCGACCTCCGCCATGCGAGCGACGTTGCCGCCGCCGTGGGCGTCGCGGACATGGCTGATGAGCGTCACGACCCTCTCACGCTCCTGGGTCAGCTCGTCGATCGCTTCCAGCGCCTGGCAGCCGCAGTACTCGCACATGGTGTCGCTGTCCTTCCTGCTCAGTTCGCATGGGTTGCGGGAACCCGGCGGGTGACCGACTGGCGTACGCCGGTGCCGGTGAGGGTGAGCGCCGCGGCCGCCACCGCCGCCAGCAGGGCCAGGCCGAGGGCGTAGGAGCCGTAAGCGCCGTACAGCGAGCCCATGACCAACGGCGGGATGAAACCGCCGAGGCCGCCGGCCGCGCCGGTGACCGAGCCGACCTTGTTCGCCGGGGCGATGAGCGCGACCAAGGCGAAGACAGCGCCGCTGCCCGCACCGAGTGCGGCGGCCAGCGCGAGGAAGGCGATCGTGCCGATCGGTGCCAGGCCTGGGGTGAACGCCTGGACGAAGGCTCCGGCGAGGACCACGGTCAAGGACATGGCCAGGACCCGCACCGGGCCGATGCGGTCCGACAGCCAGCCGCCGATCGGGCGCAGCGCGACCGCGAACAGGACGAAGCCGGCCATCCGGTTGGCCGCGTCCGTCTGGGCCAGACCGTAGCCGGTCTTCAGGTAGGTAGGCAGGTAGACGGAGAAGGCGACGTAGCCGCCGAAGGCCACCGCGTACAGGGCGGACGCCTGCCAGGTGATCCCGAGCCTCAGGGTGGTGGCCAGCCGGCCGGCCAGCGGTTCCGTGGGCACCGTGCGGCCGGGCGCGTCCCGCAGCACCAGGGCCGCCACCACCGCGTAGAGCGCCAGCACGGCGGCGGTGATCAAGAAGGGATTGGCCATGCCGTGCGCCTTCACCAGCTTGACCGTGGTGAGCCTACTGATCGCGGTGCCGCCCATGCCGGCCCCGAAGATCCCGATCGCGAGCCCGCGCCGCTCGGGCGGGAACCAGGCGTTGACGAAGGGCACACCGACGGCGAACGCGGTGCCGCCGATGCCGAGGAAGAATCCTCCCGCCAGCAGGGCGGTGAGCGAGGAGTGTCCGGCCAGGCCGAGGTAGAGCACGGGCACGACGGTGGCCGCCGAGACGCAGGGGAACATCACGCGCCCGCCGAAGCGGTCGGTCAGCGCGCCCACCGGGATCCGGCCCAATGAGCCGACCACCACCGGCACCGCCACCAGCAGCGACTGCTGGAACGAGGTCAGACGCAGGCTGTCCTTGAAGTGCGGGCCGAGCGGGCTGAGCAGGGCCCATGCCCAGAAGTTGACGGCGAAGCCCACTGTGGCCAGTGCCAGCATCAGCCACGCCCGGCCGGATACGGGCGCGGACGCGGACACGGACACGGACACGGCTGTTGCCTCGTTCTGCTTCCTCGACGGCTGAAGCATCGTCAGCCCGTCCCTTCGCGTCGCAGTGGTGCGGCCCCGGCTGTGGGTCCGCGGTCGCCGGCCATCCGACGGCGTGGTGCGTGCCGTCGGTCCAACGCCACTATTCGTGCGAGGAGTTCTCCATGGGTCGGGCCGTCCGGCCTGATCACCCGGTCCGGCGGTCCCTGATTTGCCGTCCGGCCGGGCCGCGAGGTCGCGTACGCCGGTTGCCCACACGTCCCGGCCGAAACACCGGACCAGTGGACGGGGGCCGTCCGGCACATCACAGACGCGGGAAGCCCCGACTGACGGTGCGGAAAGTCCACAACGGGACCGCGACACGGACGCCCGCCTCTTCGCCGTACTCGATCAGCTCCAGCAGGTCGGGGCGCTGGAACGGGTCCCCGCCGGTGATGACGTACAACGGGGCGGGCTGTCCGAACGGGCGACTGACGGATCAGGTCCTTGGCGGCGGCGGTGTCCAGCTCGCGCGGGTCGCGGTCGGGCACGGCCTCGGGTGTATACCGCTCACCGCGGCCTCCGTACAGGATGGGTACGCATCGTGCGTCCGGCCGCCCGCGAGTCAGGGCAGACGTGGCGGGCGGCCGGACGGTGACCGGTCCGGCCCGTGCGCGGCTCCCGCCACGGGGGACGGCGGTGGAGACGGCCGCGCGGGCGCTTTGCACGGTCGTACACGGGATACCTCCGGATCGGTCGACAGCCAGCATCCGGCATCAGGCAGCCCTGGGGCAGCGGCCGAAGAGCCCACGGACATGGGCCGACTGTCCCTTGTTCCAGTGATCACGACTCAAGGGGCGGCCGCCGCCCTCGTTGGCGATGGCGGCGGCCGCATGCCCGGAGACGGATGAGTCGGTCAACGACGGTGCGAGTCCGCGCCCAAGGCGTCCGCCGCGGCCACCAGTGCCGCGCCGAGGCCGGTCAGCACGCCGCCCAGGCCCATGACCAGCGCGGTGAGGTGCCAGGCCTGGTAGGCGGACAACAGCGAGCCGCGCAGCGTTTCGCCCATGAAGGCGGTCTGGCGCAGCTCGGCGAGTTTCTCGTCGTCGTTCCCCGCGGCGTACAGCTCTTCGGTGATCTCGGCATAGGTACGGCCGCCGGTCGCCTTGGCGACATGATCCTTGATCAGCTCGGCGTAGGCGTGGGCCTGAGCGCCGGTCTCCACGCTCTGGCCGGCAAGAGCGGCGAGGTGGGCGGGCAGCCCGTGGTCCGGGAACGTGATCCGCTGCGCGGCCAGTTCGGTACGGATCTCCTTGCGGCCCATACGGCCGCGCAGGACCATGCCGGGTCCGGCGACCATCAGGGCCGCGCCGGCCATCCCGACCAGTGCGCCGGCCCGGCGGTGCACAACATCCATGACATGCCCTCCTGTGTTTTTTCGTTGGCCTGGATTTCCTGGTGGTGGACTCGGCGTGTACGAGGGCGCTGAGCGGCAGCGGGTCGTGCGGCGCGACGAGCGCCATGGTGCCGCCGGCCGGGACCGCGTCGAGCGCGCCGAAGACCGTGGCATGACGCAGGGCATAGGTATGGACCGCACGTCGAGTTCGGGCACGGCCTCCTTCTCCGCACCACCGCAACCGCACACACCGCCACAGCCACCGCCCTCTTCCGCCTCGCCACCCGATATGCCCTCCACCATCTCAGGGCGATGTGATCCGGAAGCGCCTTCTACGGGCGTGTCCGCGGCCGGCTGGGAAAGGGGGCCATCCGCCACATCCCCGACGCAGCGCACCAGGCGGCCGGGCACCGGTACGGGGACATGGCGGACCACCGCCCGGCCGATGGCACCGGGCCGGACGGCGACCGGACCAGGAGCGCGCCGCGGCTGCCTCAACCCGTGGACGCGAGAAGACGTGGCCGGACAGCCGGACCTGACGGCCCGTGGCCACTCTCGGCCGGTCACAGGCCAGGATCGCCGTGCCGCGGCGGTCGTCGCCTGAGCCGACCGGCCCTCGGGCACTGCCCCATGGCCCCTGTCATGGCTCCGAACGGCCCTCGGCGCAGGGGATGTTCAGGCGGGACGGAGGTGAGGAACGGGCCGGTAGGTGTCCCGGTAGGGCCGTTCGGCCCCGGGCCCGGAGCAGGGCCCGGCGCCTAGCGTTCGTGGCCATGGAGAACGACGAGATCGCGCGTCCGTCGCAGCGGCGCGCAGGGCAGGACTGGCCGTTGGCCGCCCGTCGGCTGCTGACCCGTCGCGAGGTGTCGGCCGACGGACGCGCTGTCTTCGGTGAAGGTGATCCCCAGTGGGAGGGGTTGTGAACTGCTGGCGTTTGACAGTGGCTGGGCGTGTTCTGGTGCGTATGAGTGTGCGTGGCGTGGGTGAGGGCGTGGTCTTTGGAGGCGACCGGGAGTTCTGGTTTCGAATGCGTGACCTTTGACCGGGGGTGGTCGTTGGGTGTGGCGAGGAGTTCTTCGGCATCGGGCGGGGATGGGCAATGGGTGGGCTGCGTGAGGTGGCGGCGCCGTTTGTGGTGCCCGGCCCGTCCGGGGTGGCGATCCGCTCCAGTCTCAAGGGCCTGACCGGGCAGGACGAGACGGTCCTGCGCCTGGTCGGCAGTCTGCTCGGCTCGCTGGCCTCCCGCGACTTGAAGGCGCGCTGCGCGGCCGGGCTGGGCCAGGACGGTGAGCAGTGGGCGCGGCGCAAGCGGGCGTTGACCGGCGATTCGTCTTCGCGGTGGGCGGGCAGCATCACCAAGTCCACGCACGACCAGTGGGCGTTGGCCCGGCGCGGGCAGCTCGCCCACATTCAAGGTCTGCAGGCAGGCATCGAGACGATCACGCACCGGCTCGCTCAGCCCGTCGGGGCCAAGGGCTTCAAGGGGGTGCCGGGCGGTTACCGCTCCCGGCGGGAGTGGTTTGCCAAGTCCCGGCGGCTGCACGTGCTTCAGGACCGGCTGGAGCAGGTACGGGCCGACTGGGAGGCCGGACGGGTGCGGGTGGTGCGCGGCGGCAAGAAGCTGCTCCGCAACCGGCACCACCTCGAAGCCGCCGGGCTGACCGAGGTCGGCTGGCGGTTGCGGTGGGAGGCCGGGCGGTGGTTCCTGCAGGCCGATGGCGAGTCCGGGAAGCAGTTCGGGAACGAGACGATCCGTGTCACCCCGACCGGGGAGGTGAGCATCCGGCTTCCGGCGCCGCTGGCGGGGCTGGCGAACGCGCCTCACGGCCGGTACGTGCTCGCCTGCCGGGTCGTATTCCGCCACCGGGACGGGCAGTGGGCCGACCGCGTCGCCGCGAACCGGGCGGTGGCCTACCGCATCCACTACGACACCAGCCGAAACCGCTGGTACGTGACCGCCTCCTGGCAGAACCCGCCGGTCAGAACCATGCCGCTGCAGGCGGCTCGTGCGGGTGGGCTGGCCGGGGTGGACATGAACGCCGACCACCTGGCCGCCTGGCGCCTGGATGAGCACGGCAACCCCGTCGGCGAACCCCGCCGCTTCGACTACCAGCTGGACGGCACCGCACAGCACCGCGACGCGCAGGTGCGCCATGCCCTGATCCGCCTCCTGCGCTGGACCGCACGGCACGGCCTGGCCCTCGCGATCGAGGACCTGGACTTCGCCGCCGACAAGACCCGGGAGAAACACGGCAGACGGAAGCGGTTCCGCAAACTGATCTCCGGGATGCCGACGGCGCGGCTGCGGGCGCGGCTAGTGTCGATGGCGGCCGAGCTGGGCGTCACGGTCGTCGCCGTCGACCCGGCCTACACCAGCCGCTGGGGCGCCCGGACGCCGCCGCGCTGACCGCCATGGAGAACCGCTGCCCGGTGGAGTCCTCCGTCGAACCGGCCGGGCGCAGGGTCATGCTCGGCATCCCCACCCTGCGCCGCCGCAACCCCGACACCCCCGCCGGAGGCCGCCCGTGAACGCCCTTCCCCCCACAGTGCCCGCCCGGGTCCGCACCCGCCTGCGGGCGGCCGTGCGCCGCCCGTCCCGGCTCACACCGGAGGAGGCCAGGGACCGGGCGCTGGTGCTGCGGCTGCTGTCGCTGCAGTACCCGGCCGCCGAACTGGCCGCCGCCCGGCCCACCGTACTCGCCGCCGTCCGGTCTCTGCCCCCGTCCCCGGCCGCCTGCAGCCTGCTGTGAACGGGCCGCCAGGTCCCTGAGGACAGGACCTGGCGGCCCGGGGGCGCCATGCTGTCGTGCGGCGTGCGGCGTACGGCGGTCCGGCTCTCAGCCTTCGGCGTCAGCCAGCCACAGGTCGGGGCCGAAGACCTCGTAGCGAATGCTGCGGGCGGGGATGCCGGCCTGGAGGAGCTGGGTGCGGACGGCGCGCATGAAAGGGAGGGAGCCGCACAGGTACACGTCCGCGTCGGCGGGGAGGTCCAGACCGGCGAGGTCCATCAGGCCCGCGCGGGAACTGGCTTCCTCGGCGGCGCCCCGTTCGTGCCAGAACTCCGTTCGTACGTCGGCAAGTTGGTCCACGAGGCGCAGAGTCTCGGCGCACAGGGCGTGATCGGCCGCGGTGAGATCGGCGTGCAGGACATGAACCGGTCGAGCCGAACCCGTGGCGGCGAGGTGTTCGAGCATGGCGACCATGGGGGTGCAGCCGATTCCGGCGGAGACCAGCACGAGCGGGGTGTCGGCGTCGTCGAGGACCACGTCGCCGAACGGGGCCGACAGGGTGAGTTCGGCGCCTGCCCGGACATCGCGGTGCAGTTGGTTGGAGACCTCGCCCTCGGGGGCGTCGGCGACGCTCGCCACCCGCTTGACGGTGATGCGCCGCAGGCGGTCGCCGGGGGCGTTGGACAGGGTGTACTGGCGGGTCTGGTGGATGCCGTCGGGCATGAGCACCCGGACACTGACGTACTGGCCGGCGCGGGCCGCGGGGAGCGGGCCGCCGTCGGCCGGGCGCAGCAGGAAGGACACCACGTCCGGAGTCTCCTCCCGCCGCTCCACGACGGTCCACTGACGCCACGGCTTACGCGGGTCGACCTGCGCTTCCTGATAGAGGCGGGCCTCCCGGGCGATGAGGGCGCCGACCATCAGCCAGTACACCTCGTCCCAGGCCGCGGCCACCTCCGAGGTGACCGCCTCACCCAAGACGTCACCGATCGCGCGGAACAGGTACTTGTGGACGATCGTGTACTGGTCCTCGGTGACGCCGAGAGCGGCGTGCTTGTGGGCGATCCGGGCAAGCAGGGCGTCCGGGCGGGTGTCGGGGTCGGCCAGCAGCGCCGTGGCGAAGCCCGCGATGGACCCGGCCAGCGCCTGACGCTGCTCGCCACTTGCCTGGTTGCCGCGGTTGAACAGGCCGTCCAGCAGTTCGGGCTGATCGGCGAACATGGTGCCGTAGAAGCGGGTCGTGATCTCGTCCAGTGCACCGCCGACGGCGGGCAGGGTGGCACGGACGACGGCGGCCGACTCGGGCGAAAGCATGGCTCTCCTTTGCAGTGCGGGCAGACAGGGGACGGCGCACGCCGTCGCAGCCGGTGGTCCGCCGTGCGGACACGACCGGCACATCGATCGTGCCGGTCCTCCCGGAACTCAAGTAGGGCTGAACTTCCCCGATGTCTGGGCCTGTTGGGCAAGGCTGGTGTGAGCCCTGTCACTCCCGCGGCGTCAGAGGTACTGCCCTGCGGCTCGGTCAGGAACGTCACCATGCCGAACACAGCCCGGCGCGCCGGTCACGTTCCGGATCGCCTGTGTCGCATACGCTGCGGCGGCGGCTCTTCACATCGGCCCGGACGGCGCGGTTGCCGGATCCAGGAAGGGGTGTGGCATGAGGTCCCCAGGCGTGCACCTACGGGAGATCACCGACGACAACCGGAATGCCGTTCGCGCCCTGCGCGTCCGCCGCGACCAGAAGCAGTTCGTCGCCTCCGTGTCCAGGTCGCTCAAGGATGCGGCGAAGGGCGCGGAGGCGAATCCCTGGTACCGGGCCGTGTACCGCGGCGACGAGCCCGTCGGCTTCGTGATGCTGTCCTGGAAGCCGCCGACCGGTCCTTTCGAGGGACGGCACTTCATCTGGCGCCTCCTCGTCGACAAGCGGTACCAGGGGCGAGGGATCGGCCGGGACGCGCTCACGCAGATCGCCGACCTGGTGCGCGCGGACGGCGGCACCGAGCTGCTGACCAGCTACGAGACCGGCGACGGCGAACCGTTGCCCTTCTACCAGAAGCTCGGGTTCGAGCCCACCGGGGAGATCTACGACGGCGAGATCGTTTTGCGGCTCACCTTGTCCGCGCACCCCGGGGACGCGTGAGGCGGCAGGCAGGTAAACCTGCGGCAAGCCGCGGAGCGTTTCCAGGTCAGTCACACCACCTGACCAGGAGGATTGCCCTCATTGCCGGACGGTGGCACGGCACCTGCTCAGGGCGTAGCGTCGGCTTCGTCGAGGGTTCTCCCGGAGATCTCGGAGAGGGGATCCGGTATGAATCTCGCGTCCAACGTGATCCGCAGCGCCCGCGCTCACCCGGATCGCGCCGCGCTGCGTCTCGGTGCCGACACCGTCTCCTATCGCACGCTCGACCAGAACAGCGCCCATATGGCCGGACTGCTCCGCGACCGCGGCGTGAAACCGGGCGACCGGGTCGCGATCATGCTGCCCAACACTCCGGAGTTCGCGATCGCCTACTTCGGCGTACTCCGGGCCGGTGGGATCGTCGTTCCCATGAACCCCCTGCTCAAGTCCCGGGAGGTCGCCTACCACCTCGGCGACGCGGGGGCCCGGCTGTTGTTCGCCTGGCACGCCTTCGCCGACGAGGCACGGACCGGTGCGCGGCAGGCCGAGGCCGACGTCGTCGTCGTCGAGCCCAGCGGATTCGACGGGCTCCTCGCATCCGCCCCCTCCGCCGACGACGTGACCGACCGGCACGAGGACGACACCGCCGTGGTGCTCTACACATCCGGAACCACCGGTCAGCCGAAGGGCGCCGAACTGACCCACGCCAACCTCACCCGCAACTGCGACATCGTGGCCACCGAGCTGCTTCGGCTCACTGCCGACGACGTGATCTTCGGTGGGCTGCCGCTGTTCCACGCGTTCGGGCAGACCTGCACTCTCAACTCCGCCGTCGCCTCCGGTGCGTGCCTCACATTGCTGCCGCGCTTCAACGCCGAAAAGGCACTGGCGATCCTTGCCGGACACGGTGTGACCGTCTTCGCCGGGGTGCCGACGGTTTTCGGCAGACTGCTGCAGCAGCCCGACCTGGACGCCTACGGCGTCTCCCGGCTGCGGCTGTCCCTCTCCGGCGGCGCGGCGATGCCGGTCCAGGTGCTGCACGCCTTCCAGGCCGCGTTCCATTGCGCCGTGCTCGAAGGGTACGGACTTTCGGAAACCTCGCCTGTCGCCTCGTTCAACACCGTGCAAGCCGGGCCCAGGCCCGGTTCGGTCGGCACCCCGATCCGGGGCGTCCAGATGCGGGTGGTCGGCGACGGCACGGAGGTACCGCACGGGGAAGTCGGCGAGATCGCGATCCGCGGGCACAACGTCATGAAGCGGTATTGGCAACGCCCCGAGGAGACCGCAGCCGCCATCCGGGACGGCTGGTTCTACACCGGTGACCTCGGCCGGGTCGACCAGGACGGATACTTCTGGATCGTCGGACGGACAAAGGACGTGATCATTCGGGGCGGTTACAACGTGTACCCCCACGAACTCGAGGACGTGCTGTACGAGCATCCCGCGGTCGCCGACGCCGCGGTCATCGGCCTGCCCGACTCCGATCTGCCCGCCCCGCCCACGGCGCCCAGGACGCCCTCGCCCGTACCGTGTGCTGTGCCGTGTGTCGCGTTCATGTGCCGCGTTCCTTCCGTTCGGCTCTGCGCTGCGGGGATCGGATCGCGTCTGATCGGGTCGTGCACACGACGCTACAAGCCGGGAACAAGGCGGGGCATTGGGCACAGAGCACCAATTTCCGGCGAAAATTGATATTCATGGGTGGTTTTGCCTGCTCCGCGCTGGTGAGCCTCGCGCGGGGCCGGTTCGACGAGGTCACCGTGACAGGGGACCAGGCCCGCCTCGGGGCGGCTGACCGGCGCGTCCGTGGTCCTGCGGCTCACCGGTCTGGACCTCGGGGGCACGCCGTGCGCCGGGCACGTGCGGGGTCGGATCACCGTGCTGCCGGACGCCGTCCCCGACGCCCCGCCCCAGACCTCGGAAGGACTGCCGGTCACCGGCGTGACGGCCGACCCCGCGTCAGGCACCCTCACCTCGGCCAACATGGTGGCCACCGTCCGCGCGGACGACGTGGCGTTCGGCGGCACAGCCCGCTGACGGACAGTCCGGCGCTGACGGGCGGAGCACGGAACGAGCGTGCGCCGCCAGTCAACGCCATGGCACACGGGCCCCGGCTGCAAGGGATCGGATGAGGAATTCGAACTCACGCCGGCCCGGCGGATGGTCCCCAAATACACTCGTGAAAGGTCCCGTTGCGCGAACCACCTGGTATGACTGGTGCATGCACGAAGAGACCGCTCAGTCCGCGATCGATACATTCATCTCCGCTTTCAACGCCTCGGACGACAGCTATGTGACGGCTCTGCTGTCCCAGTCCCTGACTTCGGATGTGATCTTTTGGGGACCGTTGGGGCGCAGCGAGGGGATCGAGTCCGTCGAGCGCTTTGTGCTGGACATCCGGCACCACCCGGCAGGAAGTGGCACGATGGTCCGCTGCTCGGGGGTGGATATGCCGGATGAGTGGGCCCGGTACCGGTGGGTCTTCACCACACCGGACGAGGGCCCTCGCCTGGCGGGGACGGACGTCGTCCACCTGCGGCGAAACCTCATCGATCAGATCGTCGTCTTCGCGGGAGAGATCCAGCCTTCTTCCTGAACTTCCTCCCCTGGCAGCCCAACCGGGGGGCATCGTCGGCGTCGCGGAGAAGCCGGTACCGACGGGCACGTACGTCGTCGACTGCGGAGCGGCACGTGGGTACCGAGAAGGACAACAATCGTTCGGCGTCTTCGTCTATGCAGTGATGGCCGCGTTTTCCCCCGGCTGGGCTCATGATGTCACGCATTGAACATGTCCGAAATGACAGTTAGTAGGGGTGTCATTACGTTCATCTCAGGTCGGTCACTCGACCGACGTCCGTGAGACAGAGAGAAGTGACATGCCCACGCGTACCTTTGCTGTGGCCGCTGCCGCCGTAGGCGCGGCGGTCCTTGCAGCCACCGGTATCACCTACGCCGCGACCTCCGGATCCTCCCCGGCGTCCCCATCTGTCCACCAGCCGGCCGCAGCTGTCCACCGGGCGGCCAAGCCCGAGAAACCAGCCGCCCAGCCCGACCAGCGGGCCGCCCCTGCCGCCGCTCCCGAGAGCGGCGGCGGCCCAGGCGGAGAGAAGGACGGGGGCCGCGGACGCGATGGCGGCGGACGCGATGGCGGCGGACGCGACTTCGGCCGCAAAGAAGAGGGAAGGATCTACTTCAACGACCGCGTGTACTCCGCTGCCGCCGAAGGCTGCATCACCACGGCCAGCGGACTGGGCTCCAGCAGCTTCAACGTTTTCAACGACAGCCGGAGGACCATCGAGGTCTTCCGTGGCTTCACCTGTGACAACGGCGCTCCGGTCGCCACCGTGGGTCCCCACGGCGCCACCAATGGCGTGGTGACCCGCACCGTCCAAGGGAGCCTGTTCGGTGACGATGGCGTCGTGGGCAGCTTCCTGGTGCTCACCGACGACGGCGACGATTGGTGACAGCACCGTCCGGAGCACAGGAAGGATTCCGGCCCGCCGTAATCGGGCCGACACTCCCCGAACCGCTCCAGGTCTGACACGAGACTCCGAGCCCTCCCGGAGCCCAGCCTCTTCGAGACACCAGAAAACGGCGCCTGACCTGGTCTTTCGATCGTCAGGCGCCTCTTGTGCGACCACGCTCACGGCAGGGCCTGGTCTTGCGCGGTGTTCCAACGCGCCCGTGGACTCGGCGAGTTGCTCGCCATGACGTGGCACAGCCGGAGGGAGCGGGCCCCGGCCGCCGTCCGAGAACCGGCTCGCAACAGCGGGGGCCGTAGGAATATTCCGGCGCGACGACTCCTCGGCGCGTGGTGCACCTCACGCCCGACTTAGTTCACCGTTCAACAAGTCGGGGTTAGGGTCTTCAGTGCCCAGTGAGGCATATAAGCACCAATTTTCCCGTTCGCATCGTGGAGCGAGGAAAGAGAGGAAACACCATGGCAAGCAGGACTGTTCGTGGGGTTGCCGTCGCGATCATCTCGACCGCCGTCGCGGCAGCCGGGCTTCTCGCCACCGGCGGCTCCGCATCGGCTGCGACGTACCCGAGCAGCAGCCAGTCGGGTGTCGTCTCGGCGGTCCGTATCTCCGACCACCACAAAGAGGACCGGCACAACCACCACGGCGACCGCCACTGGATCCGTCACGACAAGCATGACGGTGACCGGGCGCGGATCGACGAAGGCCGTCGGCAGTGGGTTCTCGACCAGCTCCGCTGGGCCGACGGCCACACCTACCAGGGCGGCCTGAAGCACCACGACGCTTCACACCACTGAGGACCGCGGTCACCAGGACCGCCACCGCTCGGGCTGCCGCATGTCGGTGGGCAAGTGACGCAGCCCGAGCCACCCCGGCCCGTTGCGGGCCGATGTCACAGAACGGCGGGGGCGGCATTCGGGGTCGCTCAAGGGACAGCGGCGGCCATGAGACCGGATGCCTCCCCCGCACCTCAAGCGAAGGTTCGGCGGCCACCGCCGCCCCTTCCGTCGACCAGACGCACACAGAGCCATGATCACTTGCGTAGACCACATGCTCGGCATGGAGCTCGTGTCACCCCAGGGCACACGGCTCCCGGTACCGACCCACCTGCTCTACAGGTCGCAGGACCCACTCGTGGTGGAGTTCCTCTTCCAGGGCCTCGCCCTGAGCCCCGTGTCCTGGGTCATCTCACGCGAGCTGCTTGCCCGAGGGATGCTGGCGGCCAGCGGAGAGGGCGACGTGAGGGTGTGGCCGACCGGAACCGGCCCGGAAGCCCTCCTGCACATTCTCCTCAGTCCACCGGGCGGCTCTGCCCACCTCATCGCCGCGCTCCCGGCCCTCACGCACTGGCTGTACCGCACCTACCAGATGGTGCCGGCCGCCCGTGAGACCGAGGCACTGGACCTGGAAAGCCACCTCGAACGGCTTCTGAACGAGTCGCCCTGAAGGTGCCCGCCACGGGAACTCCCGCGACGCCTCATTTCCCGCGTGGGAGAGATGCCAGCCAGGCCGCCGTGTCGTCGGGGTGGCCGAAGCGGAGGGTGTCGAGAGGGGCGAAGCGGGGATCGCCGGCACGGCGCTCGATCTCACGGCGGCGGGGCCCGTGTTGGGACCACGCCCACCAGGCCGGGTGTTCCCTGCTCAGCCAGTCCCGCCAGGTCTCCCTGTTGCCGCCGAACAGAACCTCGCGTCTCACGGTGCGCCGGAAGGACCGGCGCAGGACGCGGGGCATGATGACGCGTTTGGGATAGTCCAGCCATATCACGGTGTCGGCCCGGTCCCACAGCAGGTCGCGGACTTCCGGATAGCCGAGCGAGTCGATGATCCAGTAAGGCTCCGCGGTGAGTCGTGAAACGTCTTCGGCCAGCTGGTCGTTGACGGCCCAGTCGGGACCGTTGAAGTACAGCGCGTCCATCTCGTGGTAGGGCAGGCCCAGTCGACCGCTCAGGGCACGGGCGAGCGTGGATTTGCCCGCGCCGGTGACGCCCACCACCGAGATCCGTTCCACGGGTGCACTTTATCCCGGCACCCGATGAGGAACGTCCTTCATTTCCTATGGCGGATACACGCCAAGGCGTAAACCCGTATCAGGGCGCACATTGCCTGCCCGTCACCGTGCTGCGAGCGTCAGCAGCGCTTTTTTGTGCATGCAGCTGCTCTGTGATGAACGGGAGTTGACATAGCAATGCCCAGAGCGCACCTCACGGGCCGGTGGCGAACCGGTCCCGTCCTCGCCCTCGTCGTGGCCCTCATGGTCGCGCTGCTCGCCACCCTGGGGACCCAGCAGGCCGACGCGACCGACAAGATCGACAGTGATCTCGCCGCCGCTCTGCAGAAGGACCCGGCCACCCCGTTCTGGATCCGCTTCGACGAGAAGGCCGACCTGAGCGCGGCCCGCTCCGCCAAGGGACGCGAGAAACAGGGCCGGAACGTCGTCGACGCGCTGCGCGGGACCGCCCGCGACCAGCAGTCCGGCGTTCTCGCCAAGTTGAAGAAGTCCGGCGCCGAGTACCGGACGTTCTGGGCCTCCAACACCGTCTACGTGGCCCGCGGTTCAGCCGAACTCGCGAAGTCGCTCGCCGAGGACGGCAATGTCGTACGGCTGCGCAGCGACCATGTCTACAAGCTGCCCGACACGACCGAGGGCGCGAAGGTCAAGGCCGTCGCGGCGGCCGACGACGCCGAGCCGGTCGAGTGGGGCGTCGACGCGATCGGCGCCGACGACGCCTGGTCCGAATTCGGCAGCCGCGGCGAGGGCGTGGTCATCGGCTCCATCGACTCCGGAGCCCAGTACGACCACCCGGCGCTGCGCGACTCCTACCGCGGCACCCGCAGCGACGGCAGCTACGACCACAACTACAACTGGTTCGACCCGAGCGGCGTCTGCGGCTCCCCCTCGCTCGCGCCGTGCGACAACGCCGGACACGGCACCCACACCATCGGCACCATGACCGGCGGCCTGGCCGGCAACGCCCGTATCGGTGTCGCCCCGGGCGCCAAGTGGATCTCCGCCAAGGGCTGCGAGGGCCGGACCTGCTCCGAGTCCGCGCTGCTTGCCTCCGCGCAGTGGATGCTCGCCCCCACGGACCTGAGCGGCAACAACCCGCGCCCCGAGCTGCGGCCCGACATCATCAACAACTCCTGGGGCAACGACAACGGCATCGCCGTCGAGGACTGGTACCAGGACTCCGTGAAAGCCTGGATCGCCGCCGGCATCTTCCCCGTGTTCGCCAACGGCAACGCCGGACCCGCCTGCAACACCGCGGGCAGCCCCGGCGACTACGCCATCTCCTACGCAGTCGGCGCTTTCGACTCCAAGGGCGTCATCGCCTCCTTCTCCTCCCGCGGCCAGGGCGAGAACGGCGCGATCAAGCCCGACATCGCCGCGCCCGGTGTCAGCATCCGCTCGGCCGTCCCCGGCAACTCGTACGCGTACATGAACGGCACCTCCATGGCGGCCCCGCACACCGCGGGCGCGGTCGCGCTGCTCTGGTCGGCGGCGCCCGCCCTGGCCGGGGACATCACCGCCACGCGTGAGCTGCTGGACTCCACCGCCGTCGACGTCAACGACACCAGCTGCGGCGGCACCGCGGGCAACAACAACGTCTGGGGCGAGGGCAAGCTCGACGCCCTGGCCGCCATCACCGCCGCGCCCCGCGAGGGCACCGGCATCGTCACCGGCAAGGTCACCGACGCCGCGACCGGAGAACCCGTCGTCGGCGCCGAGCTGCACATCAACGACCGCCGGCTGAACACCGACGCCGACGGCGGCTACCGGCTGCGCCTCCAGGCCGGCGAGTACACCGTCGCCGTCACCGCCTTCGGCTACCAGGACGTCCAGCGCACCGTCACCGCCGTCGCCGACAGGACGGTGACCGAGAACATCGCCCTGAAGGCCGCACCGACCACCACCATCCACGGCAAGGTCAGCGACGCCTCCGGGCACGGCTGGGGCCTCTACGCCAAGATCAGCGCGGTCGGTGTCACCGCTGCGGGCCCCTGGTTCAGCGACCCGGCGACCGGCGCGTACGAGATCACGCTGCCGGCCACCGCGCGGTACACGCTGCGCGTCGACGCCCAGTCGGCCGGCTATCGGTCCCTGACCCGCGAAGTGCCGTTCACGGCCGACGACACCGTGGACCTCGCACTCGCCGTGGTCACCGAGCGCTGTGTGGCGCCCGGCTACTCCGTCGGCGGCCTCTTCGAACCGTTCGACTCCAGTGAGAAGCCCAAGGGCTGGACGGTGGTCCAGCACGCCGACGGCGGCGGCTGGGAGTTCGACGACCCCACCCCGCTGGGCAACCGCACTCCGAAGGGCTCGGGCAACTTCGCCTCTGTCAACAGCGAGTTCTACGGCTACCAGCGCACCCAGGACTCCGACCTGATCACCCCGGCGGTCGACCTGACCCAGGTCGACAAGCCGGTCCTGCAGTTCGAGACCCAGTACCAGGGCCCCTCCTGGACCCGCTCCGTCGCCACCATCGACCTGTCGACCGACGACGGCACCACCTGGACGCAGCTGTGGACCCGGCAGAAGTCCAATCTGGTCGCCTCGCTCAGCCTCCCGCTGCCGCAGGCCGCCGGCCACGACAAGGTCCGGGTGCGCTTCAACTACAAGGGCTCCTTCGACCAGTGGTGGATGATCGACGACGTACTCGTCGGTGACCCCGCCTGCGCCGCCGTCGACGGCGGCCTCCTTGTGGGTCAGGTGAAGGACGGCAACACCGGCGGACCCGTCGCCGCCGCCACCGTCACCGCGCCCGGCGCGGGCGACGCCCGCTCGGTGCCCACCACCGAGGACCCGAAGACCGGCGACGGCCTGTACACCGCGTTCCTGCCCGCGGGCACACACCAGGTCTCGGCGGGGCACGACCGCTACGCCTCGGCCGAGAAGACCGTCACCGTGCACAAGGACCAGGTGTCCTCGGCCGACTTCACGCTCCAGGCCGGACGGCTCGACGTCAAGCAGTCCTCGCTCGACCCGACCGTGCGCCTGGGCAGCAGCACCGGCGAGACCCTGACGCTCACCAACACCGGCAAGGCGCCGCTGACCGTGCGCACCGGCCTGTCCGGCGACGGTCTCGCCACGACCGCCACCGGCAGTGGCGGCCAGGCCGAGCCCGCCCAGCCCAAGGCCGCCACGAAGGCCGCCGAGGTCACCAAGGCAGCCGGCGCCGCTGACGACTCCGCCGCCTCGGCGCGCGCCGTCCCCGGCGGCAAGCCCGTCTCCGGGTTCCTGTCCGCCGACACCGCCGGACGGGCGGCCGCAGGACCGCAGCCCACGCTGACACCGGACAACTCCGGTGCCGGCAACGGCGATTGGGCCACACTCGCCCCGTACCCGACCGGCATCATGGACCCCGCGACCGGTATGTACCGGGGCGAGATCTACACGGCCGGCGGTTACGACGGGTCCGGTACGACCGCGAAGGCCTACCGCTATGACCCCGTCGCCCAAAACTGGACCGCCCTCGCCCCGATGAACACCGCCCGGCAGGCCGGCGCGTCCGCGTTCATCGACGGGAAGTTCATCGTCACCGGCGGCTGGTCGGCCGGTGTCCGGGAGCTGCCCTCCACCGAGATCTACGACCCGGGGAAGAACACCTGGACCCAGGCGGCCACACTGCCCAAGGCGTACGGCGGCATGTCCCGGGCCGTGCTCCAGGGCAAGCTCTACGTGATCGGCGGCTGCGTCGACAACGGCACCCTGCAGGGCGACTGCGGCCGCACCGACGTCCAGGTCTACGACCCGCAGAAGGACCGCTGGGGCACCGCGGCCGACTACCCCGTGCCCGTCTCCTGGTCGTCCTGCGGCGCCCTGGCCGGCAAGCTCTACTGCGCGGGCGGCATCGACGTACGCACCGGCATCCGCACCGACGCCTTCGTCTACGACCCGGCCTACGACCACTGGTCGCGCATCGCCGACGTGCCGGCCGGCACCTGGGCCGCCTCCTACTACACCGGCGGCGGAAAGCTCCTGGTCACCGGAGGCATCGGCGACGACGGCCGTACCACCGCGAAGGGCTTCGCCTACGACCCTGCCGGCAACGCCTGGTCTCCCCTGCCCGACACCAAGTACCCCTTGTACCGGGCCGGTTCGACCTGCGGCCTGACCGTCGTCGGCGGCGCCGGGAAGGGCTGGCCCGGTATGCCGAGGGTGCAGAACCTGACCGGATACGACGACTGCGGCGCCGCCGACCTCGGCTGGGCGTCCGCAGGGAAGGACACCGTCACTCTCAAGCCCGGCGAGCGGACCACGCTGCCCGTGCACCTGGACACCAGCAGGCTGACCCAGCCCGGCGCCTACTCCGCCGCCGTCCAACTGCGCACCGACAGCCCGTACGCCTCCCTCTCCATACCGCTGAACGCCCAGGTCACCCCGCCGCCCGGCTGGGCGAAGGTCACCGTGGACGTCGAGCAGGCCGCGTGCACCGGCGGCAGCGAGCCGCTCAAGGGCGCCTATCTGGAGATCGGCGGCAGCGGTGCCCCGCTGGCCCGCAAGTCCGACCGCGGCGGAAAGGCCGCCGTGTGGCTGCCCGTCGACGGGCAGAGCGAACGGATCACCGTCATCGCGTCCAAGGACGGCCTCAGTTCGGCCACCGACGTGGCCACCGTCAAGCGGTCCGGGTCCGCGCACATCACGCTGACCCTCAAGCCGGCGGGCGGGTGCCCGGGACAGTGAGACCACTCCACGACGCACACAGCAGGGAGATTCCCATGCGCCGCAGATCCCTTCTCGGCATCTCGGCGGCGGCCGTCGTACTCGCCGCCGGGCTTGTCACCGGTGCCTCGGCCCAGGCCGACGAGGCGCCCGATGTCACCGTCAGCACCTCGGAGCTGACGGCCACCGCGGAGCTGGGCCGCTCCGCCGAGGCCGCCCTGACCTTCGCCAACCACGGGACCGAGGCCCGCAAGGTGATCCTCGGCGAGTCCGCCGGCGACTTCACCATCCAGCGGGCGGGCGCCGCCCGCAAGGACGTGAAGGGCGCCGCGAACCCGCACCGCCTCACCGCCGACGCCACCCCCGACACCAAGGGCACCGATGCGGAACCCGCTGAAGCACCCTGGGAATCGATCACCGCTCACCCCCAACCCATCATGGACAACCTGGTGTCCGTGGGACCGGGCAAAAAGGTCTACTCGGTGGCCGGCGTCAGCAACGCCGTGATGGTGTCGACGGTACGGGCCTACGACCCCGTCACCGGCGCCTGGAACACCGTCGCGCCGATGAGCGCGGTCCGCGAGAAGCCCACCGGGGCGTTCGTCGACGGCAAGCTGTACGTCACCGGCGGCTGGAACAGCTCGGGTAAGCCACTCGATACCACCGAGGTCTACGACCCGGAGCAGGACACCTGGAGCAAGGCCGCGCCCAACCCCGAACCGCTGGCCGCCGCCTCGTCCGCCGTGCTCGACGGCAAGCTGTACACGGTCGGCGGCTGCGACAAGGACGTCTGCGGACAGACCACCGTCCAGTCCTACGACCCGGCTGCCGACACATGGAGCGCCCACGCTCCCTACCCGGAGCCGGTGTCCTGGACCTCGTGCGGCGCCATTGCGGGACGGCTGTACTGCGCGGGCGGCTACACCGACGCGGGCGGCGCGACCACCAGTACCTACACATACGACCCAGGCACGGACAGCTGGGCGAAGCTGAGGAACATGCCCGAGTCGCTGTGGGCCTCCGGGTTCACGGCCGCGGGCGGCAGACTGCTGGTCTCCGGCGGCTCCACCGGCGAGGAGTACACCAACGCGGGCTACCAGTACGAGCCGGCCGCCGACACCTGGAGCGCCCTGCCCAACTCCGGGCAGATCTCCTACCGCGGCGGCAGCGCCTGCGGCCTCTACCGGGTCGGCGGCTCCACAGGCGGCTTCGTGGGGACGACGTACGCCGAGCTCCTGCCCGGTTACGACTCCTGCGGCAGCGGTGTCGACTGGCTGACGCCGGACCCGGCCGAATTCGTGCTCGAACCCGGCCAGGAGCGCGCGGTCACCGTCACCATGGACAGCGCGAACCTCGCCCAGCCCGGCAGCTACACCGCCTCGCTCACCGTCGGCACCGACCGGGGCGACCGCGTCGACCCGGTGCGGGTGATCTTCAAGGTGACCGCGCCCGGCCAGTGGGGCAAGGTCAAGGGCACCGTCACCAGCGCCACCTGCGCCGACGGCGGCGCCGGAGCGATCGGCGCGGCCACGGTGACGCTCTCGGCGGACGGGTTCCACCGGGTCCTGCGCACCGGTCGCGACGGTACGTACGCCCTGTGGATCGGCGAGCACTCCGGGCCGTTGACGGTCATCGTCGCCAAGGACCAGTGGCGGGCGCGGACCACCGACGTCCGTCTCAAGGGCGGCGAGACAAGCGACGTCTCCTTCGCCCTGGAGCCGTACCCCTTCTGCCCGAAGGGGTAGTCGCCACCGCTCCGACACCCCGGCCGGGCGGGTTTCTTCCCCAACCGCCCGGCCGGGGGCCAGGGCGATCACCGGCGCGAGACCGCCGCCGAGGTTCCACACGCCGTTCGGCTTCGGCCCTCGCGGCCGGGGCCTACTTGGTGAGGTGCGACTCCAGGTCGCCGAGCACCTCCTCGGCGGCCGTCACGCCGAGGCCGAGGTACCAGGTCTCGTCCGGGACGTCGTAGGCGTGCCCTGCCTTGACGGCGCCGAGGCTCTTCCAGAGCGGGTTGCTCTGCGCCTTGGACTTGTCGGTCGCCTTCACGTCGCCGTAGACGCCGGTGAAGATGTAGTCGGCGTCGGCCTGGTCGATGTTCTCGGCGCTGACCTCGGCGGCGAGGTCGTCGATGTCCTGGTTCTTCGGCCGGGGAATGCCGGCGTCCTTGAGGATCGTGCCGATGAACGAGGCGTTGGCGTACAGGCGGATGACGCCGTCGGGCAGGTAACGGACCATCGATACGGTCGGCTTGTCGGCTCCGAGCTTCCCGCCGAGGGCCCCGGCCCTCTTCTCGTAGGCCGCGAGCTTCTGCTTCGCCTGCGTGGTCTTGTCGAGCGCGGCGGCGTTGAGCAGGTAGTTCTCCTTCCAGGTGAAGCCGGGGCGGAGGGAGAAGACGGTCGGCGCGATCTGTGACAGCTCGTCGTACTTGTCGGCTGCGCGGAGCTGGCTGCCCAGGATGAGGTCGGGCTTGAGCGCGGCGATCGCCTCCAGGTTGAGGTTGTTGATCGTGCCGACGTTCTTCGGGCTGCCCGCGTCCTTCTTCAGGTACGACGGGAGTTCGGGGGATCCCTCGGTGGGCGCGAGACCGACCGGCTTGACGCCCAGGGAGACGACGTTGTCGAGTTCGCCGACGTCGAGGACCACCACGCGCTTGGGCTGGGACCTCAACTCGGTCTTGCCCATGGCGTGGGTGACGGTGCGGGGCCACTCGCCCGGTGCCGCGTCGGTGCCCATGGCGGCGGTCTTCTTCGCGGCGTCCTTGAAGTCCTCCCCGCCCTGGGCGACGGACTTCTTGCCGCCCGCCCCGGCCCCGGCCGAGGACGTGCCGCCCGAGCCCTCGCCGCCTGCGGAGGATCCACCGCAGGCCGCCAGGGCGAGCGCGGCGGCGAGAGTGAGGGCTGCGGCGGTGGTGCGGCGGCGTCCGGCGGACATGGGAAGGGCGCTCCCGTCGTGAGAAGGGTGGGGACACACGGGAAACGCCAGGGTCGAGACCCCGACGAATCCGCAGAGTTTTAGGTAAGGCTTACCTTACGAGACGCCTGTGTGTCTGATACATCCAGAGCGTGTGCTTCCGATCACATGCCGCCTTGTCGGCTCATTTCCGAAGCGCCTGTTCGCAGTTCACCGGGTGCCGTTCCGCGCCGCCGGGACGGTCGCTCCGCCCTTCGTGTCCTCGCCCCCGCCCGTGCCGTCCGCCGACCGCGGAGGACCGGGTACCACCATGGGCCCGCCGGTGACCGGGTCCGGCACGACGACCGACACGAGCCCGAACACCTCCTGGACCAGCTCGGCGGTGACGATGTCGCCGGGCGGCCCCTGCGCGACGATCCTCCCCGCCCGCATGGCGATCAGATGGTCGGCGTAGCGCGCGGCCTGGTTGAGGTCGTGCAGCACCGCCACCACCGTCCGGCCGCGTTCCCGGTTGAGCCTGCGCACCAGGTCCAGGACCTCCACCTGGTGGGCGATGTCCAGATACGTCGTCGGCTCGTCGAGCAGCAGCAGATCGGTGTCCTGGGCAAGTGCCATGGCGATCCACACCCGTTGGCGCTGCCCACCCGACAGTTCGTCGACCGGACGCTCGGCGAGTTCGGCGGTCCCGGTGCGTTCCATGGCCTGCGAGACGGATGCCTCGTCCGTCTCGGACCACTGCTGCCACCACTTCTGGTGCGGCTGGCGCCCGCGCGCGATCAGATCCCCGACCGTGATCCCCTCCGGCGGCACCGGGGTCTGCGGCAGCAGCCCGACCGCCTGGGCGATCCGCTTGGTGGGCAGGCGGGCCAGTTCGGTTCCGTCCAGCAGGACGGCCCCGCGCCGCGGCTTCAGCAGTCGGCCCAGGGCGCGCAACAGGGTGGACTTGCCGCAGGCGTTGGGGCCCACGATGACGGTGACCCTGCCGTCCGGGACGTCCAGGTCCAGCTCGTCGACGACCGTACGGTCCTCGTAGGCGAGGGTGAGCCCCCGCGCGGCGAGACGGGAAGTCCCCGGGGCGGTGGGATGGTTGCCGGTCACGCGGTTCCTCCGGAACGGCTGCTACGGGTACGGACGATCAGCCACATCAGATAGGGGGCGCCCACCAGGGCGGTGAACACGCCGACCGGCAGCTCCAGCGGCGAGAAGAGCCTGCGGGCCAGCAGATCTCCGACGACCACGATCAGCGCGCCCGTCAGCGCGGAGCACACCAGCGGAATGTGCGGGGCACGGGTGAGCCGGCGGGCGATCTGCGGGGCGAGCAGGGCCACGAAGTCGACAGGCCCCGCCGCCCCGGTCGCGACGGACGCCAGCACGACGCCGAGGACACTGAGCCCGACCCGGACGCGGCCGAGCCGTACACCGAGGGCGACGGCCGTGTCGTCGTCGAAAGCCGAGCCGCGCTGCGCGCGGGCCGCCCACAGCAGGAACGGCACCAGCAGCACCAGGACCGTCGCGAGCGGTGCCGCCTGGTCGTAACCGCGGCCGTTGAGCGATCCGGTGAGCCAGGTCTTGGCCTGCTGCGCGACCAGATAGTCGCCCTTGGTCACCCACAGCCGGGTCAGCGAACCGAGCGCGACCGAGATGCCGATGCCGATCAGGACGAAGCGGGAGGCGGCCAGCCCGCCCCGCCAGGCGCACAGGTAGACGAGCAGCGCGGCGAGCAGACCGCCCGCCACGGACACGTACGGCAGAACGGCGTACGAGGTGAGGCCGAACGTCATCGCGGCGACCGTCGCCGCTCCCGCGCCGTGCGTCACGCCGATGACGTCCGGGCTGGCGAGCGGGTTGCGGGCCATGGTCTGGATCAACGCGCCGGACAGGCCGAAGGCGATGCCCACCAGAAGGCCGGTCACCAGGCGCGGCAACCGCAGCGTGCCGACCACCAGTCGGTCGGGGCTGGGCAGCCCCAGCAGAACGCGGACCACCTCGCTCGGTGCGACGAACGACTCGCCGACGCACAGCGACGTCACCACGGCAGACGCGAGCAGCACGGTGAGGACGGCACCCACCACCAGAGCCCTGCGGTGCACCAGGAAACTGCCCCGCCCGGCCCGCAGCACGGCATGTCCGGCGGGCCGGCCGGACGGACGCCCGCCGCCGTTGCCGCCGGCGGCATCGTGTCCGCCGTGCCCCAGATGCTCTGCCCGCTCCAGGTGCGCCGCGCGCTCCCCGTGACTCAACCGCGTCATGCCGCCACCGCCTTCCGCCGGACCAGCACGATCAGGAACGGCACACCTGCCAGCGCGGTCATCACGGCCACGGGCACCTCCGCGGGCCGCACCACGACCCGTCCGAGCACGTCCGCCAGCAGCAGCATCACCGGTCCGAGCAGCGCGGCCACCGGCAGCAGCCAGCGGTGGCCCGGCCCGACGAGGGCACGGGCCATGTGCGGCACGGCGAGGCCGATGAAGGCGATGGGACCGGCCGCCGCGACCGCGGCGCCGGTCAGAACGGTCGCACCCAGGGCGCCGGTTGCTCGCAGCAGCGCGACGTTGCGGCCAAGGCCCCGGGCGATGTCGTCGCCGAGCGCGAGCGCGTCGAGGCCGCGCGCCATGGCCAGCACCAGCAGCAGGCCGGCGAGGAGGAACGGCCAGACCTGCCCGGCGATCGTGGCGTCCCGGCCGCTGATCGAGCCGACGTCCCAGAACCGGAACTCGTCCAGGGCGCGTGCGTTGGTGGTGAGGACGGCCGAGATCAGCGAGGCGAGGAACGCGTTCATCGCGGCACCCGCCAGCGCCAGCTTGACCGGGGACGCCCCGCCTCGCCCGCTGCTGGCGACGGCGTAGATCAGGACCGACGCGACTCCCGCACCCACGAACGCGTACCAGACGTACCCGGTCAGGCTGTGCACCCCGAGGAAGGCGATGGCGCAGACGACGCCCATCGACGCTCCCTGGCTGATGCCCAGGATGCCGGGCTCCGCGATGGGGTTCCGGGTGATCCCCTGAAGAACCGTTCCGGCAACGGCGAGCGCGGCCCCGACCATCAACCCGATGACCGTGCGCGGCACTCGCAACGACCGTACGACCTGTGCGTCGGCGCTGGTGCCGCCGTGCAGCAGGGCGTCCCAGACCACCGAGGGCGCCACCGGGCGACTGCCCACCGCGAGACTGAGCAGCACCGCCAGCAACAGCAGGAGAAGAGTGGTGACCAGCCACCCGAAGCGGCGTCTTGGGACTCCTGACATGAACCCTTCCCCGTATCACTTAGCTTAGGCTCGCCTAAGCGTACGTGGTGTCCAAAACGCGCCCTCGCCCACGTCGGACACGCGGAGACGGGACAGGCGGGACGCCGCACTCGACGCGCCCACAGGAGCGGCACAGAAATGGCATGAACCGTTCATTGACCGGCCATGCGAGACGCGTTGGGGCGACAAGATCCGGCCATTGAATCTGATTGCGCGGACCGACCGGTCATCGCGAGATTCCTTTCCACAGTGGGGGGACCACACGTGGTGGCCACGCACCATGGGCCCGACGGACGAGATGCGGACGGACCCGGCCTGGGCACAGCGGCGTCCGAGTCATCGGTTTCCGGCAGATCGGGGTCCGACAGACCGGACTCCGACAGAGGGCAGTCCGACACAGGGCAGTCCGACAGATCGGACTCCGACAGACCGGAGCCCTACAACGGGCAGTTCGGCAGCCCGGAGTCAGGTGGGCCGGCACCCCAGCGGCCCCGCGCCGCACGCGGGTTCGGAGACCGGGTCTTCCGCTTCCAGCTGACGGCCACCGGAGTCGTCGTCCTCGCCATCATGGCGGCGGTCGGTCTGTTCCTCCTGCTGAGGGCCGGACAGGCGCTGCGCGTCTCCAAGTTCTCGTTCCTCACCACGGCCGCATGGCAGCCTGACGTTCACAACTTCGGCATCGCGGCCGTGCTCACCGGAACCCTGCTGATCGCCGCCGTCGCGGTGATCATCTCCGTTCCTCTGGCCATCGCGACGGCCCTGTTCATCTCCGATGTGGCGCCGCGGAAACTGCGCCGCTCCCTGGTCACCATGGTCGACCTGATGGCCGCCGTGCCGTCGGTGGTGTACGGGCTGTGGGGGCTGTTCCTCCTCCAGGAGAACGTCATCGGGCTGTCCCGCTGGCTGTCCGACTGGTTCGGCTGGATCCCCCTCTTCAAGGTGGACGGCACCCAGCCGGGCGACCCGCTCGCCTCCGCCAGCGTCTACACCGCGTCCACCTTCGTCGCCGGCATCGTCGTCGCCCTGATGGTCACGCCGATCCAGTGCTCAGTGATGCGCGAGGTCTTCGCGCAGGCGCCGGCCGGCGAACGCGAGGGCGCATACGCGCTCGGCGCCACCCGCTGGGGGATGATCCGCGCGGTCGTTCTGCCCTACGGCAAGGGCGGCATCATCGGCGGGACGATGCTCGGGCTGGGCAGGGCACTCGGCGAGACGATCGCGGTCTACATGATCATCTCCCCGGTCTTCGTCATCCAGCCGCACATCCTGCAGACCGGCGCGAACTCGGTCTCCGCGCTGATCGCGCTGCACTACGGCGACGCCTCCCCCTTCGGTATGTCGGCGCTGATGGCGGCGGGCCTGGCGCTGTTCGTGCTCACCCTGGCGGTCAACTTCACCGCCTCCACCATCGCGGCCCGCTCCCGTTCCGGCGCACAGAGCGAGGCATGAGATGACCGTCGTCCAGGACACCGCCCACGACATCACCGAGGACTCGGCACCCCCCGGCGCTCCCGCGCCCGCCGAACTCCCCGACCAGCCCCGCCGGATCGGCGGCGCGACACGCTCGGGTGTGCTCGCCCTGTGCGGGGCCGCCCTCTCGGGGCTCTGCGCCGCCGTGCTGCTGTTCGGTCAACTCGCCCCGTTCTCCGGCCTGCTGGGGTTCACGGTCACCGCCTACCTCGCCTTCCTCGCCTGCTACGCGGTACTGACCGGACTGGAGGAGGACGGGCAGGCCGTACGCGACCGAGTGATGACCGTGGTGCTGTGGACAGCGGCCACGCTGCTGTTCCTCACGCTCGCCCTCGTCGTCGGCTTCACCGCCTGGCGCGGGCACCAGGCGCTGGGGCATCTCAACTTCCTCACCGAGGACATGCAGTCCACGGGCCCGCTGGACCCGCTCAACCACGGCGGTATCGCCCACGCGATGCTCGGCACCCTCATCCAGATGACCATCGCCCTGACGATCACCGTGCCGCTGGGCCTGGCCTGCGCGGTCTACCTCAACCAGATCCCGGGCCGCTTCTCCCGGTTCGTACGGACCATCGTGGAGGCGATGACGGCGCTGCCATCGATCGTGGCCGGCCTGATGGTGTACGCCATCTGGATCCTCAGCCTCGGCATGCAGAAGTCCGGCCTCGCGGCGGGCTTCGCGATCAGCGTGATGATGCTGCCGATCGTGATCCGCGCGGCGGACGTCGTGCTGCGGCTGGTGCCCGGCACGCTGACCGAGGCGGCCGAGGCACTGGGAGCTCCGCGCTGGCGCACCGTGTGGCACGTGGTCCTGCCGACCTCGCGCTCCGGCCTCGCCACCGCGGTGATCCTCGGCACGGCCCGCGGTATCGGCGAGACCTCGCCCGTACTACTCACCGCCGGCTACATCGCGGCGATCAACGCCAATCCGACGGAGGGGCCGATGATCTCGCTGCCGCTGGCCGTCTTCACCCTCGTCAAGTCACCCGAACCCGCCTACATCGCCCGCGGTTTCGGCGCGGCGGCGGTCCTGATGGCCCTGGTCCTCGTGCTCTTCGCCATCGCCCGGGTGATCGGCGGACGCGGTCCCGGCCAGCTCAGCCGCCGCCAGGCCCGCCGCGCGGCCCTCGCCTCGCGCCGTGACGTCGACCGCTTCGCCGAACTGCACGCCCCCGCACTCTCGTTGTTCGACAGCGTCCCGCAGACCACCGACCCGTACGCCACACCTTCCAGGCCCACCACCGAGGACCTGGGACACAAGCCCGGAGAAACCGACTGATGCGCAGTCACCTGCACCTTCGTCCGCGCCGCCTGCGCGCGCCGGCGATCCTGGGCGCGCTGCTCGCCATGATCGCCGGGCTGCTGGCCGGCCCGCTCGCGGCGACCGCCGCCGCCGAGAGCTACACCCCCATCGCCGGAGCCGGCTCCACCTGGGCCGAGAACGCCGTCGACGAATGGCGCCGCGCCGTCAACCAGTACGGCATGCGGATCAGCTACGCCGGCACCGGATCCTCCGACGGCCGCCGCCAGTTCCTCAGCGGCACGGTGGACTTCGCGGTCTCGGACATCCCGTTCCAGACCAACCCGACCGACGGCTCCGCCGCCGAACGGCCGGCCGGCGGATCGTACGCCTACATGCCGATCGTGGCCGGCGGCACCGTCTTCATGTACCACCTGACGGTCAACGGCCAGCGGGTCACCAACCTCCGGCTCTCCGGTGACGTGGTCACCAAGATCTTCACCGGCGCCATCAAGTCCTGGGACGACCCGGCGATCAAGGCCGACAACCCCGGCCTTCAGCTGCCGCACCGCCCCGTCGTCCCGGTGGTCCGCTCGGACGGTTCCGGCTCGACGGCCCAGTTCACGCTGTGGATGGCCAACCAGCACAAGGCCCAGTGGCAGGACTACTGCCGCAAGGTCGGACGCTCCGGCGCGTGCGGGCAGACCTCGTACTACCCGACCGTCCCCGGCATGATCGCCCAGTCCGGTGACCTCGGTGTCGCCGCGTACGTGGCCCAGAGCTACGGCGAGGGCGCGATCGGCTACGTCAACTACTCGTACGCGCTCAACGCGCACTACCCGGTCGCCAAGGTCCTCAACCACGCCGGCTACTACACCGAGCCGACCCCGCAGAACGTCGCGGTCTCGCTGCTCCAGGCGAGGATCAACACGAACAAGAGCTCGCCGGACTACCTCACCCAGCAGCTCGACGGCGTCTACAACGACACGGACAAGCGCAACTACCCGCTCTCCAGCTACTCGTACATGATCCTGCCGCTGAAGGTGCAGGGCACGTTCACCAAGGAGAAGGGCAAGACACTCGGCGCGTTCTCCTACTACTTCATGTGCCAGGGCCAGCAGCAGGCACCCCAACTGGGGTACTCGCCACTGCCGATCAACCTCGTCAAGGCGGGCTTCGACCAGATCCGCCGGATCCCCGGCGTGCAGACCCAGAACATCAACATCAAGGGCTGCAACAACCCGACCTTCACGGCCGACGGCCACAACAAGCTCGCCGAGACCGCGCCCTACCCGGCGGAGTGCGACAAGAAGGGCGCCGCGGCCTGCACCACGGGCAGCGGCGGCGCCAAGGCCGGCGGGGGCTCCGGAACTTCCGGTGGCGCCTCGGGCGGATCCACCGGCGGCGGCACGAACGGCGGCTCCACCGGCGGAGGTTCCACCGGCGGCGGCACGAACGGCGGTTCCACCGGGGGCGGTTCGGCGACGGGCGGCACCTCCGGCGGCGGCACGGGCGGCACCGGTGGCACTGGTGGCGCCGGCGGCACGGGCGGCCCGGGCGGCACCGGACCGGACGGCACCGGACAGCCGTCCGTCGACCCCGACACCGGGCAGACCCTCGCGCCCAACGGCGCGGCGGGCGGCGGCGCCACCGTCGCCGACGGCACCATCGCCCTGGCCCAGCCGGTCACGGTGGCCGGGCGCAGCGGCTGGACCGGCACCCAGACCCTGATGCTGATCACCGCCCTGCTGCTGCTCGGGCTCGTCCTGCTGCCCTCCGTCGTCTCCCGGGCGATCGCCGCCCGCAACGGCGGCCGCGGCGGCCACGACCGGTTCACGGACGGGGGTTCGCGATGAGCCGCGACACACGAGGCAGGACGGCGCGCGTACGCGGGCTGCTCCTGCGGCTGGTGGCCGGGGCCGCCGCCGGCGCCCTCGCGGGCCTCGGCGTGGCCCAGGCCGCCCAGCCCGCGACCGCCGCGAGCGGTGCTGCCGGCACCGGCTCCGCCGTCACGGTCTCCGGCCGCGGCGAGTTCAAGGACATGAAGTTCACGGTCGACCAGACCACCCGCCTGACCAGCCAGGCGATCACCGTCTCCTGGAGCGGCGGCACCCCGACCACGTTCGCGGGCACCCTGTTCAACACCGACTTCGTGCAGATCATGCAGTGCTGGGGCGACGACGACGGCACGGTCCCGGGCAACCCCGGCCCGCCGCGCACCCAGTGCCAGTACGGCGCCTCTCCGACCACCGGCCGGGGCAGCTGGCCGGGCAACGAACGCGACGACACGCGCAACGTCACCTACAGCGCCGCCCCCACCAGCTACGGCGAGGACGACCGGTACGGCGCGGGTGGTGCCTTCGGCCAGGGCGAGGTGCCCTTCAAGTCGGTCGACGGCACGATGGTCACCACCAACACCCAGAACAATCCGTTCTACAACCGCAACACCACCAACGAGGTCGACTTCGCCCGCACCGGCGCCGACGGCACCGGCCGCGAGTACTTCGAGGTGCAGACCGCCAACGAGGCCCCGCACCTGGGCTGCGGTGCCCAGGCCGGAAAGAAGGGTGCCGGCCAGTCGCGCTCCTGCTGGCTGGTGATCGTCCCGCAGGGCCACCTCGACCTCGACGGCGAGCCGTACGCCGACAAGAGCATCGTCAACGCGGGCTCGCCGGTCTCCTCCACCAACTGGAAGAACCGCATCGCCGTCCCGCTCCGCTTCAACCCGGTCGGCAGCGGCTGCGCCCTCGGCTCCGACGAGCGGGCCACCCTGGGCAGCGAACTCGTCGCCGACGCCATGACCAGCTGGCAGACGGCCCTGTGCCCGACCGGCACGGTCTACGGCTACACCAAGCTCGGTGAGCCCGACGCCCGCACCCGGCTCGCCAACACCGGCTCCGCCGGCCTCGCCTTCACCACCCGGGCCCTGGGCACCGACGAGGGCACCACCGCGCCGTCCGGCACCACGGTCTACGCCCCCGTCGCGCTCTCCGGAGCCGTGATCGGCTTCACCATCGAACGCAGGCCCAAGGCAGGGGCCCCGGACGACATCCAGAGGCTCGCCGGGACGAAGGTCGACTCCATCGACCTCACACCCCGCCTGGTCGCCAAGTTGCTGACCGAGTCGTACCGCAACTCCCCCTGGGGAGCGGTGCTGGGCGACAAGGTCGCCAAGGGCTACGACTGGGCGAAGAACAACCCGGCCGGCCTCGCCAGTGACCCCGAGTTCATCGCCCTCAACCCGGAGTTCGCGCATCTGTCGGTCTCCGAGACCCCGGCCACCGACACCGACCTGATCACCTCGCTCGGCCACTCGGACACGGCCCGCGCGCTGTGGCAGTGGATCCTGTCCGACAAGGACGCCCACGGCTTCCTCGCGGGGACGGCCGACGACTGGGGCATGCGCGTCAACCCGTACTACAGCACCGACACGCACCTGAACCCGACGGGCGTGGCCTACGACCCGGCCCGCACCGACGACTACCCCAAGAGCGACCCCTGGTGCACGATCCCGCCGGGCACCGACGCCACCGACAAGCAGTGCATGACCGACTTCCACCCCTATGTGTCCGACATGCACGCCGGCGCCCTGCACACCCGGCGCGCCGACACGCTGTGGAAGGCGACCTGGGACGCGCTGGCCAACCCGCCCGCGTACAAGAGCACCGGCCCGCAGACCGTCGGATCGCGGTTCGTGATCGCGGTCACCGACACGGCCTCCGCCGAGCGCTACGGGCTGCAGACCGCCCGGCTGCGCAACGCCGCCGGCCGCTTCACCGCGCCCACCACGGCGTCCCTGACCGCCGCCGCCACGAGCGCCGCCGGCAAGGGGGCGCCGGAGATCAGCCCGGGCCGGGCCACCGCCGAGGGCGCCTACCCGCTCGCCCAGCTGATCTACGGTGCCGCACGGCCGGGCGAGCTGGACGCCACCGCCCGCAAGGACTACGCGGCCCTGCTGCGGTACGCGGTGGGCGCCGGACAGATCAGCGGCGCCGACCCGGGCCGGCTCCCGGCCGGTTACGCCCCGCTCTCCAAGGACCTGCGCACCCGCGCACTGCACGCCGCCGACACGCTCGAGCACTACACCGGACCCTCGTCCCACGACGGCGGCTCCGGAAGCGGCTCGACCGGAGGCGGCGGGGGCTCCGGCGGCTCCGGCTCCGATTCCGGCGGCTCCGGCTCCGGCTCGGGTGGCTCCGGCGCGGGCGGTGCCTCGGGCGCCGGGGGCGCGTCGGGCGGCGATACGGCCGGGGGCGGCACCGGCTCCGGCGGGGCCGGCCCGGACGGCGGGGACGCGAGCCCCACGCCCAGCGGCGCGCCCTCCTACGACGGCGGCAAGGCCGTCCAGACCACGGCCTTCGGCACCACGCCGGCCGACCCCGCGAACGCGCTGCGCTACGCCGTCCCGGTCGGTGCCGGGCTCGGCGCCGCCGCGGCGGCGGGCGCGCCCTTCGCGGGCGGCAGCCGACTGCGCCTCCCGCTGCGGGTGCCGCTCCCCGGCGGCCGCACGGTGACCGTCGTACCGGCGTTCACCCTGCCCGAACGGCTGCGGAGGCTGCTGCCGCCGGGCCGGGGCTGACCCTCCGACCGGAGCCGGGCCTTACGGGGCCCGGCTCCCCACAGACGGCCGCCCGCCCCGAAAGGCAGTCGGGGCGGACGGCCTGTACCACCCTGCCAGATCCTCGGCGTGCTCTCGGCCGGCGTGACGCAGGGACCCCCCACGGCATCTCCCCCACACCCACCGCACAGCACATCCACGCACACCGTCAGGAGACTCTCGATGCGCAGAATGCGCTCTACGGCCGCGCTCGTCGCCGCCGCCGTGGTGACCGGTGGCCTCGCTCTGGCGAGCCCGGCGTCCGCCGACCCCGCACCCGCCGGGACGTTCCGCCAGCTCGTCGGCGTGGGCTCCGACACCACGCAGGACGTGCTCAACGCCCTCGCCGGTGACGCCCCCGCTTACACCGGTGACGCCATCAAGTCGGCGGGCGGCGCGGGCATCGCCTCGTACGACGCGGTTGCGCCCACCGGCGCCACCTCCACCATTCAGACCCGCTCCAACGGCCCGTCCTTCCTGCGCCCCAACGGCTCCGGCAAGGGCCGTCTCGCGCTGAGCATGTCGCTCACGGGTGACAAGTTCCCCGACAGCGGCGGTGTCGCCGTCAAGGGCCAGATCGACTTCGCCCGTTCCTCCGGCGGCCCGAGCGTTACCGGCAAGGCACTCACCTTCATCCCCTTCGCCCGGGACGCGGTCGGCGTCGCGGTGCGCGGCTCGGCCCTGGACAACCTGACGGTCGACCAACTGCACGACATCTACGCGGGCATCATCACGGACGTGAACGGCCAGGCCGTTCACCCGTACATCCCGCAGAACGGGTCCGGCACCCGCGCCTTCTTCCTCAGCACGATCGGTCTCAACGACTCGACGATCAACCCCAAGATCCCGACCGTCCAGGAGAACCAGGCCAACGACGCCCTCACGGCCGACGGTGCGCTCGTCCCGTTCTCCGTGGGCAGCTGGATCGCCCAGATCAACGGGGTCGCCCCGGACCACAGCAAGACCGCTGCCGCCGCCGGCGCCCACCTCGCCTCGGTGCAGCTGCCCGGCGACAAGGGCGTCACCAACCCGGTGACGACCGTCAACGGCCGGCTCGAGCCGGTCCGCGGCTACTACGAGAACGCCACCTTCGGCCGGGACGTCTACAACGTCGTTCCCAGCCGGGCGATCGACCCCACCAGCATCTTCTTCGACAAGGACCTCTACGACGTCTTTGTCACCGACAGCGGCCACACCGCCCAGATGGCCACCGACAACTCCCAGAAGGTCATCGCCGACTTCGGCTTCATGAACGAGTCGTACAACGGCTCGATCAACCCGACCAAGCACGCCAAGTTCGGCGGCCTGGAGCAGTCGGGCATCGACCTCTCGGCGCCCGCCGCGCCGGCCCTCAAGGCCACCGCCGACACCGGGAAGCTCGCGCTGACGTGGACCGCCCCGGCCGCCCCCGGCCTGCCGGTCACCGACTACCGCGTCACACTGACCCGTGCGGACGGCACTGTCGCGGCGGCCAAGGACGTCCCGGCCACGACCACGTCGTACTCGTTCAGCGGTCTGGCCAGCGGCAAGTACACCGCCACGGTCGCCGCCGCCAACCTCAACGGCACCGGCGCCCCCGCCACCTGGACCGGTGACGTCAGCCTCAAGTCCGCGAGCACCACGAAGGCGACCGCCACGACGACCGCGTACGGCAAGGCGCCGAAGGTCGCCGTCACCGTCACCGGCTCGAACGGGACCGTCCCCAGCGGCAAGGTGACGGTGAAGGAGGGCTCCACCACCCTCGGTACCGGCACCCTCAGCTCCTCCGGCAAGGTCACCGTCAGCCTGTCCAACCACCTGAAGGTCGCGACGCACAAGCTGACCGTCTCCTACGGCGGCGACAGCAAGCTCAACGCGTCCTCGGCGTCGGTCTCGCTGAAGATCACCAAGGCGACCCCGTCGATCGCCGTCACCCGGCCCTCCTCGATCAGCCACACCGCCCGCGCCAAGGTCACCGCGAAGGTCACCGCGACCGGCACCACGCCGACCGGCACCGTGCGCGTCTACGAGGGCTCCAAGGTGATCGCCACCGGCACGCTGAAGTCCGGCACGGTGACCATCACCCTGCCGAAGCTGAGCCGCGGCAAGCACACGCTGCGCGCGTACTACGCGGGCTCCTCGACGGTGGACGCGAAGAACAGCGCGAACTTCACCATCAAGTCCACCTGACCCCGCTGCCGGGGAGGCCGCCGCGACGGCGGTCTCCCCGGCGGTGAAACCCCACGACCCATGAAGGAGGCGGGCCGCCGTGACGGTCGCCGTACAGACCATGCCCGCACCGGCCCTGCTCCGGACCCGCGTCCGGAGCGTCCCGGCCGTCCGCCACATCGCCCGGGGCGCCCTGCTCAGCCTCGCCGCCCTGCTGCTCGGCATCACCGCCCAACTGCTGTTCCTCAGCGGCGTCCAGGAACGGGCCGCCCAGCACACGGCGTACGACGAACTGCGCAACGCACTCGCCCTGGGCACGGCCCCGGTCTCCCAGACCGACCAGCAGGGCAGGCTGCTGGCTCCCGGTACGCCGGTCGCCCTGATCGACATCCCCTCCCTGCGCGTGCGTCAGGTGGTCCTCGAAGGGACCGACTCCGGCGTCATGACCGACGGCCCCGGCCACCGCCGCGACACCCCGATGCCCGGGCAGGCCGGCACCAGCGTGCTGATGGGGCGGGCGGCCGCCTACGGCGGCCCGTTCGAACGGCTGGCCGACCTCGCCGAGGGTGACAGGTTCACGGTGACGACCGGCCAGGGCGCGGCGAAGTACCAGGTCGTCGGCGTACGGCGGGCCGGAGACCCGGCGCCCGCCCCCTTGGCCTCCGGCCAGGGCCGTCTGGTGCTGGCCACGGCCACCGGCCCGAGCTACATGCCGGGCGGCATCCTGCGCGTCGACGCGGACCTGGTCTCCACACCCTTCGAGACCCCGGCGGCCGTGATCAGGTCCGGCACGCTGCCGGAGTCCGAGCAGCCGCTGGCCCGCCCCTCAGGGGTGCCGTGGCCGCTGGTGATGTGGCTCCAGGCCCTGCTGGTATCGGCCGTCGCCGCGGTATGGACCTGGCACCGCTGGGGCCGCCACCAGACGTGGATCGTCTTCGCCCCGGTGGTCGCCGTGCTGGGCCTCCAGGTCGCCACCCGGACCACCGAACTGCTGCCCAACCTGATGTGACCGCTTCCCGAGCCCAGCCGCGAACCGAGGTACCCGCCGTGACCGATGCCACCGACTCCCTGACCGACACGGTCGTCCTGCCCCCCGTCACCGACGCCACCCCCTTCCCCGCCGCCCCGGGCGGGCCGATGACCGCTCCCGCGACGCTCGAAGCCCGTGCGGTGTCGGCCTGGTTCGGCAGCCACCAGGTGCTGAGCCGGGTGTCGCTGACGATGCCCGCCGGCCAGGTCACCGCCCTGATCGGCCCCTCCGGCTGCGGCAAGTCGACGTTCCTGCGCACCCTCAACCGCATGCACGAGCTGATCCCGGCGGCGGCCTTCGCGGGCGAGGTGCTCTTCGAGGGCGAGGACATCTACGCCCCCGAGCGCCGCCTGACCGACGCCCGACGGCGCATCGGCATGGTCTTCCAGAAACCCAACCCCTTCCCCGCCATGTCGATCTACGACAACGTCGTGGCGGGCCTGCGCCTGACGGGCACGCGCGTGAGCCGTCGGACGAAGGACGAACTGGTCGAGGAGTCCCTCACCCGCGCCGGCCTGTGGAAGGAGGTCAGGGACCGCCTCCGCCAGCCCGGCGGCGCCCTCTCCGGCGGACAGCAGCAGCGTCTGTGCATCGCCCGCGCGCTGGCCGTGCGCCCCCGGGTGTTGCTCATGGACGAGCCGTGCTCGGCGCTCGACCCCACCTCCACCCGCCGGGTCGAGGAGACGATCCAGGAACTCGCCGGCCAGGTGACGGTCGTGATCGTCACCCACAACATGCAGCAGGCGGCCCGCGTCTCCCACCAGTGCGCCTTCTTCCTCGCCGAGCAGGGCACCCCCGGCGGCATCGTCGAGCACGGCCCGACCGACGACGTCTTCGGCACGCCGAAGGACCAGCGGACGGCGGACTACGTGGCGGGCCGGTTCGGCTGACGGGTCGCCCCCGGGAGACGGGGCGGCCGTCCCGGAGGGCGCACGATCGCCCGCGAGCCGGTACGACGTATGCGTCCGGGCAGCGGGCGTTCGACGGGCTGCCAGCGTGGGTCGTTGCGCGAGCGGCGCCTCGGCGCTGAGGTTGTGCGGATGAGGACCCTGCTCGAGCTCGTCCTGAAGCCCTTCATCGGTGGCCTGCTCGTGGTGGGTTTCGCCCTGGTGGCGGAGGCCGTCCAGCCCAAGCGGCTGGCCGGGATCTTCGCCGCCGCCCCCTCGGTGGCGCTGGGAGGGCTGATCTTGACGGTGGTGTTCAAGGGCGACCTCGACGCGGCGACCGCGGCACGGGGCATGGTCGCCGGAGCGCTGGCGTTCACCGCCTACTGTCTCGTCGATGTTCCGGCGCTCGCCCGATTCGGAGCCATGCGCGGATCCGCGGCGGCCCTTGTCGTGTGGTTCGCGACAGCGGCCGCTATCGCCTTTGCGGTGGCGCCGTGAGGCGATCGGCGCAGCCCGCGGACGGCAGCGGAAAAGGAGCCGAAGACACCGACCGGGTGCGGGTCGACCTGCGGGCGGTCGCGCGCACACCGCGCAAGGACCTGCTCCTTCGATTCGGCTTCGGCGCGGGCGTGTCACTCCTGGCGGCCGTCGTGTCACGGCTCTTCGGGTCGTTCGTCGGCGGCGTCTTCCTCGCCTTTCCCGCCATCCTGCTGGCCGGCCTGACCCTGGTGGCCGAGGAGGAGGGGCTCATGAGCGCCCGCGACGACGCGCGTGGCGCCGCCCTGGGCACCCTGGGGCTCGTGGCGTTCGCCGTCGTCGCCACGGTTCTCCTCCGTCACCACTCGGCGTGGCTCGCGCTCGGGGCCGCTACGGCGGCATGGGCCGTGGTGTCACTCGGCGCCTACGGGGTCGCGCGAGCCACAGGGTCCGGAGGCGACGAACGCTCCCCCGCGGACGGGTGAGGCCCCACGCAGGTTTGGCCGTGGAGCCTTCGGCCACCCGGGGGAGAAGAGGTGGCCATGGTGAAGAGAGAAAACACCGCGGAGTCGCAGGATTCAGGAGAGTCGGTGTCCGGGCCGAGGCCGTTGGAGGTGCTGCGTGAGG
>NZ_JBIVPK010000059.1:0-40323 GCF_044754605.1 Streptomyces sp. NPDC093064
GCGTCAACGGCCCACTACCGCCGTACAGCTTCGTCGAACCCGGCCCCGCCGAACCCGCGAGCACCACGGCCGGAGCCGACACAGGAGCAGGGTGAGGTGTGCTGGAGGTTGTGGTGCTGAGTGAGGGAACGTACGGATTCGGATCGCCGACCGGTCGGCTGCTGATCAGGACCAGCCGCGCCGGGCTCGGGCGGAAGGCGGGGCACGACCTCACGCTCGAAGCCACCCGGTGGTCCGGGGAGGCGGTGGTCGTCACGGGTGATCCCGGGAAGTCGTCGGTGACCGTGACGGTCGAGGCGGGATCGTTGACGGTCCGGGAGGGGACGGGCGGGCTCAAGCCCCTCACCGACGGCGACAAGGCGGAGATCAAACGCCTGCTGGAGGGCGAGGGCCTGCTGCACACGGCGCAGCACCCCGTCATCGCCTTCCGCTCCACGAGCGTCACGGGAACGCCGGAGTCCTTCGAGATCACGGGTGACCTCACGATCAAGGGCCGGAGCCATCCGGTGACCGTGCACGGGGGCGGCGACGGGGACGGAATGGTGTGCGGCTGGGCCACCGTCACCCAGTCCACCTGGGGGATCAAGCCGTACAGCGCGTTCCTGGGTGCGCTGAAACTGGCCGACGACGTCCGGATCGAGTACGCGGTGACCGGGCTCGAACCGCCCCCCGGTTCCGGGCCTACCGCCGAGCAGTCATAAATAGGGGCACCACGCGCACGCTCGGCGTCGCCGGCCCTACATGGGCTTGCCGTGGACGACCGAGACGATGAACAGGACCACGATGCACAGCACGACGGCGGCGAAGACGGGCCAGCAGCGTCCCCCGTCCTCGCCGGGCCGCGCGCCCGTTCCCTCGGCGGCCAATGCCGGGGAGGAGGTCACATGGCGCCAGCCGTGGCAGGCGGCGCAGGGCCGGGACGGGAAGGGGACCCGGACGTTCCGGCTGCTCAGCCCCGTGGTGGGGAAGGTGGCCCGGACACCGGGCGAGGTGGGCGTCAGCCCGTGCAGGTAGATGGCGTTGCGCTGATGATCGAGGATCGCCGAGCGGTCGTCGTCGGGGTGTGCCAGCGCGGTCACGACCTGGGCCGTGGCCAGGGCGACGAGTTGGATGTCCACCCGGGCACCGCGGGCCGCCTGGGTGTCGGCGGTCCCCTGCCGGAAGGCCACCGCGCACTCGTAACAGGGTGTGCGCCTGCCGGGGAGCACCCACAGGATCTCGCCGACCTCGGCGTCACGGATCCTGGGGTCCACCCAGACCGCCGGATACACCGCGGGCGTGCCGACCGCGAGGGCCACGTGGTTGACGTGGCGCTGGCACACGGCGGAGTCGGTCGCCGCCACCACCACGTCCGCGCCGCCCACCAGCGACCGCTGCTCGTCCGCAGGCAACGCGAGGAAGTCCGTGTGATGGCCGGTGGCGTCGCAAGAGGGGAAGTCGCGACGGATCTTGGCAGCCAGTGCCAGGGCTTTGGGCCGTCCCAGGGCGGGGGCACCGAGTGGGTGGCGGATCAGGTTCTCCACCGCGAGCGTGTCGGGGTCGACCAGCCGGAGCGGGCTGAATCCGATCCGGGCGAGTTCCTCGGCGAGGAATCCGCCGACCGCTCCCGCGCCGACGATCAGCACCGCTCCCGTACGCCGGTGGTGGCGTGCCCAGACGCGGTCCTCGGGCGGAGCGGTCAATCGAAGGTCCAGCGAGCCACGCGAACCGGGCCGGGCCCGGTCTGCTCGTCGCGGTCGGAATCCTCCTCCGGCTTCAGCTCGCCGGTGTCGGCATCGAGGAACCACTGACGCTCACTGGCGCGTTCCTGCTCCTCCGTCAGTTCGGCTTTCTGCAGGGTCTCCGGTGCTGTACCCACGAGAATCACTCCCGCCTGGTCTCTTGAGTTTCCTGCGTCGCCCTTTCCACGCTACGCGCCGGTATGGGCGCCGCATCCCGGGGGCGGACCGACCGGCAGCCTGCGGCTGGTCGGTCCGCCCCCGGGCCGGATCAGTCCTGCGTGGGCGACCGGACGAGCTTGATGCCGAGCCCCAGCAGACGTACCGGCGTTCCGACACCGCAGAGGTCGGCCAGTGCGAGGAGCGCCGGTTCGGCGGCCGGCAGCAGAAGCCGCAGACCGCGCTCGGTCACGGCGGGCACAGAGAGCCGGGGCAGTGTGATGGTGATCGTCATGAGGCACCTCCGCCTGATCGGCACCCTCAGCGCACCGGCGGCGAACACGATCGCCGCGCGGCACCTCGAGTCGAGGCAGGCCGTCAGGCGGCGGTACGGTGCCCGCCGGACGCCTCGGGTGCGACGGAATGGGAGCTGGGACTACTACTGCAGGGACTCATCCCGTTCACCTCCTCGGGCTCGCGGCGGACACATCCGACAGGGGTGAGGCACACCCTCCGCCCAGGGTACGACCACTCCCGACACGATCGCCTGTCGAAGCCCTCCCCCGCTGCTCCGGGGCACTGGCGGGCCCAGCGTCTCCCGGCGCGCGTCGGCGCGGCCCGGGCGATGTGCTCGCCCGAGCCGTGCCGGTCGGCTCGCCGGGCCCCTCACGGGTTGCGGGGCGGGGCGGTTCCGGTGGTGGAGGAGGGAGTGGAGGAGGTGGAGGGTGTGGAGGACGCGGCGGTGGTGGGAGAGGCCGGGGACTCCTCGGGCCGCAGCACGCACAGGGCCCAGATGATGAACCCGGAGAACGCGATCATCACGACCGCCCAGACCGGGTAGTACGGCAGGGACAGGAAGTTGGAGAGGATGATCAGCCCGGCGATCGTCACACCGGCCACGCGCGCCCACATCGCCGTCTGGAACAGCCCGATGCTGACGATCACGGCGAGCACCCCGAGGACGAGGTGGATCCAGCCCCAGCCGGTGAGGTCGTACTGGAAGACGTAGTTGCGCGTGGTGACGAAGACGTCGTCCTGGGCGATGCCCATGATCCCGCGGAAGATGTCGAGCACTCCGGCGATCATCAGCATGACGGCGGCGAAGGCCGTCAGGCCGGTGGCCCATGCCTGCTTCGCCGGATGCGGCCGTGCGGTGTGGGTCGCGGTCATCTTCTCCCTCGTTTCGTCTCGTCCGGCGTGTTCATCGACGGCCGGGAGTGGAGCTGACGGAGCTGTCGGGGCTCTCGGGGGTGGAGGTCACGGAGGTGGCGCGCCCCTCGGGGACGCCGCTGGTCAGGATCATCTCCTTGGCCCGGGCGAACTCCTCGTCGGTGATGTCTCCACGGGCGCGCAGGTCGGACAGCCGGGCGAGTTCGTCGACCTTGGACCCGCCCCCGCCGCCTGCCGCGGTCCGCCGGATGTAGGCGTTGAAGGCCTCCTGCTGCTCCCGCGCCTGCGCGATCTCCCGGCGGCCCATGCTCTTGCCGCGGGCGATGACGTAGACGAGGACGCCGAGGAACGGCAGCACGATGCAGAACACCAGCCACCCGGCCTTGGCCCAGCCGTTCAGCCCGTCGTCGCGGAAGATGTCGAGGATGACCCGGAAGAGCAGGACGAACCACATGATCCACAGGAAGAACCAGAGCATCGTCCAGAACGCGCTCAGCAGCGGGTAGTCGTACGCGAGGTTCATCTGCGTGCTCATTTCTCTTCTCCGTCCCGGGCCTGTGCCCGGGTGCGCTGTCTGCCCTCTGACAGCGTGCGTACGGCAAGGCCCGGGCGCCTCACCCGATGCGGGTGACCGTGCGGCACCGCCGCGGTCCCGCGCCGCGCGGCCCCGGGGCTCGGGGGCTCAGGACGTCGCGGGGCGTACGCCGCCGGATCCCGCGGAGTCGGCGGGACCCGTGGCGGAGGCGAGGACGGCCAGGAGGATCAGGACGGCGAGGACGACGCACAGGACGAGTGCGACGACCGCGACCGTGGGGTGGTTCCAGAGCACCAGGGCGAGAGCGCCTGCCGCGATGACGACGCCGGTGGTCCACTTCCGGTGGGCGTCCAGCCAGTGTCCGGCCGTGCCGGTGTGCACTCCGGCGCGACCGAGTGCCTCACCGGCGGCGCCGGTGCTCCGCCGGGCCAGCGTCCGCACCCCGTGAGCCGCGCGTCCTGGGCCGTACAGGTAGGCGGCCAGCGCCGTGATCACGGCGACGACCAGGAGGGTGCGCGCGCTGTCGCGGAGGAACCGCACCAGGGTGTCGTAGATGACCGCGGCGGCGTCCGGGGGCAGGGTGGTCGGTGGGACGGAGCCGAGGTAGACCCGGCGGGCCACGGCCAGGGCGATGAGCAGGACGATCATCATCACGCCCACGCCGATGGCCGTGACCTGCAACATCAGCCGGTGCGACGGAGCCGTCCACACGGTCAGCGCGGCGAGCACGATGGTCACGACGGGCAGCCAGACGCCGACGATGTCGAGCAGCCGCATGGCGTCCTGGGCCTTGCTCAGCTTCTCGGTCCTGAACAGCGTGATCGAACGGTCGGGTGCGGGTATGACCGAGGCCTTCCGGAAGCCGGCGCGCTCCAGCTCGTGCTTGACCTGGTCGACGACGACCCCGATGTCCAGTTGCACGGTGTCGCCCTGGGCCCGTACGGCGCCCTTCTGGTTTCCGGTGAGGACGTTCATCAGCGCCGTCTGCGCCCGCCGGTTGGCGGTCACCCAGACCTCTTCGAAGGCGTCGCTGGTGATGACGCGCTGGACGACACGGTGCACCACGTCGGTGACGGCGCTGCGCAGCGGGCCGGTCAGCACGGTGGAGTTGTCGACGACGCGCGGCGGGGCCCCGGACTTCCTGAGGGCGTCGGTCAGCGCCGCGGTCACCGCGTTCACGTCGATGTTGTCGACGACTCGCTTGGTCAGCCGGTCGGTCACGGCGTTCTGCACGGCCGGTTCGTGGGCCAGGGGTGTGACCGTCTGGACGTAGCGGTCCGTGTCGCCGACCGTGTCGTGCACCCAGGCCGCGACGAGGGCCAGGGGGGCGAACACCAGTGTCACCACCAGCAGGACCGTGGCGCCCGCCCGGCGCAGCCTCCGGTGCTTGACCGCGGCGGTCCGGCGGAGCCGTTCGTACTCGGCGTACTCCGCGGGGGTCAGGGAGCGCCGGGGCTCCCCGGCGCCGCCCGGGGCCGGCGGGACGGGGGCGTCGGCGGGGGCCATGGATTCTCCTTGGTCGTCGCGTGCGGCGCAGCGCGCCACACGGCGTGCACACGGCGTGAACCGCTCGTGCGGGGACCGCCCGGCCGAGGACTGGACGGCCGAGGGCTGGACGGCGGGCGTGCTCCCCCGGACCGGCGTGCGGGCGGCGTACGAGGGGGCTCAGACCGTGGCCGCGGGCCCCGACGGGGCCCCCGTGGCGGCCCTGTGCAGCGCCGACCGCCAGGCGAAGGCGACGCCCAGTTCGACCAGGCCGAGCAGCACGAGCCACAGGCCGAGCAGCCGGGTCAGCACCAGGGCCGACTGCGTGGGCAGCGCCAGCACCACGATGCCCGCGACGATGCCGAGCGCCGCCGCGCCGAGGAGGACGCCGCGGTGGGGCAGGCTCCGGAAGGCGAGCGCCGTGTAGGCGGTGAGCATGCCGGACAGCAGCCAGACGATCCCGACGATCAGCGAGAGCGCGGCGATCGTCTGCAACGGGTGCCTCAGGCACAGCACCCCGGCGAGGACGAACAGCACCGCGACCAGCAGCCGCGGGAGGCGCTCGCCGTGCTCCTCCCGGGAGAACGCGGCGACGAACCGGAACGCGCCGGTCACGAGCAGGTACAGCCCGACCACGATCGCCAGGACGTGCAGGGTCTCGTTCGGCCAGGCGAGCACGATGATCCCCGGCACCAGCGTCGCCAGCGCCGAGCCCAGGAGCCAGGACCACGAACTGCCGAGGCCCGCCAGCATGTCGGCGGGGTCGCCGTCCGGGTGGGGGCCCGTCCCGCCGGGCCTGTGTTCCGTTCCGGCATGCGATGCCGAACCACGCGATACGGTCATGGCTCCTCCTCGCGGGGATCGGTTGCAGGTCGCTGCCGGACCGCCGACGGGACGGTGTGCGGGGACCCGTACGCCAGCGTCCCGCGGGTGGGTGCCCCACGGGTCACCCATGGGGGGTGATCCGTCTCTCGCGCTGCCGCGTTGATCTGGATGCGGACCTGTGCGCGCGTTTCCCGGACAGCGGAACCGGAGGGACACGAGATGAGCGACTCGGCAGCTCCTCGCACCCCGGACACCGCGGGGAGGCGCCCGCCGCGACGGGACCGCGAGCAGCATGTGCCCCGGTCGGCGGCCGTCCTGGTGCTCGCTCGCTCGGTGCTCGTCACGGCCGGTCTGGTGACGGCGTACTACCTGCTGCCGCTGGACGGCCGGGCCTCGGCCACGACGGTGATCCTGCTCGGGCTGGGGCTGGTCGGGGTCGCGGTGCTCTTCGCGTGGGAGGTGTGGGCCATCGCCCGCTCGCCGTACCCCCGGCTGAAGGCCGTGGAGGCGCTGGCGATCACGCTTCCGCTCTTCCTGCTGCTGTTCGCCGGCGCCTACTACCTCCTGGACCACTCCGACCCCAGCTCCTTCACCGAGCCGCTGACCAGGACGGACGCCCTGTACTTCGCGCTGACCACGTTCACCACCGTCGGGTACGGCGACATCACGGCGCGGTCGCAGACGGGGCGGGTGCTGGCCATGCTCCAGATGACCGGCGGGCTGCTGCTCGTGGGGGTCGCGGCGCGCGTGCTGACGGGTGCCATCCAGGCGGGTCTGCGCCAGCAGCACCGCGACCGGCCGTCCGGGTAGCTCACTCCGGGATGCGGCGCATCTCCAGGACCCGAAGGCCCAGCGACTGGCAGCGGGCCAGCAGCCCGTACAGATGCGCCTCGTCCACGACGGGTCCGAACAGGACGGTCTGACCGGACATCACCACGTGGTCCAGCTCCGGGAATGCCTTGGTCAGCGTCTCCGACATATGCCCGTCGACGCGGATCTCGTAGCGCATCAGCCGCTCCCACGGTGGCCTGGGGACGGGCGTACCACGCCCCCTGTCCGAGGGTCCGCCCGGCCGGGCCGCCCGGGCCTCACCCGGCGCAGGTGATACGGCGGGTGGGTGCGTCCCGGGTCAGTGCGTGAGGACGACCTTGAACGCGAGGATCAGCAGCCCGATCACCAGGTTGACCGCCGCCGTGCCCGCGACCAGGCCCCAGGAGGCGCCGGCCCGGCGCGCCGCGGCCGCCGACCAGCCCACCTGGCCGGCCACGGCCACGGCGAGCGCCAGCCACAGCCCGCCCGACAGGTCCAGGCCGAACAGCGGGCTGACGGCCAGCGCGAGGGCGGGCGGCAGGGCCGCCTGGGCGATCGGCCACTCGTCGCGGCACACCTGCAGGACGGTGCCGCGGTCCGGGTGGCGCTGGGCCAGGCGGGCGCCGAACAGCTGGGCGTGCACGTGCCCGAGCCAGAACACCACACCGGTGAGCACCAGCAACAGCGCCAGTTGCAGCCGCGGGAAGTATTCCGGTACGCCGGCGCCGACCACCACGGAGGCGGCGAGCATGGACCCGTACACCCCGCCGGTGTAGTCGGTTTGGGCCCGTCGCAGGCGGTTCACAGCAGGCGCAGGTCGCGGGCCCGGTGCACCGCTTCGTTGCGCCGGTTGACGCCGAGCTTGCGGTACACGCTCTTGAGGTGGGTCTTGACGGTGTTGACCGACACGAACAGGTCCGCGGCGATCTCCTCGGTCGTCATCATCAGCGCGAGCCGCTGGAGCACGTCCCGCTCACGGCCGCTGAGCCGGTCGACGACCAGGGCGGGCGGGCGGCTCGTCCCCGGCTCGGTCCCGGACGGGGGACCCGGGCGGGCCGGCGGCCGGGGGAACGCGTCCGTGTCCAGCAGGCGGCGCAGCCACGGTCCGGCCTCGTGGAAGGGGCGCCGCAGCCGCTCGTTGCGGGCCTCCAGCAGCGCGCGGGTCGCCAGCCTGCGCGCGGTGGCGTGGTCGCCCTGCCGGCCGGTGGCCTCGGCACGCACGAGCAGGGCCCGGACCGTGACGGCGGGACCGCTGCGCTGCCCGGCGGGAAGCGCGTCGAGCAGGTCCAGGGCAGTGCCGGGGTCACCGGCGGCGAGGTGGGCGCGGGCGGCCGCCACCGTGCAGGCGGCGTCGTGGCCCACGGCGTCCTCCAGCACCTTCACGGCCAGCTCGGGGCGGCCCTCGGCGAGGTGGGCCGCGGAGACGACGAGCGCGGTGTGAGCTTCGGCCCAGGGTGAGGCCACGGCGGCGGGGACGGCCGACTCGGCGGTCTCCAGGGCGGCCCCGGCCTCTCCGCGGGCCAGTTGGAGCCGTGCCCGCGCGATGACCAGGCCGGCCGCCGCCACGGGATCCCACGGCACCGGCTGCGGAGCCGTCGCCCGGTCCAGCAGGGCCTGGGCCTCCCCCAGTTCGTCACGGTCGACGGCCACCGCGGCCAGCACCAGGTGGCCGAGTCCGGAGCCGGTCGGCTCGGCCAGGCTGAACCGTTCCGCGTCGGCGAGTGCCGCCAGGACCTTGCGTTCCGCGCGCGTGGGCCAGCCGGTCAGGTAGTCGATGAGCGCGAGCTGGCTCAGGGACTCCTCCCGGGGCAGCGCCGTGGCCCCGTCGGAGCCGGCCGCCGCGGCGGACAGCGCGGCCCTGGCGTCCTCGTAGCGTCCCGCCCACAGGCGGGCGGCGCCCAGGTGGGTCTGCAGCAGGGCGGCGAGTTCGGGGTGCTTGTCCAGGAGTTCGGCGGGGAGGTCCTGTCGCAGCTCCCGCGCCGTTCGGGCGGCGTGTTCGGCCCGGCCCGGGGCGCCGGTCAGCCGGGCGGCGAGGGTGTCCAGGAGGGCGAAGCTGAGCCGGGCCGCCGCCATGTCGGCACCGGCGCGGGCCAGTTCTCGACGGGCGTGCTCCAGGTGCGGGCGGGCGTGGCCGAGGTCGCCGTCGGACAGCTCACGCGCCGCGCGGACGAGGTCGGCCTCGGGGCCGGTGGTCTCGGGGGGCATCCGCGAGAACAGCTCGCCCAGGTCCCCGGAGCGCAGGCCGGTGAAGAACTCCCCGATCGCGAGGTCGTCCACCAGGGCGCGGGCGGTGAACCGCCAGTCGCCGGCCGCGGCGCCGTGGGCGAGCGTCTCGGGCAGCGGCCCGGTGTGCCGCAGCCACTCGGCGGCCCTGCGGTGCAGTTCGGTCTCCAGGTTGGGGAACCGCACCCGCAGGTGCGCTGCGAGGATCTCCGCGAAGAGCGGGTGGAGGCGGTACCAGGAGTGGCCGAGGTGCTCCACGAACGCGTTCGCCCGGTGCAGCTCGGCCAGGATGGGTTCGGCGTCCCGGCGCCCGGCGAGCGCGTTGGCGAGGTCGGGGCAGAACCGGTCCAGGACGCTGACCCGCAGCAGCAGGTCCTGGGTCGGGGCCGGCTGTCTCTTGAGCACCTCGGCCAGCAGGAAGTCGGCGATCGTGCTCTGTCCGGCCTCGAACTCCTTGAGGTAGGTCTCCGGGTCGCTGCTCTCCTGCGCCGCCAGGGCGCACAGCCGCAGGCCCGCCGCCCAGCCCCGGGTGCGCTCGACGAGCGCGCGGGCCGCGTCGCGGCCGAGCCGCAGCCCGTGCAGTTCCAGCAGGGTCCTCGCCTCTTCCGGGGTGAAGGCCAGTTCCGCGTCCCTGATCTCGGTCAACGTGCCGTCCGCGCGGTAGCGGTGGAGGGGCAGCGTCGGTTCCGTGCGGGTGACGAGGACCAGGTGCATGCCCTGTCCGGCGTGGTGCAGGACGAAACCGAGCTGATCGGCGATCTCCGGTGCGGTCACCCGGTCGTACTCGTCGAGGACGACGACCACGGGCCGGTCGCGGCCGTTCAGCCGCGCGGCGAGCCGGGCGAGCAGGCCGTGGTCCACCACACCGGCCTCGGCCGGGCAGCCGACGTCGCGGATCTCGTGCGCCCCGCACGCCCGCAGGGCCTCCAGCAGGTAGGCCCAGAAGACGCCGGGTGCCTGGTCGGTGGTGCCCGCGGTGAGCCAGGCCACCGGCCGTTCCAGGTGGGCGGCCCAGTCGGCGACCAGCAGCGTCTTGCCCGCACCAGCGCCGCCGTTGACCATGGTCAGCGGTGTGGCCAGTGCCTGGTCCAGGTGATCGAGCAGGCGCTGCCGGCGCAGGAACGTGGCCGGCGGTACCGGGACGGCGAACCGGGTTCGCAGGAACGGGTCCCCCAGGGGATCAAGGCCCGCGGCCGTCGGCCCGGGACTGTTGTCGCCGCATTCGGACACCGCGCTCACCACCACCGGTCATGTCATGGGCAGCGCTTCTCCCGCTCAGGATCTCAGTGATCGCCCGTACGCGCGCGTCGCGAGGGGGCACGGCGGCCCGACGTCGTACGGCAGGCCCCCGGGAACGCGTGCCGTGCAACCTTGTCGCAACCTCCGTGCTGCTTGTCTGGGTCCGGCTTCTTCTTCCGGGGCGGCGAAGGACGGCGACGATGTACGAGGAGATCCCGCGTGTGGAGTTCACCCCCGCGGCGGCCGGCCTGGTGCGGCGGCTGAGCGAGGCGCACGGGCCGCTGATGTTCCACCAGTCGGGCGGCTGCTGCGACGGAAGCGCGCCGATGTGCTACCCGGACGGCGAGTTCCGTACCGGGGGCTCGGACGTGCTGCTCGCGGAACTGGAGGTCGAGGGGGTGGACCGGCCGGTTCCGTTCTGGATGTCGCGCAGCCAGTACGAGGTGTGGAGCCACACCCGGCTCATCGTCGACGTGGTGCCGGGACGGGGCAGCGGCTTCTCCCTGGAGGCACCCGAGGGCGTGCGCTTCCTCATCCGCTCCCGTGTCATCGAGGCCTGAGCCCCGCACAGGACATCACGTTCCAAAACGCAGGGGGCAGTTCCGGGACGGCGGCAGAACCACACGTTCGGAGGACACGTCTCCCGCACGGCCTGACCCTCCGCTACGCCACACTTGCGGCCGAAAGCCGCGAAGTGGGCGTGGCGGAGGAGGACGACGATGGCCATTTCCATCTCTGTGGTGCTGCTGCTTCTGCTCCTTGCGGTGATCTTCGTGCGCAACTGCGCGCTGAAGTTCTCGCACGCCCTGGTCTGCGTCCTGCTCGGCTTCTTCCTGGCGGGTACGAGCATGGCGCCCACCATTCACGAGGGCCTGATCGCCACGGCGCAGATCGTCGGCAGCCTGCACCCCTGACGCCCGGCCCGGCGGTCAGGGCGCTTCGAGGCCGACCAGCCGGGCCAGCGTCTCGCGGTGGGCGCCCGCGGTGCCGTACGCGATCGAGTCCGCCTTGGCCCGCTTCAGGTACAGGTGGACCGGATGCTCCCAGGTCATGCCGATGCCGCCATGCAGTTGCAGCGCCTCCTCGGCCGCGTGGACGGCGACGGGCGCCGCGTAGGCCTGGGCGACGGCGACCGCCACGTCGGCGTCCTCCACCCTGGCGAGCGCGTCGGCCGCGGACCGGGCGGCGGCGCGGACTCCGGCGACCTCCAGCCACAACTGGGCGAGCCGGTGCTTGAGCGCCTGGAAGCCGCCGACGGGCCGGTTGAACTGAGTGCGCTCCTTCAGGTAGCGCACGGTCTCGGTCAACGTCCAGTCGGCGAGGCCGAGTTGTTCGGAGGCGAGCAGTCCCGCGCCGGCCCGCAGCGCCCGGTGCACGGCGGGCCCGGAGTCGCCCAGCCGGCGGCCCCGTACGGCGTCGAAGGAGACGGCCGCGAGCGGCCTGGTCAGGTCCAGCGACACCTGCGGGGTGATGGTGGCGTCGTCCGCGTCGACGGCGTAGAGCGCGCCGTCCTCCGCGGGCACGAGCAGCACATCGGCGACCGCCGCGTCCGCGATTCCCGTCAACTCCCCGTGCAGCAGCCCGGATTCCAGCCGTACGGCCCTGAGGGCGCCCGGCGCGGTGTGCAGCCCGACCGCGAGGGCGCCGATCGCACGACCGGACGCCAGGCGGGACAGGAGCCCGGCGCAGTCGTCGCCCGCGCAGGCCAGCAGCGCCTCGGTGGCGACCACGGCGCTGGTGAGGTACGGGACGGGAGCCACCGCGCGGCCCAACTCCTCCAGAACGACGGCCGCTTCACGGTGTGTGGCGCCCTGGCCGCCGTGCTCCTCGGGCACCAGCAGACCGGCCAGGCCCATGCCGTCGGCGAGCGTCTTCCACAGCGCGAGGTCGTGCGGGGCGTCCGTCTCGGCGCGCGCGATCACGTCCGCCGGGGCACAGTGGTCGGTGAGCAGGCCCCGGACGGCGGCGCGCAGCGCCTCTTCCTCCTCCGAGTACAGCAGGTCGGGTTCGGCGCTCGTGGTGCTCATCGGGCGAGGTCCTTCCAGGCGACGTCCTTGTCGGTGCGTGGCTCGGCGGGCAGTCCGAGGACGCGCTCGGCGACGATGTTCAGCAGGACCTCGCTGGTCCCGCCCTCGATGCTGTTGCCCTTGGCGCGCAGATAGCGGTAGCCGGCGTCGCGGCCGGTGAAGTCGACCAGTTCGGGACGGCGCATGGTCCAGTCGTCGTACAGCAGCCCCTCTTCGCCGCGGAGTTCGACCTCCAGGCCGCTGATCTCCTGGTTGAGGCGGGCGAAGGCGAGCTTCATGCCGGAGCCCTCGGGGTCGGGCTGGCCCGCGGCCAGTTGCTGGCGCAGCCGCTCGCCGGTCAGGCGGGCGACCTCGGCCTCCACCCACAGTTTCAGCAGCCGCTGGTGCAGGTCGTGGGTGCGCAGCTCCGGGCGCTCGCGCCAGGTCCTCGCCACGGGGCCGATCATGCCGCCCTCGCGCGGCAGCCGCATGCCGCCGATGGACACGCGCTCGTTCATGAGCGTGGTCCGGGCGACCCGCCAGCCGTCGCCGACGTCGCCGAGGCGGTGGGAGTCGGGGATGCGCACGCCCGTCAGGAAGACCTCGTTGAACTCGGCCTCTCCGGTGATCTGGCGCAGCGGCCGCACCTCGACGCCGGGGTCGGTCATGTCGCAGAGGAAGTAGGTGATGCCCTGGTGCTTGGGCAGGTCAGGGTCGGTGCGGGCGATGAGGATGGCCCAGCGGGCCAGGTGCGCGCTGGAGGTCCACACCTTCTGGCCGCCGACCACCCAGGTGTCGCCGTCGCGGACCGCCCGGGTGCCGAGGGCGGCCAGGTCGGATCCTGCGCCCGGTTCGCTGAACAGCTGGCACCAGACCTCCTCCCCGGTCCACAGCGGCCTGAGGAAGCGCCGCTTCTGCTCCTCGGTGCCGTGGCGCAGGATGGTCGGCGCGGCCATGCCGAGACCGATGCCGATGCGGCGCGGGTCGTTGTCCGGGGCGCCCGCGGCCGCCAACTCGGAGTCCACGACGGCCTGGAGGGAGCGGGCGGCGCCGAGCCCGCCGAGGCCTTGCGGGTAGTGCACCCAGGCGAGCCCGGCGTCGAAACGGGCCCTGAGGAAGTCGAGCGTGCCGGTGGTGGCCGGCGGGTACGCGGCCAGCAACTCGTCGGTGCGGCGGCGCAGTTCGTCGGCGTCGGTCATGCGGCGGCTCCGTTCTCCAGGGCGGGCACCACGGCGACGCGGCCGGTGGTGGCTCCGTCGGCAACCCGCTGGACGGCTGCCGCGGCCCCGGCCAGCGGCACCCGCTCGCTCACCAGCGGCTTGATCGCGCCCCGGGCGGCCAGGTCGGTGAGCTGCTCGTGGCAGTGCCGGACCAGCTCGGGGTTCTTGGTGTTGTACAGGCCCCAGTGCAGGCCGACGATCGAGTAGTTCTTGACGAGTGCGTGGTTCAGCGCCGGGCTGGGGATGGTCCCGCCGGCGAAGCCGACGACGAGGATCCGGCCCTCGAAGGCGACGGCCTTGGCGGACTGGGCGTAGGCCGTGCCGCCGACCGGGTCGTAGACCACGTCCGCGCCCCGGCCGCCGGTGGCCTCCTTCACGGCGGCGACGACGTCTTCGGTGTGCCGGTCGATCACCACGTCGCAGCCCAGCTCGCGGGCCACGGCGGCCTTCCCGGCACCGCCGGCGACACCGATGACCCGGGCACCGGCCGCCTTGCCGAGCTGCACCGCCGCACTGCCGACGCCTCCGGCGGCGGCGTGGACGAGCAGGGTCTCGCCGGCCTCCAGGCGCGCCCGGCGGTGCAGGCCGAACCAGCCCGTCTGGTAGCCGATGTGCAGGGCGGCCGCCTCGGCGTCGTCCAGCGCGTCGGGGGCGGGCAGTACCGCGTCGGTGGCGGCGACCGCGTACTCGGCGAAACCGCCGTGCGGCAGCTCCGGGTTGGCAATCACCCGGCGGCCGTCCTCCGTCTCGCCGCAGATCTCCACGCCCGGGGTGAAGGGCAGCGGCGGCCTGACCTGGTACTGGCCGCGGCACAGCAGCGCGTCCGGGAAGTTGATGTTGGCGGCACGCACCTTGAGCAGGATCCGGCCCTCGCCCGGGACGGGCGGCTCGGTCTCCTCCAGCCGCATCACCTTGCCCGGCTCGCCGTTGTCGTGCACTCGCCATGCCTGCATGCGCCGCCTCCAGGGGGACCGCGTCGTCGTGTCGTCTGACCGGGGTCGATCGCATACTAAGCAGTCGCTTGCCTATCGGGAAACACCCCGTGGTCAGCCGTCCTCGCCACCGCGCGCCGGCCGTGCCCGTACGTGCATGCGCTCGCCCTGCGGCCCGAACAGGCTCAGGAACTCCACCGGCCCCTCCCCCGTCGACCCGAACCAGTGCGGTACGCGCGTGTCGAACTCCGCCGCCTCACCGGCCGTGAGCACCACGTCGTGCCCGCCGAGGACCAGCCGCAGCCTGCCGGACAGCACGTACAGCCACTCGTAGCCCTCGTGGGTCCGCGGGTCCGGTTCGAGCCTGCGGCGCGGTTCCAGCACCTTGAACGCCTGAAGGCCGCCCGGCTGCCGGGTCAGCGGCCAGTGGGTGCGGCCGCCGCGCACGATCGGCTCGGCCCGAACCCGCGGATCGCGCACCGGAGGGGCTCCGACCAGTTCGTCCAGCGGCATCCGATGGGCCTGGGCGATCGGCAGCAGCAGCTCCAGACTGGGCTTGCGCAGGCCCGCCTCCAGGCGCGACAGGGTGCTGACGGAGATCCCGGTCGCCTCCGCGAGGGCGGCGAGGGTGACCTCCCGTTCCTTGCGTATCCGGCGCAGCCGGGGGCCCACGTCGGCCAGAACGTCCTCGATGCTCATACCTCGATACTGCTGCCTTGGTTGCCGAACCGGCAAATACGTTTGTCAATCCGGCACCGGACGGACGACCTTCTCGGTGGAGGTGGTCACCATGACCGAGAAGAGTGAGAAGACCGAGCCGGCCGAGAAGTACGAGGCCGTCGTCGTCGGAGGCGGCGCGGCGGGCCTGTCCGCCGCGCTGGTCCTCGGCCGGGCCCGGCGGCGCACGCTGGTCGTCGACGCGGGCGAGCCGCGCAACGCGCCGTCCGCGCACATGCAGGGCTTCCTGTCCCGGGACGGCATGTCCCCGGAGCGGTTCCTCGCCGCCGGCCGCGAGGAGATCGAGCGGTACGGGGTCGAACTGGTCCGGGACCGGGCGGTGGAGGCCGTCCGGGACGCCGACGGTGAGTTCGACGTGACGCTGGCCGGAGGGCGCACGGTCCACGCCCGGCAGATGGTCGTCGCCACCGGCCTGAAGGACGAGCTCCCGGCGGTCCCGGGCCTCGCCGAACGCTTCGGCCGCGACGTCCTGCACTGCCCGTACTGCCACGGCTGGGAGGTGCGCGACCAGGCCTTCGGCGTGCTCGCCACGACCCCGCTGAGCGTCCACCAGGCGCTGATGGTGACCCAGTGGTCCAAGGACGTGACGCTCTTCCTGCACCGGGTCGCCGAGGACGAGCTGAACGACGAAGACCTGCGCCGACTGGCCGCGGCCGGCGTCCACGTGGTGCCCGGCGAGGTGGCCGAGGTCGTGGTCGAGGCGGACCGGCTGACCGGGGTGCGCCTCGCCGACGGCGCGACGCACGCCCGCGAGGCGGTCTTCGTCGCACCGCGCGCGCTGCCGCAGACCGACCTCCTCCAGCAACTGGGCGCCGAACTCCGCGAGACGCCGTTCGGCGCCTTCCCGGTGATCGACGAACGAGGCCTGACAACCGTCCCGGGCCTGTGGTCAGCCGGAAACGCGAGCGGCTTCGCCGAACAGGTGATCAACGCAGCCAGCCGCGGCTACCGCGCCGGCGCCGCGATCAACGGCGAGTTGCTGTTCACCGACCTCGACGCGGCGGTGGCGGCGGGGAGCACGGCCCGGGTATAGGGGGCGCCCGAGTGCAGGGCGCCGCCCACGTGCAAGGCGGCGCCCGGGTGTAGGACGGCGTCCCGCGTTGCACCATGGCTGCATGTTGCTCGCGCGGTTGGCTCGGGTTTCGCGGGAGGTTGCTGCTGCCTCGGCTCGGTCTCGGAAGATCGTTCTGCTTGCGGAGTTGTTCCGGGAGGCGGGGGCGGAGGATGTGCCGGTCGTCATTCCGTACCTGGCGGGCCGGCTGCCGCAGGGGCGGCTCGGGGTGGGCTGGAAGGTGCTCGGCCGCCGGGTCGCCCCGGCCGCGGAGGCGTCTCTCACCGTGCGCGAGGTGGACGCCCGGCTGAGCGAGCTCGGCAAGGTCTCCGGCACCGGATCGCAGGCGGAACGCTCCCGGATCGTCGGTGAGTTGATGGGCGCGGCGACCGAGGACGAGCAACGGTTCCTGCTGGGGCTGCTCACCGGCGAGGTCCGGCAGGGGGCGCTGGACGCCATCGCCGTCGAGGCGCTGGCCGGGGCGACGGGCGCGCCTCCGGCGGACGTGCGGCGGGCGGTGATGCTGGCCGGATCGTTGCAGACCGTGGCCCAGGCCCTGCTCGCGGACGGCCCGCCGGCGCTGGAGCGCTTCCGGCTCACCGTCGGCCGCCCGGTCCTGCCGATGCTGGCGCACAGCGCCTCCTCGGTGGCCGAGGCGGTCGACAGGCTCGGCGCGTGCGCCGTCGAGGAGAAACTCGACGGCATCCGGGTCCAGGTCCACCGGGACGGCGACACCGTACGGGTGCACACCCGCACCCTGGACGACATCACCGACCGGCTTCCGGAACTGACGGCGGCTGCCCGGGAGTTGAACGGCGAGCGGTTCATCCTGGATGGCGAGGTCATCTCCTTCGGGGCGGACGGGCGGCCGCGCTCGTTCCAGGAGACCGCCGGCCGCGTGGGCTCGCGCGTCGACGTGGCCACGGCCGCCGAGGCGGTCCCCGTCTCCCCCGTCTTCTTCGACGCGCTGTCGGTCGGCGACCGCGGCCTGCTCGACCTGCCGCTGACCGAGCGCCACGCCGAGCTGGCCCGTCTGGTGCCGGAGCCGATGCGGGTCAGGCGCACCCTGGTGTCCGGACCGGACGACGTGGGCGAGGCCGAACGGTTCCTGGCCGAAACACTGCGGCGCGGCCACGAGGGCGTGGTCGTCAAGGCCCTCGACGCCGGCTACAGCGCGGGCCGGCGAGGCGCGTCCTGGCTCAAGGTGAAGCCCGTGCACACCCTGGACCTGGTGGTCCTGGCCGCCGAGTGGGGCCACGGCCGCCGCACCGGCAAGCTCTCCAACCTGCACCTGGGCGCACGCACCGCCGACGGCGGCTTCGCGATGCTCGGCAAGACGTTCAAGGGCATGACGGACGCGATGCTGGCCTGGCAGACCGAGCGGCTGCGCCGGCTCGCCGTCGAGGACGACGGCTGGGTGGTGACCGTACGTCCCGAACTCGTCGTCGAGATCGCCTACGACGGCCTGCAGCGGTCCACCCGCTACCCCGCGGGCGTGACCCTCCGCTTCGCCCGGGTCGTGCGCTACCGCGAGGACAAGCGGCCCGAGGACGCCGACAGCGTCGCGACGCTGCTGGCCGCGCACCCGGAGATCGCGCCATGAGCGCCCGGCGGGGTCGGCGCAGTGCCGGCCTGCTGCTGTACCGGCGCTCCGGCGACGGCCTGGAGGTGCTCCTCGGACACATGGGCGGCCCCTTCTTCGCCCGGCGGGAGGCGGGGGCGTGGACGGTGCCGAAGGGCGAGTACGACCCGGAGGAACCCGCGTGGGAGGCGGCCCGCCGCGAGTTCCGGGAGGAGCTGGGGCTGCCGCCGCCGGACGGGGAGGCCGTGCCGTTGGGCGAGGTCCGGCAGACGAACGGCAAGACCGTCACCGCCTGGGCGATCGAGGGCGACCTCGACCCGGCGGCGATCGTCCCCGGCACGTTCACCATGGAGTGGCCGCCGCGGTCCGGACGCACCCAGGAGTTCCCGGAGCTCGACCGGGTGGCCTGGCTCGGTCTGGACCGGGCCCGCGAGGTGATCGTCACGGCCCAGACCGCGTTTCTGGACCGCCTGGCCGAGCACTCGCTCTGACGAGGACCTCACGCGTTGCGATCGGCACCGCGGCGCGGGAAGGTCGAATCACAGCCCGCTCCCCGGGGAGGTCAGCCATGTCCATCGCCACGGTGAACCCGGCCAACGGCGAGACGCTCAAGACGTACGAGGCCATGGGCGAGGAGGAGATCGAGCGCCGGCTCCAGCTCGCGCAGGCCACGTTCCGTACGTACCGGACGACGGCCTTCGCCGAGCGCGCACGGCTGATGAACAGGGCCGCCGCCCTCCTCGACGAGGACCAGGAGGAGATCGCCCGTGTCATGACCACGGAGATGGGCAAGCCGGTCAAGCAGGCCCGCGCGGAGGCCGCGAAGTGCGCCAGGGCGATGCGCTGGTACGCCGAGCACGCCGAGGAACTCCTCGCCGACGAGCGGCCCGCCGAGTCGGACGTGAAGGACTCCGGGGCCTCCCGCGCCCTGGTCCGCTACCGGCCGCTCGGACCCGTGCTGGCCGTCATGCCCTGGAACTTCCCGCTGTGGCAGGTGATCCGCTTCGCCGCGCCCGCCCTGATGGCCGGCAACGTCGGCCTGCTCAAGCACGCCTCCAACGTGCCGCAGACGGCCCTGTACCTGGAGGACCTGTTCCACCGGGCAGGCTTCGCCGAGGGCTGTTTCCAGACCCTGCTCATCGGCTCCGGAGCGGTCGACGACATCCTGCGCGACGAGCGCGTGAAGGCGGCCACCCTGACCGGCAGCGAGCCGGCCGGGCGGGCGGTGGCGTCCACCGCCGGGGAGATGATCAAGAAGACGGTGATGGAGCTGGGCGGCAGCGACCCGTTCATCGTGATGCCGTCCGCCGACATCGACCGGGCCGCCGGGGTCGCGGTGACCGCGCGCGTGCAGAACAACGGCCAGTCCTGCATCGCCGCCAAGCGGTTCATCGTGCACACGGACGTCTACGACGCCTTCGCCGAGCGTTTCACCGCCGGTATGAGGGCGCTGCGGATCGGCGACCCGTTGCAGGAGGACACCGAGGTCGGACCGCTGTCCAGTGAGCGGGGCCGCGCGGACCTGGAGGAGCTCGTCGACGACGCCCGGCGCGGCGGGGCCCATGTGATGTGCGGTGGCGAACGGCCCGACCGGCCCGGCTGGTACTACCCGCCGACCGTGCTGTCCGGCATCACCCGCGAGATGCGCATCCACCGCGAGGAGGCGTTCGGTCCGGTGGCCACGCTGTACCGGGCGGCCGACCTCGACGAGGCGGTGCTCATCGCCAACGACTCGCTCTTCGGCCTGAGTTCCAACGTCTGGACCGAGGACGAGACCGAGGTGGAACGGTTCGTACGGGACCTGGAGGCGGGCGGGGTGTACTTCAACGGGATGACCGCCTCGCACCCCGCGTTCCCGTTCGGAGGTGTGAAGCGGTCGGGGTACGGACGTGAGCTGTCCGGGCACGGAATCCGCGAGTTCTGCAACATCACCACCGTGTGGCACGGGGCGTGAGCCTTCCACGGCTACGATCCCCTTTGTGAACCGCGAAGTGACTCTCCCTCTGATCGTCGACGACCGCGGTACCTTGCAGGTGGCCGCGGCCGACGTGAGCAAGCTGTTGCGCACGGTCGGCGGGCGGTGGCTGCGGCTGGTGGAGGCCGGCCAGGAGGGTCTCGACGAGGATACGGTGGCCGCGCTGACCATCGAGCTGGCCAAGCTGGCCGACCGCATCGACGTGGCCTGCATCGCCCACAGCAGCGGAACCGCCTCCGGCTGACCGGACCGACGGTACGGACGGGCCGACGGGGCCGACCGGAGCGACGGGGCCAACCGGACTGACGGGGCCGACGTGGCACGAGGTCGGCTGCCGTGACCCGGCAGGCGCTTCAGCACGGCCGCCAAGCCCCCCGTGCCGCCTTTCCCGTCCCCGGCCCCGCCTCGGCCCCGCCCCGCCCCGCCCCGCCCCGAGACACGGAGCCCTGCCGTGCGCCTGCGCGGCGCCCGCGGCGCCGGCTCGGCATGGACGGCTGCTACCTCCGTGCGGGCCGGCGCCGTACTCCTGAAGGCTGACGCCGACGCCCGCCCCCGGCGGCCCAGGAGGCGCGGCTTCGATCTTCCTGTGGTGGGTGGCGGGTGGAGCAGGCCGCGGGGCCCGTGACGGAACGCGACCACAAGGCTGTGAACAGGCGCTTTCCGGCCGCGGGAGCGGGTTTCCCGTCCTCCGGAACCGGGTCTCGCGAGCCCGCCGGCTCCTGTCCGCCGTCGCCGGATTGGAGTAGTTCCGCGAGAAGATCGTCGCTCTCTCGGGCGATCGTGGATGGACCACCCTTCTGGTGCACCACCCTCTGACCGGGGGGCAACCGGCCTTCCGGAAGGCGAAAGCAGGCACGGCTCATGGCGACTTTGTGCAGACCCTCGGTGTCCGTTCCAGAGCACGTGATCACGATGGAGGAGACGCTGGAGCTCGCGCGGTCCCGCCACGCGGACCACCCGCAGCTCCCCCTGGCCCTCCGGCTGATCGAGAACACCGGCGTGCGGACCCGGCACATCGTTCAGCCCATCGAGGAGACCCTCAAGCACCCCGGCTTCGAGGAGCGCAACAAGCTCTACGAGGAGGAGGCGAAGGCCCGGGTCCCCGCGGTCATCCAGCGGGCTCTCGACGACGCCGAGCTCCTGGCCCGGGACATCGATGTCATCATCTACGTGTCGTGCACGGGCTTCATGATGCCCTCGCTCACCGCGTGGCTGATCAACGAGATGGAGTTCGACTCGACCACCCGGCAGCTCCCCATAGCCCAGCTGGGCTGTGCGGCCGGGGGCGCCGCGATCAACCGGGCCCACGACTTCTGCACGGCCTACCCGGACGCCAACGCGCTCATCGTGGCCTGCGAGTTCTGCTCGCTGTGCTACCAGCCCACCGACCTCGGCGTCGGCTCCCTGCTCTCCAACGGCCTGTTCGGCGACGGCATCGCCGCGGCCGTGGTCCGCGGCACCGGCGGAACGGGCGTCCGGCTGGAGCGCAACGGCTCGTACCTGATCCCCAAGACCGAGGAGTGGATCGCCTACGACGTCCGGGCGACCGGCTTCCACTTCATGCTGGACAAGCGGGTGCCCACCACGATGGAGCCGCTCGCCCCGGCCCTGCGGGACCTGGCCGGACTGCACGGCTGGGACGCGTCCGACCTGGACTTCTACGTCATCCACGCGGGTGGCCCGCGCATCCTGGACGACCTCAGCAAGTTCCTGAACGTCGAGCCGCACGCGTTCCGGTTCAGCCGGGCCACGCTCACCGAGTACGGCAACATCGCCAGCGCCGTCGTCCTGGACGCGCTGCGCCGGCTGTTCGACGACGGCAGCACCGAGGACCAGGCGCGCGGACTGCTCGCCGGGTTCGGTCCCGGCATCACCGCCGAGATGTCGCTCGGCTACTGGCAGGCCGGGAGCGGGGCATGACCGAGGAGACGCTCGTCGAGGAGGCACGCACCGGGAGGGTGCCGCCGCTCTGGCACTGGCCGGCGTTCGACCTGACGGGCGTGGCCTTCGACCCGGTGCTCTCCGAGCTGGTGGAGCAGGGCCCGGTCACCCGTATCGAGCTGCCCGACGGCGAGGGCTGGGCGTGGCTGGTGACCCGCATGGACGACGTGCGGACGGTCACCAACGACCCCCGGTTCGGCCGCGAGGCGGTCATCGACCGGCAGATCACCCGGCTGGCCCCGCACTTCATCCCGGCCCGCGACGCGGTCGGCTTCCTGGACCCGCCCGACCACACCCGGCTGCGCCGCGCGGTCGCCCCCGCCCTCACCGCGCCCGGTGTCGAGCGGGTGCGGGACAGCGCCCGCCGGATGCTGGACGAACTGGTCGACGACCTGCTCGCCAACGGCCCGCCCGCCGACCTGACCGCCGAGGTGCTCAGCCCGTTCCCGATCGCGGTGATCTGCGAGCTGATGGGGGTGCCGGTCGCGGACCGGCAGGGGATGCACGCCTGGACCCGGCAGATCCTGTCCTCCGCGCACGGCGGCGCCGTCAGCGAGCAGGCCAAGGAGGAGATGGGCACATACTTCGCCGAGCTCCTCGACGCCCGCGCGGACAGCGCCGGGGAGGACATCGCCTCGCTGCTCGGGACCGCCGTGGCAGGCCGTGAGATCGCCCTGGCGGAGGCCGTGGGGCTCGCGATCCTCCTCCAGATCGGCGGCCAGGCGGTCACCAGCAACAGCGGGCAGATGTTCTACATCCTGCTGACCCGTCCCGAGCTGGCCGACCGGCTGCGCGCGGACCGGCGGATCCGCCCTCGGGCCATCGACGAGCTGCTGCGCTACATCCCGCACCGCAACGCGGTCGGGCTGTCCCGGATCGCCCTGGAGGACGTGGAGATCAAGGGGGTGCGGATCCGGGCGGGCGACGCGGTCTACGTGTCGTACCTGGCCGCCAACCGCGACCCGGACGTCTTCCCCGACCCCGGGACGATCGACCTCACGCGCAGTCCGAACCCGCATGTAACGTTCGGCTTCGGCCCGCACCACTGCCCGGGCGGCCAGTTGGCCCGGCTGGAAGCGGAGCTGCTGGTGGACGCCCTGCTTGACCGGGTGCCGAATCTGCGGCTCGCGGTGTCCCCGGAGCGAGTGCCCTTCAGGAAGGGCGCGTTGATCCGGGGGCCCGAGGCCCTGCCCGTGACGTGGTGAGCCGGCGATGAGCACGGAAGGACTGCTCGTACCGCCGGGCCAGGGCCGCGTCGTCGAGGCGCCGGCCCAGCGCGTGACGTTCAAGGTGACCGGCTCGCACTCGCGGACGGCCTCCACCTTCGAGGTGGAGGTCCCGCCGGGTTTCGACGTCGGCGCCCATGTGCACACCCGCAGCGAGGAGTTGTTCTACGTGCTCGAGGGCGAGCTGGACGTGCTCGCCTTCGAGCCGCGGATCCGGACCCCCGACCACTGGCAGCGGTGGGAGTCCCACTCCGGCAACCGCGTGGTGCGGGCGACCCCGGGCACGGTCATCGTCGTCCCGCCGGGCTGCCCGCACGCCTTCGCCAACCCCACCGACACCCCCGCCAAGATGTTCTTCCAGGCGTCCCCACCGCCGGACCACGAGCGGTACTTCGAGGAACTGCTGGAGATCCTGGGCAACGGGGGCCCGCCGGACCACACGGCGATCGAGGCCCTCAGAAGGCGCTATGACATCGACCAACTGACTCCGCTGCGGCACCGCTAGCGGATCGGCATGCCCGAGATCGTGCGGGAGATCACCAGCCGCTGGATCTCGCTGGTCCCTTCGAAGATGGTGTAGATCGCCGCGTCACGGTGCATCCGCTCCACCGGATACTCCCGGGTGTAGCCGTTGCCGCCGAGGATCTGGATGGCCTGGGCCGTGACCTTCTTCGCGGTCTCGCTGGCGAACAGCTTGGACATCGAGCCCTCGGCGGCCTCGAACGGCCTGCCGTTGACCGCCATCCACGAGGCCCGCCAGACCAGCAGCCGGGCGGCGTCGATCTGCGTGCGCATGTCGGCGAGCTGGAAGGCGACGCCCTGGTTGTCGATGATCGGCCTGCCGAACTGCTCCCGCGTCCTGGCGTAGTCCAGGGCGACCTCGTAGGCGGCCCGGGCGGTGCCGACCGCCATGGCGCCGACGGCGGGGCGGGACGCCTCGAACGTGGCCATCGCCGCGTTCTTCACCCTCCCCCAGCCTCCGGCCGGGGGGACCCCCACACCGCCCTTCCGGGCCTTCTCCCGGGCGCGGGCGAGCCGCTCGTCGAGCTTCTCCTTGCCGCCGAGCAGGCAGGACCCGGGGACGCGTACGCCGTCCAGGACCACCTCGGCGGTGTGCGAGGCGCGGATGCCGTGCTTCTTGAACTTCTGGCCCTGCGTCAGTCCCGGTGTGCCCGGCGGAACGATGAAGGAGGCGTGGCCCTTGGAGCCGAGTTCGGGGTCGACGGAGGCGACGACCACGTGCACGTTGGCGATGCCGCCGTTGGTAGCCCAGGTCTTGGTGCCGTTGATCACCCATTCGTCCTTGGCCTCGTCGTACACCGCGCGGGTGCGCATCGAGGCCACGTCGGAGCCGGCGTCGGGCTCGGAGGAGCAGAAGGCGGCGACCTTCACGTCGCTCGGGTCGCCGTACATCTGCGGGATCCAGGTGCCGATCTGCTCCTCGGTGCCGTTTGCGAGGACGCCCACGGCGGCGAGGCCGGTGCCGACGATGGACAGGGCGATGCCGGCGTCGCCCCAGAACAGCTCCTCCATGGCCATCGGAATGCCGAGCCCGGTGGCGTCGAAGTACTGCTGGGCGTAGAAGTCGAGGGAGTAGATGCCGACCTTGGCCGCCTCCTGGATAACCGGCCAGGGGGTCTCCTCGCGCTCGTCCCATTCGGCGGCGGCCGGGCGCATCACATCGGCCGCGAAGCCGTGCAGCCAGTCCCGGACCTCCTTCTGCTCGTCGTTGAGCTCCATGGTGAACTCGGCCATGTCCCCTCCAGCGGCGCACCTGCGTGTTACTTGCGGTAACGGTACTATGTTACCGGTCAGTAGAAAAAGTCAACTCCCGATCATCCCCCGGCAGCCCGTTCGAGGTATCCGACCTCGTCAGTGTTACTTTGCGCAGGCGTCACCGAACCAGCACGGGTGGGGAGATCTCATGGACACCACGCAGCGGACCGATCAGCAGCGGTCCGCCGACCGCCGACGGCGCGAGCTGCTGGAGGCCGCCGACCGGGTGGTGCTGCGCGACGGCCCGCACGCGTCGATGAACGCCATCGCCGCCGAGGCCGGCATCACCAAGCCGATCCTCTACCGCCACTTCGGCGACAAGGGAGGGCTGTACGCCGCCCTCGCCCAGCGGCACACCGACGCCCTGCTCGGCTCCCTGCGGGCCGCGCTGGACGCCCCCGCGGACCGGCGGGAGCGCGTGGAGTCGACGCTGGACACCTACCTCGCGGCCATCGAGGCCCGTCCGCAGGTCTACCGCTTCCTGATGCATCCGGCGGAGGGTGGCCAGGGCACCGACCAGGGCTTCGACGTCGGCAAGCACTCCGCCCCGCTGCTGCGCCGCATGGGCGAGGAGCTGGCCCGGGTCATCGAGGAGCGGCTCGACCTGGGTCCGGCCGGGCAGCAACTGGCCCGTGTGTGGGGCCACGGCATCGTCGGCATGATGCACGCGGCCGGCGACTGGTGGCTGGGCGAACGGCCGTGTTCGCGGGCGGAACTGGTGCGCAGCCTGGCGGACCTCCTGTGGGGACGGCTGGCGGCGGTGGGCGACAAGATGGGCGGCCCCGGGTTCTGAGCCCCGCCCGCGGGCACGGCGCTCATCACCGTGCGGCTCAGCCGCGGGGCGCAGCCGGCCGCCGACGACCCGCGGCCGCACGGAGGTTCACCGCCCCCACGGCGCCCGGGCGGCCTGCCTCAGCAGCCGGCTGCGCCGCCATCCCGAGAGGCGGTCGGCGTACACCCGGCCGTCGAGGTGGTCGCACTCGTGCTGGAGGCAGCGCGCGAAGAAACCCGTCCCGTGCACGGTGACCGGCTCCCCGGTCACCGAAAAGCCCTCGACCACCGCGTGGTCGTAGCGCTCCGTCCCCGCCTCCAGGCCCGGCAGGGACAGGCAGCCCTCCGGCCCGCGGATCTCCACTCCGTCCGCCTCCACCAGCCGCGGGTTGACCACATGGCCGAGGTGGCGCACGTCCTCGTCGTCCGGGCAGTCGTACACGAAGACGCGCAGCGGCAGCCCGATCTGGTTCGCGGCGAGGCCCACGCCGCGCGCCGCGTACATCGTCGCGAACAAGTCCTCCACCACCTGGAACAGTTCGGGACCGAAGTCGGTGACCTCCTCGCAGGGGGCGTGCAGAACGGGGCTGCCGAGCAGGGAAAGGGGCTGGACGCGCCCGCGGGCGCCCGGGATCGAGCCATGTCGCATGGCGGCAAGGGTACGGTTCCATGTGCCCCTGCCTGCCGCGCTGGCATGGGCCGGGATTCGGGAGCTCAACGGATCTCGATAGGCTGAGGTCCACACCACGTTGCCGGATGGCTCAGGGCGCGGCGCGTACGCAAGGAGGATCGAGAACTGATGGCAGGCAACTCGGACCCGCTCACGCCGCGGGCCAAGCTGGCCGTGACTGCGGGCAAGGCGGTCGCTGCGGCATCGCGTGCCGCGGGACGCGGCAGCGGTTCGGTGATCGGCGGTCGGGTGGCCCTCAAGCTCGACCCCGATCTGCTCGCCCGGCTCGCCACGCACCTGGACGTGATCCTGGTCTCGGCGACCAACGGCAAGACGACGACCACCCGGCTCATCGCCGAGGCGCTGCGGGCCGCGGGGCCGGTCGTCTCCAACGCGCTCGGCGCGAACATGCCCGCGGGCATCACCTCGGCGCTCGCCGGCGGCTCGGACGCGAAGTTCGGCGTGATAGAGGTCGACGAGAAGTACCTCGCGGGCGTGGCCCGGGACACCGCTCCCAAGTGCATCGCGCTGCTCAACCTCTCCCGCGACCAGCTCGACCGGGCCGGCGAGACCCGGATGCTCGCCGAGAACTGGCGCGAGGCGCTCAGCGGCTCCAAGGCCGTGCTCGTCGCCAACTGCGACGACCCGCTGGTGGTATGGGCCGCGTCCTCGTCCCCCAACGTGATCTGGGTGGCCGCCGGGCAGATGTGGAAGGACGACGCCTGGTCCTGCCCCTCCTGCGGCGGAGTGATGCAGCGTCCGGGCGACGACTGGTACTGCGGCGAGTGCGGCTTCCGCCGGCCCACCCCCAGCTGGGCCCTGTCCGGCGACCACGTCCTCGACCCGCACGGCTCGGCCTGGCCGATCCACCTTCAGCTGCCGGGCCGCGCCAACAAGGCCAACGCCGCCTCGTCCGCGGCCGTCGCCGCCGTCTTCGGGGTGCCGCCGCAGGTCGCCCTTGAGCGGATGTACCAGGTGCAGGCGGTCGCCGGCCGCTACGACGTCGTCCAGTTCCAGGGCCGCGACCTGCGCCTGCTGCTGGCGAAGAACCCGGCCGGCTGGCTGGAGACCTTCTCCCTGATCGATCCGCCGCCCACCCCGGTCATCCTGTCGGTCAACGCGCGCAGCGCCGACGGCACCGACACGTCCTGGCTGTGGGATGTCGACTACACGCGCCTGACCGGCCACCCGCTGTTCGTGCTCGGGGACCGGAAGCTGGACCTCGCGGTGCGCCTGGAGGTGGCGGGCCAGCAGTTCCAGGTCTGCGACAGCCTGGACCAGGCCGTGCAGCAGGCCCCGTCCGGCCGGATCGAGGTCATCGCCAACTACACCGCGTTCCAGGACCTGCGCCGCCGCGTCGGCAACTGACCACAAAGGACGACCACTTCATGAGCGACAACCAACTGCGGCTGGTGTGGATCTACCCGGACCTGCTGAGCACCTACGGCGACCAGGGCAACGTCCTCGTGGTGGAGCGCCGGGCCCGCCAGCGCGGCCTGGACGTGGCCCGTCTCGACGTGCGCAGCGACCAGCCGATCCCGACCTCCGGCGACATCTACCTGATCGGCGGCGGCGAGGACCGGCCGCAGCGGCTGGCGGCGGAGCGGCTGCGTCGCGACGGCGGTCTGCACAGGGCGGCGGAGAACGGCGCGATCGTCTTCTCCGTCTGCGCCGGGTACCAGATCCTCGGCCACGAGTTCGTCAACGACCTCGGGCAGCGTGAGCCGGGGCTCGGCCTGCTCGACGTCGTGTCGGTGCGCGGTGAGGGCGAGCGGTGCGTCGGCGACGTGCTCGGCGACGTCGACCCGCGGCTCGGCCTGCCCCAGCTGACCGGGTTCGAGAACCACCAGGGCGTCACCCACCTCGGCCCCACCGCCCGCCCGCTCGCCCAGGTCCGCCTGGGCAGGGGCAACGGCACGGGAGACGGCACGGAGGGCGCGTACAACGACACCGTCTTCGGCACGTACATGCACGGGCCGGTGCTGGCCCGCAACCCGCTGATCGCGGACCTGCTGCTGAAGCTTGCGCTCGACGTCAACGCGCTGCCGCCGATCGAGGACCACTGGTACGAGGCACTGCGCAACGAGCGCATCGCGGCTGCGCAGCAGCCTGCGTAGTGACAGCTGCGCAGCAGCCTGCGTAGTGACAGCTGCGCAGCAGCCTGCGTAGTGACAGCTGCGCAGCAGCCCGCTCAGGACCGGCTGCGCGCGTCGGCGCGTAGCCGGAACAGGCCCGCGGCAGCCCGCCTGGACGGCCCCGGCGGGAGCCCGTCTGACACGGTGTCCGCACAGGTGAGCGGGCCCGTCCAGCAGGCGGACGCACGGTTCGGCCCGACCGCCCGGTGCCGCTAGGGTGGCGGGGACCGACCGGACAGTGTGGTCCGGTCCCCGCGCCCACGTTGAGAAGGTTATCCGGGCTATGCGCATTGGCGTCCTCACCTCCGGCGGCGACTGTCCCGGCCTGAACGCCGTCATCCGGTCCGTCGTGCACCGTGCCGTCGTCGACCACGGCGACGAGGTCATCGGCTTCCGCGACGGCTGGAAGGGCCTCCTGGAGTGCGACTACCTCAAGCTCGATCTCGACGCGGTGAGCGGCATCCTCGCCCGCGGCGGGACCATCCTCGGCTCCTCCCGGGTCCGTCCCGAGCACCTGCGGGACGGCGTGCAGCGGGCCAAGGGCCATGTCGAGGAGCTGGGGCTCGACGCGATCATCCCGATCGGCGGTGAGGGCACGCTCAAGGCGGCCCGGCTGCTGTCGGACAACGGCCTGCCGATCGTCGGCGTGCCCAAGACCATCGACAACGACATCGCGGTCACGGACCTCACCTTCGGCTTCGACACCGCCGTGACCGTCGCCACCGAGGCCCTGGACCGGCTGAAGACCACCGCCGAGTCCCACCAGCGGGTGCTGATCGTGGAGGTCATGGGCCGTCACACCGGCTGGATCGCGCTCCAGTCCGGCATGGCGGCCGGCGCCCACGCCATCGTCGTCCCCGAACGACCCTTCGACATCGAGGAGTTGGCGGCGAAGGTCGGCGAGCGTTTCGCGGCGGGCAAGCGGTTCGCGATCGTCGTGGCCGCGGAGGGCGCCAAGCCCCGTGCGGGCACCATGGACTTCGACGAGGGCGGCAAGGACGTCTACGGCCACGAGCGGTTCGCCGGCGTCGCCCGGCAGCTCTCCCTCGAACTGGAGCAGCGGCTCGGCAAGGAGGCCCGGCCGGTGATCCTCGGGCACGTCCAGCGCGGCGGCACGCCGACGGCGTACGACCGGGTGCTGGCCACCCGGTTCGGCTGGCACGCCGTGGAGGCGGTGCACCGCGGGGAGTTCGGCCGGATGACGGCGCTGCGCGGCACGGACATCGTGATGGTGTCCCTGGCCGAGGCGGTGGCGACCCTCAAGACGGTCCCCGCGGAGCGGTACGCCGAGGCGGAGTGCGTGCTGTAGAACACGCCGCTCGTCCCCACCGCCCCCGGTCGCAGACGCGGCCGGGGGCGGTTCTACTCTGGGTGCGGACAGACAGCTGTGGACAGACAGCGCACAATCCCCACGAATCAGGAGCCGGCGGATGGATCACAGCGGGCACGGCATGATGTACGATCTGCCGCCGTTCACGCTGGGACGCGGTCTCGAGTGGTCCGCGGACCCGTTCTTCCTCGTCGCCTGCCTGCTGGGGCTCGGCCTGTACGGCTGGGGTGTGGTGCGGCTGCGGCGGCGCGGCGACGCCTGGCCGGTGGGCCGGACGGTGGCGTACGTCATCGGTGTGCTGACCGTGGCCCTGGTGATGTGCACCAAGCTGAACGACTACGGCATGGTCATGTTCAGCGTGCACATGGTCCAGCACATGATCATCAGCATGCTGTCGCCGATCCTGATCCTGCTCGGCGGCCCGATCACGCTGGCGCTGCGCGCGCTGCCGGTGGCCGGGAGGGGCCGCAAGGGGCCGCGTGAGCTGCTGCTGGCCCTGCTGCACAGCCGGTACCTGCGGGTCGTCACGCACCCCGCCTTCACCATCCCGATGTTCGTCGCGAGCCTGTACGCCCTGTACTTCACTCCGCTCTTCGACTTCCTGATGGGCTCGAGGGCCGGGCACATCGCGATGATGGTGCACTTCCTCGCGGTGGGCCTGGTGTTCTTCTGGCCGATCATGGGCGTGGACCCGGGCCCGAACCGGCCGGGTCACCTGATGCGGATGCTGGAGCTGTTCGCGGGCATGCCGTTCCACGCGTTCTTCGGCATCGCGCTGATGATGGCGACCACGCCCATGGTCGACACCTTCGTGAACCCGCCCGCCTCGCTCGGCATCGACGCCCTGACCGACCAGAACGCGGCCGGCGGCATCGCCTGGGCGTTCAGTGAGATCCCCTCGGTCCTGGTACTGCTCGCCCTGCTCTTCCAGTGGTACAAATCCGAACAGCGCCAGGCCCGCCGCAAGGACCGCGCCGCGGACCGCGACGGCGACAAGGAACTCGAGGCGTACAACGCGTACCTGGCGTCCCTGAACGCACGGGGCAACTGAGCCCATCCGCATCCGGACGGTCCGGGGGCGCGGCATCGCTGCCGCGCCCCCGGACCGTTCGCGTCCACACGGCCCAGCGGCGCGGGCCGGTACCCCCATCCGGCCCGCCACCCGGCGCAGCGGACCATCAGCCGCGAGAGCACCGCTCGCCGCCGTCGCCCGCGGCGGTCCCCCGTCGGGCCCATCGCTCCCGGCCGGCCATCCCGCATCGCCTCCCTGCGGCCCCGCCGGTGCCCCGCGACCGACCGTCGTCGCACGGCCCCCCGGCGCTGCCGGGCCCGGGTTACCCGGCCCGGGGCGCTGCCTTGTCGTGGGGGTGAGGATGGAAGCGGCTTGTTGTGGAGGGATGCCGATGGGCCGAACCGGGGCACCATGGAGGTTACGGACCATGAGGAGGGTGCCGCGATGCACGGTTCCACGGACGGTTCCACGAAGGCGATGGGGGTGGTCACCGTCGGCGCGCTCGTCGCGGTGACGGCCTACACGGTGGCGCTCGGCGGCAACGGCTGGCTGTGGTTCGGCTGGGTCGTGCTGGGCCTCGTCACACTGGGCATGGTCGTCACCCGCGGCACCTGAGGAGGGTCACTCCCCGGTGAGCCGCGTCGCCGAGTGGACGCCCGGCTGGTACTTCGGCAGCCGGGCGCTGATCTTCATGCCCGCGCCCTGCGCGGTCTCGATGACCAGTCCGTGGTCGTCGCCGTAGACCTGCCGGAGCCGGTCGTCGACGTTGGACAGGCCGATGCCGCCGGAGGGGCTGTCCTCACCCGCGAGGATGCGGCGCAGCAGGCCGGGGTCCATGCCGGCGCCGTCGTCCTCGATGACGACCACCGCCTCGGCGCCCTCGTCGCGCGCGGTGATCCTGATGTGGCAGGTACCGGTCTTGCCCTCGAGGCCGTGCTTGACGGCGTTCTCCACCAGCGGTTGCAGGCACAGGAACGGCAGGGCGATGGGAAGCACCTCGGGCGCGATCTGGAGGGTGACCGACAGGCGGTCGCCGAAGCGGGCCCGTACGAGCGCCAGGTAGTGCTCGATGGCGTGGAGTTCGTCGGCGAGCGTGGTGAAGTCGCCGTGCCTGCGGAACGAGTAGCGGGTGAAGTCGGCGAACTCCAGCAGCAGGTCCCGCGCCCGCTCGGGGTCGGTGCGGACGAACGAGGCGATCACCGCGAGCGAGTTGAAGATGAAGTGCGGGGAGATCTGCGCGCGCAGGGCCTTGATCTCGGCCTCGATGAGCCGGGTGCGGGACCGGTCGAGGTCCGCGAGCTCCAGTTGCACGGAGACCCAGCGGGCGACCTCGGCCGCGGCGCGGGCCAGCACGGCCGACTCGCGGGGCGCGCAGGCGACGAGGGCGCCATGGACGCGGTCGTCGACGGTGAGCGGGGTGACGACGGCCCAGCGCACGGGGCAGTCCGGGGTCCGGCAGGTGAGCTGGAAGGCCTCGCCGCGGCCGGTCTCCAGGGGCCCGGCGAGGCGTTCCATGATCTCGGTGCGGTGGTGGCCGCCCACACCGTCCCAGGCGAGGACGCGCGCCTCGTCCGTGAGGCACAGGGCGTCGGTGCCGAGCAGGGAGCGCAGCCGGCGGGCCGACTTTCGGGCGGTCTCCTCCGTCAGCCCGGCCCGCAGCGGGGGTGCCGCGAGCGAGGCCGCGTGCAGGGTCTGGAAGGTGGCGTGCTCCACGGGGGTGCCGAGCCCGCCGAGGGTCTGCGGGCGGGCGGTGCGCCGGCCGAGCCAGTACCCGGCGGCGAGCAGCGGCAGCACGGCCACGCACAGCCCGGCGAGGAAGCCGCTCATGCCTTCACCTCCGCCCGCAGCTGCTCCGGCAGGTGGAACCGGGCCAGGACGGCCGCGGTGCCGGCCGGCACCCGGCCGGGCGTGGCCAGGGAGACCAGCATCATCGTGAGGAAGCCCAGCGGCACCGACCACAGGGCGGGCCAGGCGAGCAGCGCGTGCAGCGGCCCGGTGCCCGGGAAGCCGGCCATGGTCACGGCGACGGCGACGAGCGCGGCGCCGCCGCCCGCCAGCATCCCGGCGGCCGCGCCGGGCGGAGTGAGCCGCCGCCACCAGATGCCGAGGACGAGCAGCGGGCAGAAGGAGGAGGCGGACACCGCGAAGGCGAGCCCGACGGCGTCGGCGACGGGCAGCCCGCCGACCAGGACGCTCGCCGCGAGCGGTACGGCCATGGCGAGCACCGTGCCGAGCCGGAAGTGGCGTACGCCGCGCGAGGGCAGCACGTCCTGGGTGAGCACCCCGGCCACCGCCATGGTCAGGCCGGAGGCGGTCGACAGGAACGCCGCGAACGCGCCGCCCGCGACCAGCGCGCCCAGCAGGTCCCCGCCGAGGCCGCCGATCACCCGGTCGGGCAGCAGCAGCACGGCGGCGTCCGCGCTCCCGGTGAGGGTGAGTTCGGGGGCGTAGATGCGGCCCAGGGCGCCGTACACCGGGGGCAGCAGGTAGAAGGCGCCGATCAGGCCGAGCACGGCCACCGTGGTGCGGCGGGCGGCCACGCCGTGCGGGCTCGTGTAGAAGCGGACGACGACGTGCGGCAGGCCCATGGTGCCGAGGAAGGTGGCGAGGATCAGCCCGTAGGTGGCGTACAGCGGGCGTTCCTCACGGCCCGCGGCCAGTGAGGTGGACATGCCGCCGCTGCCGCCGCGTTCGGCCACCGGGACTGCGGCGCCCCGGGCGAAGGTGAGCCGGGTGCCGCCCTCGACGCGGTGCGTCCCGGCCGACAGGCTCACCCGCCGCTCGTGGTGGGCACGGCCGTCGACGGTGCCGGTCACGGTGACGGTGAGCGGGCGCTCCAGCCTGAGGTCCAGGGTTTCCGCGACGCGTACGGTGCGCTGATCGCGGAAGGCGGCCGGCTCGTCGTAGGCGCGGTGTGGTGCCCCGTCGCCCTGCCAGGCGAGGACGAGGAAGAGGGCGGGGACGAGCAGTGCGGTCAGTTTCAGCCAGTACTGGAAGGCCTGGACGAAGGTGATGCTGCGCATCCCGCCCGCGGCGACGATGGCCACCACGACGACGGAGACGATCACTGCGCCGAGCGCGGCGGGCGCCCCGGTCAGTACCGCCAGGGTGAGTCCGGCTCCCTGGAGCTGCGGCAGCAGGTACAGCCAGCCGACGCCGACGACGAAGGCGCCCGCGAGCCGCCGCACGCCCTGGGAGGCGAGCCGGGCCTCGGCGAAGTCGGGCAGCGTGTAGGCCCCGGACCGGCGCAGCGGGGCGGCGACGAAGAGGAGGAGGACCAGGTAGCCGGCCGTGTAGCCGACCGGGTACCACAGCATGTCGGCGCCCTGGACGAGGACCAGTCCGGCTATGCCCAGGAACGAGGCCGCGGAGAGGTACTCCCCGCTGATGGCGGCCGCGTTCAGGCGCGGGCCCACGGTGCGGGAGGCGACGTAGAAGTCGGAGGTGGTGCGGGAGATGCGCAGGCCGAAGGCGCCGACGAGGATGGTGGCCACCACGACGAGGGCGACGGCGGGGACGGTGTAGGCGGAGTTCACGGCGTTCAGCGGTCTCCGACGAGCCGTACGAAGTCGCGTTCGTTGCGCTCGGCGCGGCGCACGTACCAGCGGGCGAGCAGCACCAGGGGGGCGTAGAGGCCGAAGCCGAGGACCGCCCACTTCAGCCGGCGGGCGTCGGGGGCGGCGGCGAACACCAGCGGCAGCGGGCCGACGAGGAGCACGAGCACCGCGAACACCGTGAGGGCGGCCCGTAGTTGGCTGCGCATCAGGGAGCGGACGTAGGTGTGGCCGAGGGTGGTCTGCTCGTCGATCTCCGTGCGCGGACGGTAGTGGACCGGGGCCCGGCGCGTGCGGCGGGGCGGTCCGGTGACGACGACACGGCGTTCGGTCGGGTCCTGCGGCATGGCGTACGGCTCCCTAGCGCGCGGTCCGGCGTATCAGCAGCTCGCGCAGTTCCCGCGCGTGCCGTCGGCTGACCTGGAGTTCCTCGGTGCCGACCAGGACGCTCACGGTGCCCGCGTCCAGGCGGAGTTCACCGATGTGGCGCAGGGCCACCAGGTACCGGCGGTGGATGCGGACGAAGCCGCGGGAGCGCCAGCGCTCCTCCAGGGTGGACAGCGGGATGCGCACGAGGTGGCTGCCCTTGCCGGTGTGCAGCCGGGCGTAGTCGCCGTGCGCCTCGACGTGGGTGATGTCCTCGACGGCCACGAACCGCGTCACACCGCCGAGTTCGACGGGCAGATGGTCGGGATCGGGCTCGCTGACGGGTATCCGCGGGGCGGCGCCGCGTAGTTGGGCGGCGCGGCGGACGGCCTCGGCGAGGCGTTCCGTGCGGACGGGCTTGAGCACGTAGTCGACGGCCTTGAGGTCGAAGGCCTGCACCGCGAAGTCCTCGTGGGCGGTGACGAACACGATCAGCGGCGGCTGGGCGAACCCGTTCAGGAGCCGGGCCAGGTCGAGGCCGTCGAGGCCCGGCATGTGGATGTCGAGGAAGACGACGTCGATCGCGTCGGGTCCGTCCGGGCCGGACTCCAGCGCCCGGTTGATGCGGCGCAACGCCTCGGTCGCGTCACCGGCGCCCTCCACGCCGGCGATCCGGGGATCGGCGTTCAGGAGGTACAGCAGTTCCTCGAGCGAGGGGCGTTCGTCGTCGACGGCGAGGGCGCGCAGCATGAACGTGGAGTGTAGGGGCGAAAAGCACGCTGTGACATGTGCCGGGCACCGAACGTCCGCGCTGGATACAGTGCCGCCATGAACAGCAGGCAGGCCCCGTTCGACGAACTCGACCGGAAGATCCTCACCGCTCTGATGGCGAACGCACGGAGCAGTTTCGCCGAGATCGGCGCCGCCATCGGCCTGTCCGCGACGGCCGTCAAGCGGCGCGTGGACCGGCTGCGCGAGAGCGACGTGATCACCGGGTTCACGGCCACGGTGAAGCCGGCGGCGCTGGGCTGGCGCACGGAGGCGTACGTCGAGGTGTACTGCGAGGGCGCGGCCCCGCCGCGGCGGCTGGCCGAGGTGGTGCGCCACCATCCGGAGATCACGGCGGCCATGACGGTGACCGGCGGCGCGGACGCGCTGCTGCACGTGCGGGCGCGGGACGTGGAGCACTTCGAGGAGGTGCTGGAACGCATCCGTACCGAGCCGTTCATCCGCAAGACGATCAGCGTGATGGTGCTGTCCCACCTGCTGCCGGACAGTCCTGAGGCGGGCGCCAGTCAGCCCGCTCCGCCGGACGCAGCAGACGTGCGCTGAGCCGTCGACACACGCAGCATTCCTGCTTGAACGCGCAGCTTTTGTTTCTTGTCGTCCGTCTTTGCCACTTCCTACCTTTGAGTCACCCCAGTCGACCCCCAGGAAGCGGAGGGACCCCTCTGTGCCCGAGACCCGTGTGCCGCGCCGGCGGCGCTTCCTCGTCTGCGAACCCAGACACTTCGCCGTGCAGTACGCGATCAACCCCTGGATGCATCCCGACGTCCCCGTGGACGTGTCCCTGGCCCAGGCCCAGTGGCACGAGCTGACGCGCGTCTACCGCGCCCACGGCCACAGCGTCGACACCGTGGAGCCCGTGCCCGGCCTGCCCGACATGGTCTTCGCCGCCAACGCGGCGGTGGTCGTGGACGGCCGCGTCTTCGGCTCCCTCTTCCACGCGCCGGAGCGCCGTCCGGAGTCCCTTCCCTACGACACGTGGTTCAAGTCGGCCGGCTTCGACGTCTACCGTCCCGAGGCGGTGTGCGAGGGCGAGGGCGACTTCGTTCCGGCCGGCCGCTGGATCCTCGCCGGCACCGGCTTCCGCACCACCCGTGAGGCCCATCGGGAGGCGCAGGAGTTCCTCGGCGCCCCGGTGATCGGCCTGACCCTGGTGGACCCGTACTTCTACCATCTGGACACGGCGCTGTTCGTCCTCGACGACGAGGGCGAGGGGAACATCGCGTACTACCCGGACGCGTTCTCGCCGGGCAGCCGCGAGGTGCTCGCCAGGCTGTACCCGGACGCGCTGATCGCCACCCGCGAGGACGCCATGTCCTTCGGCCTGAACTCCGTCTCGGACGGACACCACGTCTTCATCTCGCCCGGGGCCACGGCCCTGGCCGAACAGCTCGCCGACCGCGGCTACGTCCCCGTCCCCGTCGACCTGTCCGAGTTCCACAAGGCCGGCGGCGGAATCAAGTGCTGCACCCAGGAGATCCGCTGATGACCGCACCTGCCCGTACCCGTACCTCCGCTGAGCTGATCCAGGCCGAGGAGCCGGTCCTCGCGCACAACTACCACCCGCTGCCCGTGGTCGTGGCCGGCGCCGAGGGCGCCTGGGTGGAGGACGTCGAGGGGCGCCGCTACCTCGACATGCTGGCTGGTTACTCGGCGCTGAACTTCGGTCACCGCCACCCCGTGCTGACCGAGGCGGCCCACCGCCAGCTCGACCGGCTCACCCTGACCTCGCGGGCGTTCCACAACGACCGCCTCGCCGAGTTCGCCGAGCGGCTGGCGGCGCTGACGGGGCAGGACATGGTGCTGCCGATGAACACCGGCGCCGAGGCGGTGGAGAGCGGCATCAAGGTCGCCCGCAAGTGGGCGTACGAGATCAAGGGCGTCCCGGCCGACCGGGCGACGATCGTGGTCGCGGCGGACAACTTCCACGGCCGCACGACGACGATCGTCAGCTTCTCGACGGACGAGACGGCGCGGTCGGGCTTCGGGCCGTTCACTCCGGGCTTCAAGATCGTCCCGTACAACGATCTGGCGGCCATGGAGGCCGCGATCGACGAGACGACGGCGGCGGTACTGATCGAGCCGATCCAGGGCGAGGCCGGCGTGCTCATCCCCGACGACGGCTACCTCGCCGGCGTACGGGAGCTGACCCGCCGGGCGGGCTGCCTGTTCATCGCGGACGAGATCCAGTCGGGCCTCGGCCGCACCGGGCGCACCCTCGCCGTCGAGCACGAGGACGTCGTCCCGGACGTCCTGCTGCTGGGCAAGGCCCTCGGCGGCGGCATCGTGCCGGTGTCCGCGGTCGTCGGGTCCCGGGACGTGCTCGGGGTGCTGCGGCCCGGTGAGCACGGATCGACGTTCGGCGGCAACCCGTTGGCCGCGGCGGTCGGCACGGCGGTGGTCGGGCTCCTGGAGACGGGCAAGTTCCAGCTCCGGGCCGCGGAGCTGGGCAAGGTACTGCACGAGGGGCTCCTCCAGCTGGTCGGCCGGGGTGTCGTCGGCTTCCGCTCACGGGGCCTGTGGGCGGGCGTGGACGTGGATCCGGCGATCGGCACCGGGCGGGAGATCAGCGAGCGCCTGATGCGCGAGGGCATCCTGGTCAAGGACACCCACGGCTCCACGATCCGGCTGGCGCCGCCGCTGACCATCACCGAGGCGGAGCTGCGCTCGGCGCTCGCCTCCCTGGAGAAGGTGCTGGCCGCCTGAGGCGCACACCGGCGCCGGACACACACCGCCGGAGGCCTTCCGGCGGTGTGCGGCGTCCCGGTTCGGGTTCCGTCGCAGCCGAGGACGCCGGCCGGTTCGCCTGGCCGGTGGCGGACCGGCTGGTGCCGGGCTGGTCGGTCGTGGGCTGGTCGCCGACGGGCTGGGTACCCGCTTCGATGAGTGACTCTTCGAGGAGATGACTCCCATGCTGCTCATCGGCCTGCTCCTCCTCGCGGCGACGGCCGCCTTCACCGGCCTGGCCATCGCCGACAACCTGTCCGGCGGCCCGCAGTACCCGGTGTCGGTGCTCGGCAACCACATCGCCACCATGAACACGCTCGAGGTCTTCAGCGCCGGTCTCGCCCTCGCCCTGCTCTTCTGCCTTGGCGCGAGCCTCCTGACCGGTGTCGCGACGCACCACCGGCACGCACACCGGGCCCCGCGCCGCTACGGCGGCGGGCGGGACACCGGCTCACTGAACGAGCCCACGGGCCGGGACGGCCGCTGACGCCCACGGCCGCATCCGTAACGCCGGTGCCGGTAGTGAGCGCGCGTGCCCGTGGGGAGCACGTGTGTCCAGGGGCCGGCAGGTGTGCCTCGTGGACAGCGCGAGTGAAGTCGTCAGTCCTCGCGTCGCCTGCGCCGCAGCAGGTGCCGCACGATCAGCGCGACGACGAGGACCCCGAGTGCCACGAGCACGTACACCTCGTAGCGGCGGATCTCGTCGTAGACGGTGCCGATGTGCCTGCCCGCGGCGTAGGCGAGGGTCACCCACAGGCCCACCCACAGCGCCGCGCCGAGCGCGTTGAAGGCGAGGAAGCGGAGCCAGTGCATGCCCGTGGTGCCGGCGATGATGCCGTTGGCCTGGCGCAGTCCCTCGATGAACCGGGCCACCACGACGATCTTGCCGCCGTGCCGGCCGAAGAACCGCTCGGCCGCCGCGAACCGCTCCGGCGTCAGGAAGATGTACCGGCCCCAGCGGTGCACGAAGGGGCGTCCGCCGAGATGGCCGACGAGGTAGCCGATGTTGTCCCCGACGACGGCCGCGGCGAACGCGATCAGGGCCACGGCCACGACGTCGAGCTGCCCGGCCCCGGCATACACCCCGGCCGCGATCAGGATCGTCTCGCCCGGGGCCGGGACGCCGAAGTCCTCCACCAAGACCACCGCGCCGACGGCCCAGTAGCCGTAGTGGCTCAGCAGCGGTGCCAGGTGCGCAAGCGGACCCGGAAGCGGAGGGGCCATGCCCACACCGTACGACGGCGCGCGAACGGTCACCGGCAGGCACGGCAACGCGCCGCCGCGTACGTCCGGAACTCGGACGGCGCCCCGCGACCTCTTTACGGCACGATCGGCCAGCCCGTCACGGTCTTGGGCCTCGGCGGTGCGTAGCTGCGCACCTTGCTGGTGCTGAGGCCGAGCCGGACGAGCCCTTCGGCGAGGGTGACCGCGGCGGCGACGCCGTCGACGACGGGAACGCCCGTGGCGGCACTGATCTTCTGGTCGAGCCCGGCCATACCGCCGCAGCCCAGGCAGATCACCTCCGCCCGGTCCTCGTCGACGGCCCTGCGGGCCTCCGCCACGATCGCGTCGGCCGCGCGCGCCGGATCCGCCTCCAGCTCCAGCACCGGCAGCCCGGAGGCCCGCACCGAGGCGCACCGCTCGTTCAGCCCGGCGAGCAGCAGCCGGTCCTGGATCTGCGGCACGGCCCGGTCCAGGGTGGTGACGACCGAGTACGTGCGGCCGATCAGCATCGCCACCTGCGCCGCCGCCTCGGTGATGTCCACCACCGGGACGTCCAGCAGTTCCTGGAGGCCCTCCCGGCCGTGCTCGCCGTACCCGGCCTGGATCACCGCGTCGTAGGGCTCGTCGTAGCGGACGATCCGGTCCATCACGGCGACGGCGGCCAGGTAGCTCTCGAAGTTGCCCTCCACCGACTCCGGCCCGAACGACGGGGTGAGCCCCACGATCTCGACACCGGGCGAGGCAGAGGCCGCGGCCTGTGCACGGATCGTCTCGGTCATGGAGGCGGTCGTGTTCACATTGGCGATCAGTATGCGCATCTTGGCCCTTTCTCTTTCGGCTTTTTGGTCGCCCGCGGCGCCGGCCGCGCTGCGGGGGTGGGTTCTCGCCGGACCTCAGCCGGTCAGGACAGGTGTACTTCGGTGCCGATGCCCTGGCGGCGGGCGGCGTCGACGACGAGTCGGGCCGCCACCACGTCCTGGATGCCGACCCCGACCGAGTTGTAGAGCGTGACGTCGCCCCCGGAACGCCGCCCGGGAGCCCTGCCGGTGATGACGTCGCCGAGTTCGGTACGGAAGTGCTCCGGGGTGATCGCCCCTTCCCGCATCGGGATCAGCACCTCACCGGACTCATGGGAGG